>NZ_JAUTAU010000001.1:825000-1115000 GCF_030818775.1 Bacillus sp. SORGH_AS_0510 | reverse complement strand
CTACAATCCGAACTGAGAATGGTTTTATGGGATTGGCTAAACCTCGCGGTCTTGCAGCCCTTTGTACCATCCATTGTAGCACGTGTGTAGCCCAGGTCATAAGGGGCATGATGATTTGACGTCATCCCCACCTTCCTCCGGTTTGTCACCGGCAGTCACCTTAGAGTGCCCAACTGAATGCTGGCAACTAAGATCAAGGGTTGCGCTCGTTGCGGGACTTAACCCAACATCTCACGACACGAGCTGACGACAACCATGCACCACCTGTCACTCTGTCCCCCGAAGGGGAAAGTCCTATCTCTAGGAGTGTCAGAGGATGTCAAGACCTGGTAAGGTTCTTCGCGTTGCTTCGAATTAAACCACATGCTCCACCGCTTGTGCGGGCCCCCGTCAATTCCTTTGAGTTTCAGCCTTGCGGCCGTACTCCCCAGGCGGAGTGCTTAATGCGTTAGCTGCAGCACTAAGGGGCGGAAACCCCCTAACACTTAGCACTCATCGTTTACGGCGTGGACTACCAGGGTATCTAATCCTGTTTGCTCCCCACGCTTTCGCGCCTCAGCGTCAGTTACAGACCAGAAAGCCGCCTTCGCCACTGGTGTTCCTCCACATCTCTACGCATTTCACCGCTACACGTGGAATTCCGCTTTCCTCTTCTGCACTCAAGTCCCCCAGTTTCCAATGACCCTCCACGGTTGAGCCGTGGGCTTTCACATCAGACTTAAAGGACCGCCTGCGCGCGCTTTACGCCCAATAATTCCGGACAACGCTTGCCACCTACGTATTACCGCGGCTGCTGGCACGTAGTTAGCCGTGGCTTTCTGGTTAGGTACCGTCAAGGTACCGGCAGTTACTCCGGTACTTGTTCTTCCCTAACAACAGAGCTTTACGACCCGAAGGCCTTCATCGCTCACGCGGCGTTGCTCCATCAGACTTTCGTCCATTGTGGAAGATTCCCTACTGCTGCCTCCCGTAGGAGTCTGGGCCGTGTCTCAGTCCCAGTGTGGCCGATCACCCTCTCAGGTCGGCTACGCATCGTCGCCTTGGTGAGCCGTTACCTCACCAACTAGCTAATGCGCCGCGGGCCCATCTGTAAGTGTCAGCCGAAACCGACTTTCAACTTTCCCTCATGTGAGGAAAAGGATTATCCGGTATTAGCACCGGTTTCCCGGTGTTATCCCAGTCTTACAGGCAGGTTGCCCACGTGTTACTCACCCGTCCGCCGCTAACCACCGAAGTGGTTCGCTCGACTTGCATGTATTAGGCACGCCGCCAGCGTTCGTCCTGAGCCAGGATCAAACTCTCCAAGAAAGTTGATTAGCTCATTTTGTTACGTTGGCTTAACTTCATTAAGAAGTTAAATATTATTGTTTGTTGACGTTTTTGTTTGTTTAGTTTTCAAAGAACAATTTAATGAAACAACTTTTATATCGTATCATTTTTATTTTTCGTTGTCAACAACTTTTTTCTTTTTTTCAAAAGCTTTAAGTGTTATCTGCGACAACTTTTATATCATACTACTTAACTACTATTTTTGTCAACAAACAATTTATTTCTTTTTAAAATAATATTGTTTCGCTGACAGTTCCTTAATACTACCATCATATTATATCATTGTCTAATTGTTTATTTTTCCAATTATGGCAGTTTGAATATAGTATAATAATAGTTAAATTGCGGAATAGAGGTGTGAGAGAATGCTTACGTTCATATTAGTTGTTTTAGTACTATTCCTGATTCCCGGCCCTGCCGTTTTACTCACTGTCACACAAACAGCAAAAGGTGGAAGAAAAGCCGGCATCATTACTGGAGTAGGAATCGCCGTTGGAGATTTAATTCATACAGTAGCGGCCGTTCTTGGTTTGTCTGCCATTTTAATGACATCCGCTCTTGCATTTGAGATTGTAAAGTATTTAGGTGCTGCTTATTTGATCTTCTTAGGAATCAGATCATTACTCGAAAAAACGAAATTACAGCAAGAAAAGCCGGTTGTTACAAAAAAGAGTAATCCTTCGGTGTCGTTTCGCCAGGCATTGCTTATTGAGTTGCTGAATCCGAAAACAGCACTATTTTTCTTAGCGTTCCTGCCGCAATTCGTCCATAACAACGGCACACCTGTCGTTTATCAGTTATTAAGTCTTGGACTAACATTTGTGCTGATGAGCATTTTGTATACCACTCTCTTAGCCTTTCTTACCAGTTCGATTGGAAAACGACTATTTTCTAATAAGAATAGTAGATTTGCACGCTGGCAAGGGAAAGTCGTTGGAGCTATCTATATTGGATTAGGGTTGCAGCTGGTCTTACAAAGTCAGAAATAACACAAAAAAGAGCATAATCGAATGCTCTTTTTTTGCGTGGATATTAATGATTTGCTACCCCTAAGTAGTGGAATCCCAGGCTTCCGACCAATCTCTTATCAATCATGTTTCTTCCATCAAAAATATATGGTTGGTTCATTAATGATTTAAGACTGGCCCAATCAAGTGCTTTATAGTCGTCCCAGTCCGTACAAAGTACAACTGCATCCGCCCCAGTCAGCGTCTCCTCTACTGTTGTGAATTGCCCGCTTTCCAGCTTTACAATCGGATCATGCACCCTTAGGTTCACTTGCTCTTCTTTTAATTGTTTGATGAGAACGAGACTCGGAGACTCCCTCGTGTCATCGGTGTTTGCTTTAAATGCTACTCCTAGAACAGCAATCGTTTTACTTTGGAGATTTCCTCCGAGGACCTGCTTGATTTTTTCAATAAAATAATCAGTTTGTTCTTTGTTCACTTTAGCGGCGCTTTCTAATATGGACAACGGCCGTCCATTTTGTCTCGCCACTTGGATTAAGGCGCTCACATCCTTAGGAAAACAAGAACCTCCATAGCCTAATCCGGCATTAAGGAAATGTGGGCCAATCCTGTGATCCAATCCAATTGCCTTTGAGACATCATTCACATTAATCTGAAGCCTATTACACAATTTAGCCAATTCATTAATATAGGATATTTTTAAGGCGAGAAATGAATTGGCGGCATACTTAATCATTTCGGAAGCCTTAGGGTTCGTTTCGACGACTGGACAATGAAAGTCTTTATACAGGTCTTGCATTATGGCTCTTGCTTTCTCACTTGTTGTACCAATCACAATGCGGTCCGGGTTTAGTGCATCATGAACAGCAGAGCCTTCACGGAGAAACTCTGGGTTGGAGACAACATCAAACGGTATGTTGTCGGTTTGGTTTTCACCGATCCATTTTGTGACCAGCTCTGCTGTTCCGACGGGAACCGTACTTTTCGTGACAATCACCTTATAGCTATCCATATATTTTCCGATGGACTTTGCCACATTTTTCACAAAAGTTAAGTCTGCACTACCATCTGCGTCTTGTGGAGTTCCAACACATATGAAAATGACATCATTTTCTTTAACAGCTTTTTTTGTTTCTTTAGTAAAAGTAATATTTCTAGCGGCGACGTGCTTGGCTAACAGGTCTTCAAGTCCCGGTTCATAGAAATGTAATGTACCAGCTTCCAAGGCTTTGATTTTATTTTCGTCTAAATCAAGTCCAGTAACCTGATGACCCATTTCGCAAAATATTAGACCTGTCGTCGTTCCTACATACCCCGTGCCGACGATTAATATTTTCACGCTGGATTAATCCTCCTTCGGTCCACACAAGATGTTAATCAGTTTGATATACTCTTCACTCTTGGCTATATCGTAGCTTTTTCCTTGGATTTCCAAGGCATAGGTTGAATAATCTAGAGACATTGCCTTAATAGCGTCTGTCAGTTGAATTTCTCCACCCACACCCGGCGTGACATTTTCTAGATAATGGAAGATGGCAGGGTCAAATATATATCTACCTATGACAGCCAGGTCTGAGGGCGGCGATTGCTGTGGTTTTTCAACGATATCTTTAATGGTGTACTCTTTTTCTCTTAGCGCTTGCGGTTTGATGACACCGTAGTTACTTAATAGAGAGGGGTCCGTCCTTTGTACACCGACGACATTTCCCTTGTATTCTTTGAACATATTAATTAATTGTCTTAACGGCGGCTGCTTGTCTGAAAGAATAATCTCATCCGGCAGCAAAACGGCAAACGGTTCATCTCCTACAAAATGTTTACCGAGGAGGATAGCCTCTCCTAAACCGCGTGCATAGGATTGTCGAATATATTGAAAATGCACATCTGGAAGAGTGATTTCCTTTAATAGATGAGTTTTCCCTTTTTCCTCTAAATAGTTTTCTAATTCTACTGACCGGTCATAGTAATCCAGAATCATATTTTTAGACCTTGATACAACAATTAGAATTTGCTCGATTCCTGAATTGATTGCTTCTTCAACAAGATAGTCAATTGCCGGCCTCCCGCAGATCGGCAGCATCTCCTTTGGTAGCACTTTCGTGATTGGCAGAGTGCGTGTTCCATACCCTGCTGCGGGAATAATTGCCTTTCGCACCATGTCCTTCCCTCCTTACGACTAGTACTAATTTATTCTTGTCCCTAATTGAAGGAAGGTTGTCCAACATAGAAAGGGCGATAAATGGGGAGTTGCCCATGAAAACGGGGACAGTCCCCCAGTGCGTTAAAGCGCTGGGGGACTGTCCCCGTTATTTAAAGCCATCCTTTTTTTTCGGCGATGGCGGCTGCTTCGGTTCGGTTTTTGGCGTCTAGTTTGTGGATGATTTCGGAGATGTAGTTCCGGACGGTACCGGAGGATAGATATAATTCGGCCGTGATTTCTTTTGTGGTTTTTCCTAACGCTGCTAATCTTAGAATCTCTTGTTCTTTCGATGTAAGCGGGTTTTCCTCACGTATGACTGTAAAGGCTAGCTCTGGACTAAATACGCGTTTTCCCGTGATTACCTTCCTTATAGCATCTGCTAATTCATCTATCTCCCCGTCTTTCAGCAAATAACCGTGGACACCACTCTTCACCGCTCGCTCAAAATAACCAGGCCGGGCAAACGTCGTTAAGATAATTACCTTACTGGAAGCACCTCTTTGCATAAGCTCTTCCGCCACTTCCAAACCGTTCATGGCTGGCATTTCAATGTCCATCAAGCACACATCGGGTTTCAGCTCCAAAATCGCAGAAAGAGCGTCAACTCCATTCATCGCCTGCCCGACTACCTCCATATCAGCCTCCAAGTCCAAAAGGGAACCCAGCGCTCCCAGTAACATTCGTTGATCTTCTGCAATAAATAAGCGGATCATCCCGCTGCCCCCTCTGCTTTTTTAATAATTGGCACCGTCAGTTCCAAGACTGCACCATTATGGTTTGTTAACGTGACTCCGCCGTCAACGAGGGCTAGTCTCTCTTCCATCCCCCGCAAACCATTCCCAAACGCTCGACTTTTACTTACACCCATCCCGTCATCCCGGATGACTATGTTCATTTTTTCAGAAAAAAACTTAATAGAAACGGAGCAATGCGTGGCGCGGCTATGTTTCACGACATTCGTTGCAGCCTCCCGCACACACATGGAAATAATGTTTTGTGTGAACGGAGATATCGTTGAAAAATCTACCTCACCCTCGTACTGATAGGTAATCCCTGCCGCTCGTAAAATTTGCTGCACCTGGATGAGTTCCTCTGCAATAGTTGCAGCTCTCATATCTGACACCAGTTCACGGACCTGCTTGAGTGCAGCACGGGAGGTGACTTCCATTTCTTTTGCCTCGAGACGCGCTCGTTCAGGGTCAACCACTGTGAGCCGTTGCACAAGCTGGCTCTTTAGCGTCAGAAGTGATAATGTATGGCCGAGTGTATCATGGAGATCGCGGGCAATCCGTACCCGCTCCTCTCGTTTGACCAATTCTTCGATTTTTTGATTGGCTTGGTCGAGCGCTTTTTCGAGCTCCATCCGGCGGTTCATTGAGCGAATACCAAAGGGAGAGATTAGCATGATGATAAGGAATGGAACATAATAAATCAGTTCTTTAGGGGTTAAAAAAGTTCCCGTTTTCAATATCTCGATCGCAAACGGCAGTAGTTGTACACATACTAAACTAATGAATCCTCTTTTAAACAATCGCTTATCCTGATACCAGCCAAGAAAATTCGCCGGAAAAAATCCTAAAAACATGTAGTTTAAGTGATAAAGCACACTAAAGGAAAATACGATGGCAAGCTGAACTGCGAGCCAAACCGAAAAGCTTTTTTTCCCTATTGAGAAATAGAGTTGGCGGTACGTCACTAAGAAAAGCAGCACCATCAGATAGCCAATGAGCTGCTTCATTCCTACTTCTTTTGTTAGGTAAAAGATAGGAAAGCCTATATATATGAGAAAGATATAAGGAAAGAATCCGAATCGTCTTGGAAAAAGTGACCACTTCACACCACATCACACCGCTTCTTGTTTTCTTCTAATATATTTCGATAGTAGCATGAATACAGCTAAGTAGGCGACTAAAATAAGAATATTTTTCCAATGAGGCATATTGCCGCGGACGATTTCCCAGGCGCCATTTCCGAAGTTGTAGGAAGGCAGCCATTGAGCGATTGATCGCACCAGTTTCGGCATCACTTCCAACGGCATCCATAAACCGCCGGCTACCGCAAGGACCATGTAGATGACATTGCTGATACCAGCCGCGGTTTCTACTTTTTTCATCATGCCAATAAGAGTACCGATGGCAAGGAATGGCAGAGAGCCTAGTAAAATCCAGATGCCGCTCATCACCCATTCGGCAGCTGTTAATGACACATGATTAATCAGAGCACCTGCGATAAAAATAATCGTAATGGAAAGAAGGTGAATCACGCTTTGCCCGATCATTTGGGCGGCAAAGTAGACCGTGTCAGACAGAGGTGTGATGCGAATGAATGTGGACCAGCCCTGCGAGCGTTCCTGCACCAAGCGAATACCAAGCGTCATCATGGATGATCCCATTACGCTGAATACGGTCATCGACATTAAATAGTGAGCCTGCCATTCGGCTTTGTTCGGCACATCTGAATTCACTAGATTGGTAAAAATATAGTAGAAGGCTATCGGCATGACGAGCGACCAGAAAACAAAATACCGATTCCTTAAAACCCTGATGATTTCTATTTTGCATTGCATTTGAAGTGTTTTCATTTAAATAGCCTCCTTCTTTGCTTCGCTAGTGAGTTGCTCAAATGCTTCCTCTAGCTTTCCACGTTCTATTTGAATGTCGTGCGCGCCTAATTTCTCTTGAAAAATCAACTCTAACACTTGATCCGTGTTTGATGTTTGTACGTATACGCGGTTATTTTTCCGATAGATATTATTAATTTCTTGATGCTGATATAACGTCTCCAAGGACTGTTCCGGATCGACGATAAAGGAAACGGATTGCTTGGAGATTCTCGCTTTGATTTGATCCGGCGTTCCGTCAGCGACGATGCTACCGTCTTTAAATAGGAGAATCCGACCTGCTGCGTCATCGGCTTCCTGAAGGTAATGGGTGGAAAAAATAATTGTTTTTCCTTGTGACGCCAGCATGCGGACCGTCTGCCAAAAGCGGTTTCTCGCTGATATATCCATGCCGACAGTAGGTTCATCAAATATGATTAGTTCGGGGTTTCCTGCAAGTGCGAGCGCAAAGCTTAAGCGGCGCTTTTGTCCTCCTGACAATTTTTCGGCACGGGTTTTTAAATCCTGCTCGGTTAGACCCGTTAGTTGGATAAGTTCACTCATCAGTAGTGGATGCGGGTAATAGCTCTGGATCAGTTCGAGGATTTCACGCACCTTCAGTCCCGGCATAACACTGACTTCTTGAAGCATGGTCCCGATTTTTTCTCGGACCTGCTTTTCATGTGGCTGGTGATTAAATAGGGTTACATCTCCAGAGGTCGGCTTGAGCAAGCCTAAGATCATGGAGATGGTAGTTGTTTTCCCTGCGCCATTTGGACCAAGGATCGCCACCACTTCTCCTTTTCCAATCGTAAAACTCACATCATTGACTGCCTTTTTATGTTGAAATGACTTTGTCACGTTCGTTAAGCGTAAAATTTCATCCATTTTCGAACACCTCCTGCTTTCTTGATTTCATTTTACGATTTGAAGTCGAGGGTTTTTAGTAAGCAATGTCACCAAAATGAGATGACAAATGTCATTTAAGAACAAAAAGAGGGACAGTCCCCCGCTGCGCTAAAGCGCCGGGGGACTGTCCCTCTTTTTAATGTTTTTAATAATTCAGTCCATGGCCGTAGCCGTATAATACGCTTCCGTCTTGGTTGTAGATGGTTACTGGCAGCTTGCCTGTTGGCTGGTTTTCACCGAAGATGGTGTTTGCTGCTGCTTCGAAGCTGGCTGGTTTGAAGCCATACTGGACAAGATAGGCTCCAACTGTTGGATAGGACATTATGTCGTATGGATTTCTTGCACTTACTGCCACAACAGGAATGCCTGTTGCAATCAGCTGGTTGGTCATTACCATTTGATCAGCTGTAGGTGCCCTGCCACCTACTGATGAAGTATACGTTCCGGCAATGATATATTTAGCATCATTCACTTGATTGAGCTGCGCTGCTGTGAGTTGCTTCGAAGTATTGATATAGATTACATTTCCATGATGCTTTTTCACTTCGTCAGCGAGTAAATTCATATAGAAGTTAGAACCTCCGACAACTGCAATCTTATCTCCATTTGTTGTCTTAAGCGGAAGCACGCCATCATTTTTCACCAGGGTGATTGATTGGGCGGCTGCTTCCTTTTCTATTGCCTTATGTTCAGCAGAACCGACTATTTTCATCGCGTTTTCTACCTTCTCATCCAGGCTCGTTTCTTCCTCGGCCTTCACAATTCCTCGATTTAGTTTCAATGTTAAAATGCGCTCGACTGATTGATCCAGTCTGTCCGTTGAAATATCGCCCTTCTCCACTGCTTTATATATTCCATTCGCGACTTCAGACACTCCAACTGGCATCAGAAGAATGTCCGCACCCGCTTGAACCGCACGGATTGCAGCGTCTACAGGACCGAAGTGCTTTGAAATGGCTCCCATGTTCATGGCGTCGGTCACAATAACTCCTTTATAGCCCATATCCTCCCGCATTAACCCAGTTAACACTTTTTTAGATAATGTGGCGGGAATCGCAATTTCCGTGCCATCAGCTTTAGAAATGGCTTTTGAATCATCAATTTTCGGAAACGTTACGTGAGCCGTCATGATGGCATCAATTCCGGCATCCATTGCCTGCTGGAACGGATACAGCTCTACTTTTTTCAAACGGTCGATGTCATGCGGCACCTCTGGAAGCCCGACATGTGAATCCACAGCCGTATCACCATGACCTGGGAAGTGCTTAGCTGTGGAAGCCGTTCCCGTTTCTTGCAGTCCTTTTATATAAGCCTTGCCCAATTGAGCGACGAGCTCTGGGTTTTCTCCAAATGATCGAACGCCAATCACTGGATTATCAGGATTTAAGTTGACATCCATGACAGGTCCAAAGTTCATATTGATACCTAGCGCGTTCAGTTCTTCCCCAATCGCTTTGCCGACCTTTTCAGCTAGCTCGTCTGAACGTGCAGCGCCGAGCGCCATGTTCCCAGGAAAATCCGTTCCTGTTTGCAGACGTGTGACGATCCCGCCTTCTTGGTCAATGGAAATCAGCATTCCGTATTTTTCTGATGCCTCCTGATAAGCATGAACCAGCTTGGTGGTTTGGTCGGCCGCTACTGTATTTTCTCGGAATAAAATGACGCCGCCGAGATGATAATCTTTTACAAGTTGAGCAATTTCCGGCTGCATTTCAGTAACATTCTTGCCATTCCATGTCCGGAAATCCGGCATTAGCATTTGCCCCACTTTTTCTTCCATCGTCATCTGCTTTAATGCCTGACCGATGAGATCATAGCGGGAATCTTCTTGTTTTTTCACAAGGACCTGATCTTCCTTAAATTGAATAGAAATTCGATCACTGTACTGTCCATCGCTCACCGAAATAAAGGTTTTTCCCTTATGTCCTTTTAACGTAACCAGTCCATCTTTTGTAACTGATGCTACATTTTTATTAGATGACTTCCAGGCGAGGTTGGAGGCTATCATAAAATGGCCATCCTTATACACGTGTAAGGGATTCAATTGGATTTGATTATTTCTGACCTCTCTTGTTACCTGAGGAACATTGAGATCGATGACTAAATTTTTCACATTTGTCTCTTGTGCCTCTGCGTTTCTAGCTCCCATCAGAGGAATACTTGATAAAAAGACTACGATGAGGATCAATGCAAAAAGATACTTTTTTCTAAAAAACACACTCATGAAACCTCTCCCTTTTTATTTTTATAGTATAGAAAGTGTGTCTGCTCTTTGATGTGGGTAAATAAAGGTATTATGGTTGAAGATCTAGGATGTGGTGAAAAAATAGAGGTGAAAACGTTATAAGAAAAGCATATAAAAAATGTTTTTAGCCGTCCATGCCGCTTTTGACCTAATAAGAAAGCCGCTTCCTGAAATTGTAATCCACAGCGTTATGCACAGTTTTTCACATGTTATCCACAAGTGTGTTTAGGTTATTCACATTTACCAACAATTTTATCCACATACGTCTAATAACTTTAGTGAATATTTAAACTTATTAGACTTATATCCACAGAACTATTGGAGGATATCCACAAAAATTCTGAATTATTCACAAATTATTCTTACTTACCCACAATTTCATAAAATATAGCCAAAGGACCTAGTTTTCAATCACTAGATCCTTTTCTTGTTATTCTTCTAGTTCCTTTTTATCATTAATGGTTGAATCTGAGTTTTCAAGGATTTCCTTAATCTCACCTTCATCCCCTTTAGCATTGATAATTTCAAAAATTTGATTTAGTCCTTCACTTGTTTTGTCGCCTTTGTTTTTCATTAAATATTCCTCCTTTTATGAATAGAGTATCCACATTTTCGTGGCATTATTTAGCATTAACACCATGTAAATATAGGTTTGCTCACTAATTCACAAATCGTTCACTATCATGAGGCTATTGAGTGAAAAATATCACTAGTGGTTTTTTTCCAATGGGTAAAATGAAAGCGTAAACAAAACAATTAGGGGATAAATGGAGGAGATTTCATTGGGTAAAATCGCAAAAGTTGCTGCCATTCTCGTTTCTTCTGTTCTATTAGTAAGTGCTTGTGGAAAAACCACTTCTACAAGTGAAAAAGTGGTGAAAGCCGAAGCCAACAAAAAAGCCGCTACACAAGTTTTCGGACCCCATGAGAATTTGAATCAGAAACCTACTCCTATGAAAATAACTCGCATCGGTGAACATGAGGTTAATATTGAAATGACCGCCCAGATTACAGACATAGAAATTTCTAAAGGTGATATGTATAAGGCATGGACATTTAATGGTGAAGCACCTGGCCCTGTCATTGTTGTTAACCAAGGGGATAACATTAATTTCACGCTAAAAAACATGGATCCGTCCATTCCACATAGCATGGATATGCATGCTGTCCATGCAGCACCATCCTCGGATTTTGCGAATGTTATGCCAAATCATACGGGGACATTTAGTTACCCAGCTGATAACCCTGGTGTGTTCATGTATCATTGTGGAACCAAACCTGTTCTCTCTCATATCGCCAATGGAATGCATGGTACGATCATTGTCAAACCGAAAACAGGCTATCCGACAGATGCAGATGTCGATCGTGAATTCGTTATTGTTCAAAATGAATGGTACAAATACAATGATCTAAACGATTTTACAAATGGAACTCCTAAATATGTTGTTTTCTCAACGAAGGCTTTAAAAGAGGGTGATTTGAATACAAATGGTACGGTTGGCTCTCTTGTTGACAAGCCGCTCCTTGCAAAAGTCGGGGATAAGGTTCGGTTCTATGTAATGAATGTGGGGCCAAATGAAGTGAGCAGTTTCCATGTTGTCGGTACCCTTTTTGACGATGTGTATATGGATGGGAATCCATTTAACCGATTGAAAGGTATGCAAACTGTCCTGCTGGCAGCAAGCGGCGGCGCGGTCGTCGAGTTTACCGTTACAAAGGAAGGTAGCTATCCCTTTGTTACCCATCAGTTCAATCATGCAACCAAAGGTGCCGTAGGGGTGTTGAAGGTAACTAAAGACGGTCATGACGACGGCAGTGAAACAATGTCCCATTAAAAATAATTAAAGCCTAGGCTATAGAAGCCTAGGCTTTGTTGTTTAATCACAGTGGCAGTGCTTGCATCTTTGAAACAAGCTCCAATGCCTTACTATAATGATACGTTGCTTTTACCTTAAGTTTCATTTTTAACTCTGCACATAGACAATCTTGTTGCAGAAGTTCGTTGTGACGGTGTTGGAATAAATGATAATAGTACTTACCCTTCATCAACAATTTTAACACATGCAAACCTCCTCAATTGTAATTTACATAAATCGACGGAGTATGTCGTGTTCGGTAACTGGCTGGCATTGTCAAAAAAAACAGTAGCCCCTTTAGTTTTGCGTCCCCATTTTTCAATGAGTTTGCCGTTTCGTACGATTTATGTGTTTATAAAAAGCATAAGCAAGAAAATTACATTAAAAAAGAGTCTTTCGACCTATATATTGGTACAAGTTTCTAATTATAACCTTTTTAACTCGTAATAGGACAAAGCGAAAGTGATTCATCCATTGGTTCAAAATTGAAAGGACCGGGTACAGATGTTTTAAAGTCTTTAATCGTGTCCATGCTGATGAATAAGATGAATCATTAAAGAAAAGTGGAAGCGCCTTGGTCAGCCCCGACAGGCAAATGTTCTTCGGCAAAAAAAGTCCGCATTTTGACTTTTATTGCCGAAGGTTATTTGACCCGAGCTGTAACAATCATCGCTTTAGCAAGCCATGATTGTTGCAAGATACTCAAGGAAGATTAATCAGGATGAAAACTGGCTAGGCGCTGGAGCTGGGCAATTCTCGAAGTCGAATTTTATTCTCTCTAATAATGTAAAGGGTGGGTGTCATGTTTAAACTACGTGTTGCTGTTTTATTTCTGATCCTATCAGTTGTCACTATTACGGGTTGTTCATTGAAAAAACATTTTATGCAAAATGAAGAAGAAAATTCAAGCAAAACGTCTACAATTAGCGGAGAAAAGAATACCATCGCTAATAAGAGCGGAAATGATATTGTTGACTATTCTATACAAGTCGTTTCTGCTCCTGAAGCAATTCCTGTTCTCGTCAATAAGGTGAATAAACTGCCGGATAGTTATACACCGACAGATTTGGTGAATCCCAACATTCCTTTTACATTTACACAGAAATCAGAGAAACGAAAAATGCGTGCCAAAGCGGCGGCAGCAATTGAAAAGTTATTCGCTGGTGCAAAGCAGGATGGAATCGATCTTCTTGGTGTTTCTGCCTATAGATCACATGCTGCTCAAACGGTTTTGTTCAATTATTATGTGAGTCTGGATGGATATGACACAGCAAGAACCTATAGTGCGATTCCTGGTACAAGCGAACATGAAACCGGCCTTGCCATTGATGTAACCGGCGGGGATGGAAAATGTGCAGCAGAAGATTGCTTTGCAGGGACTCCAGAAGCAAGTTGGCTGGAGGAGCATGCGTCCGACTACGGTTTCATTATTCGCTATCCACAAGGAAAAGACTCGGTTACAGGCTACAAATATGAGCCCTGGCACCTTCGCTACGTCGGAAAATCCATCGCCAAAAAAATCATGAACCGCGGCATCACCCTTGAAGAATACCTAGAAACCACTCCTGTTAATAACTAGGGGGTCAGGCACCAAGAAAAGCGCAAGCGCCTTGGTCAGCCCCGACAGGCAAATGTTCTTCGGCAAGAAAAGTCGCTCTTTGACTTTACTTGCCGAAGGTTATTTGACCCGAGGGGCTAGGCGCTGGAGCTGGACATTTGTCTTTATTCAGTGGAAAGCACTCAAATAAAGGAACCCCGCTGGCCTGCAACGGGGTTCCTTTTATTTGCCTTTGATTTCAAGTAGTTTGAGGCGAAGGTCATTCTCCATATTGGCGAGATCTTGTTCCGCTAAGCGGCGCTTTTGCCGTCCTTCTTCCTGTATTCTCATCGTTTCTTCAAGTGTCGAGATTAGGTTTTCTTGTGTTTTCTTTAATGTTTCGATGTCCACAAGGCCGCGCTCATTTTCCTTTGCCGTCTCAATAGTGTTAGTTTTAAGCATTTCTGCATTTTTTAACAGTAACTCATTAGTCGTTTTCGAGACCTGCTTCTGAGCCTCGACTGCATGGCGTTGACGGATTAATGTCAAGGCAATCGCCACTTGGTTCTTCCATAATGGGATCGCCGTCATAATGGACGATTGAATTTTCTCCACAAGGGCTTGGTTGGTATTTTGAATCAACCGGATTTGAGGTGCACTTTGAATCGTGATTTCCCGGCTTAATTTCAGATCATACAGACGCTTATCCAAACGGTCTGCGAACTGAATCATATCGTTCACTTCTTGAAACTTCATTTGGTCATTGGTGGCTTCTGCTGCTCTCTTCAACTGCGGGATGGTCTTTGTCTGCATCTCCTCAAGCTTAATCTCTCCTGCAGCAATATACACATTTAGTGCATGAAAATATTCTTTATTTGTCTCGTACAGCTGTTCAAGCAGCTTAATATCCGATAAAAGAACGTTTTTACTGCGGTCCAACTTCACACTAATCCGATCAATTTGCGCCCCTGTTTTCTGGTACTTGGATAGTACCTCCTGCAAGGAACCGGAAATTCTACCAAACATCCGAGCAAACAAGGATGGCTTCCCATCCTTTAGTTCATCCGGATTTACTTCATTCAATCGTTTCATTAAATCATTGATGATGTCCCCAATCTCACCCACATCCTTTTTCTGAACATGCTCAAGCATGGTATGGGAGAAAGACAACAGCTTTCCTTGGGCCTGGGTTCCGTATTGAATCATGGCCTGGTGATTGGTCGGATCGATTTGCTCCGCAATTTGATAGGCCTTGGCCCGGTGCTCCTCTGGGATCACATCTATTAGCTTAACTGGCTTGGCCTCGCTTGAACTTGACTGTTGGACTGATTGTTTAGCAGGCTCAAGTTGATCACCAAACGGGTCTGCTAGAATATCATCTAGTAGATTGCCACTTTTATTTAATTCAATTGGATTATTTTCACTCATTTAGTCCACCTATTTTCTTCAGGGAATTTGGAATCCTTTTGCTTATTGATCGAATGCTTTGCGACGTCAATTTCAAAGTTTAATGTATCAATATCATCGGAAATCACATGGTATAAGTCCTCTTCCAACACCTTTGTCAGCTCGTTTAAGGTTCTGCGCGTTTCGTTTAAAGACTGTCCCATTTCCATGTTCTGTTTTGGTTGGGAGGAAAGGAAGCTATATTTTTCCGTAAGTTCGACGACGGAATCTAAGTGTGAGAAGTAGAATTGTTCGGCTTGGTAAAAACGCTTTGGTTCTTTCATCGTCATTTTTTGTATCTTTTTAGTAATACGTAAAATATCGATTCTTTGTTTGACAGAGGATAGGTCTCGAATGGAAAAAAGGTTTTTATTCAAACGGTTAATTTTCCGTTTCGCCTCTGATAAATTTTTCTGAATGTAGCGATATTCTTTTCTCGACAATTGATGCTTCTTTAAAAAGTGAACGTTCTGAATATACGCTAGGATCACATGGGTAAGGATTCCTCCTAGAATGGCAAAGAACGTGGAGGCCCAGAATCCCTGACCAAAAGGGAAAAATAATAGCAGCCATGTAAGAACAGTAACAGGGACAGCTACAAACGATCGTACAATCAACGATAAAATTGGATTCATCAAACATCGACTCCTGACTAATATCCTTTTTATACATACGATTAAAGGCAGTGAATGATTCACTTCCTTTATAAAAAACATTTTCAAAAGAAAGATATTTCCATTTACTACTTCCACAATACACGAAAAAAATCCTGCCTGCCATGGACCCCGAACGGAAAGCGTTCTAAGACTTAAGACGTATTTTTCGTTGATTGGGAGAGGCTGATAGAGGATTGGGTTCTAAAATCCATCTGACGGGATAAGCCCATTTCTGACGGATTCGCCATTATTGGGCTTTTACCCAAGAAAGATAGAAAAAGAAACATAGGCTATTGGATAAAGAAAAAGAGGAGAGAGAGAAATGATGTATCATCCTTATCAACTGCCCACTCTACAACACCCCCCTTTGCTAAGACAACACAGTAACCACCACCATTCTGGCACTCCGTCACATCAAAGCAATAAGCAGCATTATCATAGCGGTGGTGGACAATCCTATCACGACAATCCATCACCTAGCCATGGAGGACAATCTCATCACGGAAATCCGTCGCAACATTGGTTCCCTTCCCAACATGGAAGTCAGGCTCATTCCGGAGGCTCATCCTATCATGGGAACAATCCTCAACATGGCTACTCATCTCATCACGGAGACCACCACAATCATGGAAATCCATCAGATTCCGGATTTGGACTGGGACAATTAGGTGCAGGGCTCTTAGGTCTCGGGCTAGGCTATTTAGGATCAGGACTTCTTGGTGGTGGTGCTCCAGGTTTTGGTGGATATGGGCCTAATCCGGGTTACTATGGATATAATCCGGGAACTGGAGCGTTGGGTGGTATAGGTATTCCACCTCTAGGAGGATTGGGCTCTACGGCACCCATTGGAGGATATCCTGGGTTAGGTACCCCAGGTTATCCAGGAGCAGGAACCGGACCATTAAATCCCTATGGCGCTTATCCCCCAAACCCAAATATCGGCGGATACGGTTCTTGGTCACCACATGAATATGGGATTCCAGGTATAAGGCACCCACTGAGTTAATGGTGTCAGGCACCCTTTGTGGACAGTTGTCCACCCCTAACGGTCACTCATTTAAAAAGGCTCATTTCTAAGACATTGTTACTTTTGTTTATCTTTTTTAAGGTTCGTTCTAATAAATAGAGGGAAAAATTCCGCTTAATTGGGACTGGATGTAAATTAGATCAAATCGACGGAGATATTCCGCTTATTTGACTTTAAAACGCAAAAATGAGGCTTCAGTCTTTGAATAACCGGAAAATCTCCGCTTATCTATTCCTAAATGAGCTCGATTTCGCAAATAACCGGAAAAACTCCGTATATTGATTACTCTTCTAAGAGGGCAATCTAATTAGCCAACTTTTCCTTAGTGTAGCTCTGATTCTAAATGAATAAAGCAGCGCTTTTCTTCCATATCAACAATGTTTACGTAAATAGCCTTTAAAAACAAAGCAGGAGATCCACTAAGATCCCCTGCTTCGTTTTTCGTTATTTATTTTTATCGCTCGTATAGTTCAATGGGCAGGCCGTCTGGGTCTGCGAAGAAGGTGAATTTCTTGTTGGTTAAAGGGTCCACGCGAATGGGCTCCACTGTGATTTGATGACTCTCCAAATAGGATAATTCCGCTTCGATATCCTCCACTTCAAACGCGAGATGCCGTAATCCAGCCGCTTCTGGATAACTTGGTCTCGGTGGTGGATCGGGAAAAGAAAACAGCTCGATTTGATACTCTCCGTTAACAGCCAAATCAAGCTTATAGGAATCTCGTTCCTCACGATACACTTCGCTTACAGGAGTCAGCCCCAAAATCCGAACATAGAAATCCTTTGACCGTTCATAATTTGAACAAATCACTGCGATATGATGGATTTTCATTAATTTCATCAATTACACAACCTCTTACTTGGTTGGATCAAAATCAGCTGGCTTCTCTTCGTTTTTGCCAAAATGATACAGAATAGCTTCTACAATTCGCCTAGAAGCAAGACCGTCTCCATACGGATTAGATGCTTTCGCCATTTTATCATGCGCAGTATTGTCCGATAATAGCTCATCTGCTAAACCAAAGATGGTCTCTTCATCCGTACCGGCTAACTTTAATGTACCTGCTTCGATTCCCTCCGGACGCTCTGTTGTATCACGCAACACAAGCACAGGAACACCTAGCGATGGAGCCTCTTCCTGAACACCGCCCGAATCCGTCAAAATCAGATACGCTCTGGATGCAAAGTTGTGGAAATCAATCACATCTAACGGCTCGATCAAATGAATACGGTCATTCTGCCCTAGCACCCGGTTCGCAATTTCACGTACCACAGGGTTCATGTGAACAGGATATACCACTTGCACGTCCTCGTGTTTTTCCACGACACGGCGGATGGCACGGAACATGTTTTCCATTGGTTCCCCGGTATTTTCACGGCGATGTGCAGTCATGAGGACCAAACGGTCATTGCCAAGCTTCTCAAGAACCGGATGAGAATATGACTCCTTGACTGTCGTCTTTAATGCATCAATTGCTGTGTTTCCAGTAATAAAGATGCTCTCTTCCTTTTTATTTTCCACAACCAGGTTTTGCTTCGATTGAACCGTTGGAGAAAAATGAAGGTCCGCCAACACCCCAGTTAATTGACGGTTCATCTCCTCTGGGTATGGCGAATATTTATTATGCGTCCGTAAGCCTGCTTCCACATGTCCAATTGGAATCTGGTGATAAAAAGCAGCCAGGCTTGCCACAAACGTAGTCGTTGTGTCTCCATGCACCAAAACGATATCTGGCTTTACTTCCGCTAATACTTGATTAAGTCCTTCTAAGCTTCGAGTAGTTACATCGATCAAGGATTGTCTTGCCTTCATGATATTTAAGTCATAGTCAGGTGTTATGTCAAAAATATTCAACACCTGGTCAAGCATTTCACGGTGCTGTGCAGTAACTGTGACAATCGATTTGATTTGATCAGGATATTTTTCAAGCTCCTTTACTAGTGGAGCCATTTTAATAGCTTCGGGTCTTGTTCCGAACACTGTCATTACCTTTAATTGATTCTCCATACTGACCTCCAAGTTGATATCTATAGCCATTATACATCTCTCTAGTCTTTTTGAAAAATTCTTGTCGAAAAATGAGGATTTCTTAATACCCTATCTAATTAATTTCAATTTACTTTCTTCCTAGTGAATCTTCATAAAGAATTCTTATTTTCCTTTGTCATCCCCGAATTTTCATAAAATTTTAATGTACAAAATTACCTTTCTTCCAAACCGGAATATATTGCAGAGTGCATAGTAAATATTCCATTTAAGAGGTGAATTGTATTTTGAAAAGAGCCCTTTTTACCATACCTTTAAGCTTACTCCTTATCGCAGTAATTGTTACCTCCTTTGTTCTCATAAACATCAAACCAGCGACGGGCAACATTGCTCAAGCTCAAAAGCTAGCAGAATATACAAAGCCGGCGGTTGTTCGGATACTCGACTACGCGGTTGTAGAATGGCAATTTAATAACCCAAATGACCCTGAAGTAATGGCCATTATGGAGCAACTAAACTATCAATCAGTTCTAGGCGGTTCTGGTTCTGGGGGAATTATTAGCTCGGATGGCTATATCGTGACGAATGCTCATGTGGTTGAAACGACGCAAATGAAAGATGAAGACATTGCCAATGCTGCCTTTGAACAATTAGTTAACATTATGGCAGACTACTTTAAAGTAGATTACGATACTGCTTATAATTACATGCTGAACTATACACAATACACAGGTATTAAAAAAGTCATTAAGGTTATTTTACCGGGTGGAGACGTCCTTGATGGCGAAGTGAAAAGCTACGGCGCTCCGATTAACGAAGGAAAAGATGTAGCTGTCTTAAAAATTGAAGGGAAGAACCTTCCTACCCTACCACTTGGAAACTCAGACAATATCCAGAACCAAGATAATATCTGGGTCATTGGTTACCCGGCAGCAGCTGACTCTGACTTACTATCACCAGACTCCTCTTTAGTCTCCTCGATGAATGCAGGACAAATTTCTGCTACTTCGAAAAAGACGGAACAAGGCAGTCCGGTTATCCAAATTAATGCCGCAGCCACTCATGGAAATAGCGGCGGTCCTGTAATCAATGAGAAAGGCGAGATTATTGGGCTCCTCACTTTTAGAGGTGATACCGTAAACGGACAGGAGGTTCAGGGCTTTAACTTTGCCGTACCTGTCAACACAGTGAAGGAATTTGTAAACCAGGCCGGTGTGAGGAATACAAAGAGTGAAACAGATAAGCTCTACCAAGAGGGCCTAGAATTATATTGGGGCGGCTATTACAAGCATGCCTTAGAAAAATTTGAGGCAGTCCAGCGAATTTATCCAAATCACTCTGAAATCAAGCAATATATTGCTAATTCCGAGAAGAAGATGGATAGCAGTAAGACGTTATGGTCCGATTATGCGACTATTTTCTATATTATTGATGGTGTGTCAGGGTTGCTTATTCTTGTATTACTGGTGTTCACCTTTGCATTTAAACCGAAAAAGCCTGTTGTAGCGGCAGCGGTACCTGGTCCAACACCACCAATGAATGGAAATGGCGGCTTAACTGATCTCAATGGTGATGGAAAAATTGATGTGCAAGACATTCTTCAAGCGTTGCAGGAACAACAAAGAAAACAGAATAATAATGATAATAACAATAACTAACAATAAAGTAATAGAAAAGTAGATATAGGGGGCAGTTTATACTGCTCCCTTTTTATCGTGCACTAAAACGAACAATTAACGATAGGATTTTTCCATGTTAGATGTTACAATAAAGATTAGCTACAACTAGAATCTCTCCTAAATAAAATAGCAATACTATTTTACATACATGGGGGTTTTTTAATGCAGAATGTTCGTTATAAAGAAAACAAAAGCAGGAAATGGTTAAAAATAACCGGGGTAATTCTTTTGCTCCTATTCATTGCTGGAGGGGCATATGCTTATACAGTGTATAAGTCACTAAAGACGGCAGTTGTTACAATGCACCAGCCCGTGGTTCAACGGGAAGTCCCTGTAAAAAGGGAGCAGCCGGTTGTCTTCGAAGAAAAGGATCCTTTTTCGGTATTAATGCTCGGAGTGGATCAGCGAGAGGGAGATAAAGGACGGTCAGATACAATTATTGTTCTGACGGTCAACCCGAATACCAATTCTGTAAAGATGCTGAGTATCCCTCGTGATACACGTACAGAAATAGTCGGTAAAGGTACAGAGGATAAGATTAATCACGCCTATGCTTTTGGTGGTGTTCCTATGTCTATGGATACAGTAGAGAAATTCCTCAATATTCCTATCGACTATTACCTTCAAATTAATATGGAAGGATTTAAGGATATAGTCGATGCAGTGGGCGGCGTGAAGGTTCAGAATGATTTGGATTTTATCCAAGACAATTTTCATTTTGCTAAAGGAGAAATAACCTTAAACGGGGAACAGGCATTGAGTTTTTCCCGTATGCGACATAAGGATCCAAGAGGTGATTTTGGCCGGCAATCCAGACAACGCAAAATCATCCAGGCGGTCATTAATGAAGGAATGAGCGTATCAAGCCTCACCAACTTTTCCAGTATTTTCACTGCGCTAGGAAAAAACATCCGAACCAATCTAACCTTCGATCAAATGGTAGACATTCAGAAAAACTATAAAGAGGCTGGAAAAAACATAGAGCAAATGGAAATCAATGAAACTGGTACAATGATTAATAAGATTTATTATGGCTTGGTTTCACCAGAAGAAAAGCAAAGAATCCAAACGGAATTAAGACATCAACTGGAGCTACAATAGAATGAATGCCATACCAAAGAAACTGACTCATGATGGGTCAGTTTTTTTAGTTATTTTAAAGAACACTATTGATTTTTACACACAGTTGATTGGAGCGGAAATCAACAGTCAAGTTTAGCAGTCTGTACCTTTCTCCCTCAAAGCCCATTGATTTGTTTCTTTCAGGAAACATTTCTGTGTTGGTGCATATAAAAATATAATTGAAAATGAAATTTTCATTAGGATTTAATAATAAATTCCTAAGAGGGAGAGAATCGAAGGTGACTGAAAATCTTTTGTTGGCATTTGGATTGACCTTGTTTGCCGGCCTTGCAACAGGGATTGGGAGCATTTTGGCATTCTTCACATCCCATACCAATACAAAATTCTTATCGGTGACCCTGGGTTTCTCTGCAGGTGTCATGATTTATGTGTCCATGATTGAAATTTTTGTTAAAGCAAAGGTTGCCCTTGTGGATGCCCTTGGATTAGGCCCGGGAAGCTGGGTAACCATGGGCGCCTTCTTTGCCGGTATGTTGCTAATTGCTAGCATCGACAAGTTTATTCCTAAACAAAGTAACCCGCATGAACTAAAGACAGTTGAAGATATGAATAGTCCTGCAAGCATGGGAAATAAACCAGACTTATTAAAAATGGGGACATTTACTGCGCTTGCGATTGGCATTCACAACTTTCCTGAAGGAATCGCTACCTTCACCTCTGCCCTACAAGACCCGGCGCTCGGAATTGCCATTGCTGTGGCCATTGCGATTCACAATATTCCGGAGGGCATTGCTGTTTCTGTCCCTGTGTATTTTGCGACAGGTGATAAAAAAAGAGCATTTAAGCTCTCCTTCCTGTCTGGCTTATCGGAACCGATTGGCGCTTTAGCCGCTTATCTTTTCTTGATGCCTTTTCTAAACGAGATTATGTTTGGAATAATTTTCGCTGCCGTTGCAGGCATAATGGTATTTATCTCTCTCGATGAACTTCTACCTGCAGCGAAAAGATATGACGAAGCGCATTTATCCATCTATGGCCTCATCGGCGGCATGGTCGTCGTCATGGCACTTAGTTTATTGCTATTTATCTAAGACACGGTGGGAGCGGAAACACTTGCTATGGGTATTAGAAATTTCCCCCATTTACCAGTCGGGCCATTTTCTCTTTGCTCGGGCATTAAAAGCTACTTCTATTTACCAGTCGGGCTTCTTTCAATTGGATCGGGATATAAAAAACCACACTATCAAGGATTGTGGCTGTGACAATTTTTCTTACCTTTTAATAAAAAAATAACAGCGAGCAAATCTGCTCACTGTCTTTTCCACATGGAAAGTGTCCACGGATGGTGCCTGAAACCAAAAATAACATATTTTTAAGCTTTTTTAACCATAAGTTCTTCTACTTCATGCTGGTATGGCATCGCTGGTGCGGTGCCTATTTTGGTAACCGAAAGGGCTGCTACAGCGTTGGCGTAGGTCATTGCTTCTCGAACCGACTGGCCGTTGCTTAGTGCGTGAGCAAAGCCCCCGTTAAAGGCATCTCCCGCGCCTGTTGTATCAACGGCATGAACCTTAAAGCTCGATATGAGTTCCCCTTTTTCTCCTCCTTCATAAAGGTAGGCACCTTTCGCACCAAGGGTAATAATGACCGTACCTACACCCATATCATGAATTTTTTTCGCAGCAAATAGTGCAGATGCTTCGTCCGTTACCTCTACACCACTTAACTCGAATGCTTCCGTTTCATTCGGTGTAATATAGGCAATATCTGCTAGGATTTCTCTAGGAAATTCCTGATAGGGAGCAGGATTTAAAATCACCGGTACATCCCATTCCTTGGCTAGACGTACTGTTGTCACCACTGCCTCAATACTAGTCTCTAATTGAACTAACACAACGTCAGCTTGTTTGAATGTATCTTCCGCAGCAACTACTTCTTCTTCCGTAATCGTTCCGCATGCCCCTAATGCAACCACAATACTGTTTTCGCTCTGCTCATCCACAGCAATCAACGCAGCTCCAGTCGCTTGATTAGGATCTACTTTCATAAACTGGGTGTTTACTTTTTCTGCAGTAAAATGTGCCAAGGCCTCTCTGCCAAAAAGATCATCCCCCAATTTAGTTATAAACGTAACTTCTGAACCAGAACGTGCCGCTGCTGTTGCCTGGTTCCCTCCCTTTCCACCAGGTCCCATCTTAAATGGTCCCCCTAGAACGGTCTCACCCGGTTTGGGAAGATGCGGTGTACGACTCATCAAATCGACCACATAGCTACCTACTACAACAACTTTTGACATATGAAGAAACCTCCCTTTAAAGTAGTAAAAACGCAAGGTTAGATGCGTTTTTACTACTCTAACTATTATTCTATTACTTTGTTTTAACCTCATTTACGTTCTTAGGAGTCACAAGTGTTGAATCAAGAATCACTTCTTTATCAACAGATTCCTTTTTAGAAATTTTTAAAGCTGTCTTAACCGCTTCTTTTCCTAAGAATACAGGTGGTTCAGCAATTGTTGCCTCTAATTTCCCACCCTTAATCGCTTCGATAGCAGGATCAACCGCATCACAGCCAATTAAAGTGATTTCATCAAGGCGGCCTGCTGCTTCAATTGCAGCTAGCGCACCAAGAGCCATTTCATCATTCGCAGCATATACACCATCAATTTTAGGATTCGCTTGTAAAATATCTTCCATAACTTTCATTGCTTCACCACGGTCAAAGTTTGCAGCCTGTCTTGCAACCACTTTGAATCCAGGAGTTTCGTCCATTACTGAATTGAAGCCTTTACTTCTGAATTGTCCTACGTTTGTTCCTAAAATCCCTTGAATCTCTACAATATTTCCTTTACCACCAAGAGCTTCTTTCAAGAAGTTACCTGCAATCTTACCAGACTTAAGTGCGTCAAAACCAATATGAGTAACTACTTCTCCGCCATTTGATTGACGGTCAATTGTAAATACAGGGATTTTTGCATCGTTTGCCTTTTTTACACCTTCAGCAATAGCATCGCTATCGGCTGGGTCAATAATTAAAACATCAATATTTTGCTCTAAAAGGTTTTCAACATCTGCTAATTGTTTACCAGGATCGTTTTGTGCATCTGTTACAACAAGATCAATCTTATCTTCCTTCGCTTGCGCCTCCGCTCCTTCTTTAACGGCTACGAAGAATGGATTGTTTAGGGTATTCATGGATAAACCGACTTTTAGCTTGCCATCTTTTGATTTCGAACCGGATGTTTTTGTACTTGAACCTTCGTCCATACTGCAACCAACAAGACCAATAATAATCGCAAATAGTGCCAACAAAGAAATAATCTTTTTCATCTTAATACCCCCAACGTTTATTTTTTTATTTTTGAAAACTTACTATCTACTAATACAGCAATTAGAATGACCAGACCTTTAGCAATACTTTGATAGAATGGAGAAACATTCATTAAGTTAAGAACATTATCAAGGACCCCCATAATTAAGGCCCCGATAAGTGTACCTGTAACTCCACCTTTTCCTCCTGCTAAACTGGTCCCACCAATAATAACGGCCGCGATAGCATCCAACTCAATTCCTGTACCCGCAGTTGGCTGAGCTGACATTAATCGTGAGGTATAAATAATAGCGGATAAAGCGGAAAGCAAACCAGAGATTCCAAAAACAGCTATTTTAATGGCTCTCACATTAATACCTGCAAGAATAGCCGTTTCTTCATTTCCACCGATGGCAAAGATATATCGGCCAAAACTAGTGTATTTTAACATCCAATACATGAATCCAAATACAACAAACATAATGATAATCGGAATAGGAACTCCGAAGAATCGACCGCTTCCAATATATCGGTATGTATTGTTACTTACTACTAATGGATAACCTTTTGTATAAACGAGCGTCATTCCTCGTGCAATAACCATGATTGCCAAGGTGGCAATAAAGGATGGGACACCAAATCTTGCAGTAATAAAACCATTAAAAAGACCGAATAGTAATCCTACGCCAAGTGCAGCAAGCAGTGCTAGTGCCAGCGGCCAACCAGCGGTCAACGCACCTGCTAAAATAGCTCCTGAAAACGCCATAACAGCTCCAACCGAAAGGTCAATGCCTGCAATTAAAATGACGAGCGTCATCCCGCTTGCAATTATGGCAATAATGGATACTTGACGAAGCACATTCATCACGTTACTCATTGTAAAGAAAACATCTGACAATGCCCCTGCAATCCCACACAATACAATAAAAATCAATAATACACGGTATTTTTCAATGAGGGAAAGCCAATTAAAGGCTTCCTTTTGCACCTCTTGCTTAACAGGTGTCGTACTAGGCATTCGTCACACCCCCTGATGCGTAATAAAAGATTTTTTCTTGAGTCGCTTCCTGCTGACTGAGTTCAGCTGTTATTCTTCCTTCATTCATAACTAGAATCCGATTGCTGAGGCCGAGTAATTCCGGCATTTCGGAAGAGATCATAATAATGGAAATCCCATCTTCTGTAAGCCTTTTCATAATTTGATAAATTTCAGCTTTTGCCCCCACATCAATACCCCTTGTGGGTTCATTTAGAATTAACACTTTAGGATTCATCTGAAGCCATTTTCCAAGGACAACCTTCTGTTGATTTCCTCCGCTCAGCGTTCTGACTTCTACACTTGGATCGTGGACCTTTATTTTCAGATCCTTGACCCATCGGTTAACAATCTCATCTTTCATTTTCTTCTTCGAAACACCAAACCGTGATATTCTCCGGTAAGTTGGTAGAAGAAGATTTTCATAGACTGATAATCCAAGGACTAAGCCTTCCTGCTTACGGTCATCTGTTACAAGTGCAATACCTGCATCAATCGCTCCCCTTGGGTTCTTTACTAACTTCGAATCTACTTTTACAGAACCGCTCATATTGTTGTATAAGCCAAATATCGCTTTTGATAGCTCCGTCCTTCCAGAGCCCATTAATCCAGCAATCCCAAGGATTTCCCCTTTTTTAACCGAAAAATTAATGTTATGCAGCATGTCCGGGACTGAAACATCTTTGACCTCAAGTAAAATATCATTAGCAGGGGTACCCTTCTCTGGATACAAATCAGTCAACTCACGACCGACCATCATCGTAACCATATCATCTTTTGTAACGTCCTTTACCAGAGCGCTCCCGATGTATTTTCCATCTCTTAATACAGCGATTGAATCAGCAACCGCTTGGACTTCTTCCAAGCGATGGGTAATAAAAATGACTCCCATTCCCTGTTGCTTTAAGTCCTTCATAATGGCTAACAGCTTACTAGTTTCTTCATCATTTAAAGCAGCAGTCGGTTCATCCATGATAATGATTTTAGAATTAAAGGAAAGGGCCTTGGCAATTTCGACTAATTGTTGTTCTGCCACAGAAAGGTCGATGATTAAATCATCCGGTGAAACTCGTGTTAACCCTACCCGGTCTAGCCAAGTTCTTGTTTCGTCCCTAACCTGTTTGCGGTGAATGATCCCTTTTGTTTTGCGAGGCTCTCGTCCAATGAAGATATTTTCGGCTACACTCATATGCGGGATCAAATTAAATTCTTGATAGATAATACTGATTCCCAGACTTTGAGAGTGTTTTGGCCCCTCAATCGTTACGGGGTCTCCATTTATATAGATTTGCCCATTACTCGGCTGATGAACGCCTGCAAGCACCTTCATTAAAGTGGACTTGCCAGCCCCATTTTCACCAAGTAAAGCAAGGATCTCTGACTGATTTACATGAATAGATACACGATCAAGAGCTTTCACTCCAGGAAACTCCTTCGAGATTTCCCTCATTTCAAGTAACGTTGTACTCATTCATCTGTCCCCCTTTGAACGAGCTTTCATTTTTAGTAAACAACTCCTGCTACTAAAATAACATTGGCATACCCAGTAAACTCACCAGTTCGAATTAATCCTCTTGCTTGTTTGGTTTGTTGTTTGAATTCTACATGTGGAACGTATTCAATTGGTTTATTTTCAAAGCGGCTTACGATTTGGTCATGCATTTCTGGACTGACTGTTTTTAGTTCCTCTGCTAGAATGACTTTTTCCACCTCTAGTTCTGTCAACACTGTATCTAGCGTTTCAAGAAAACCTGGTACTCCTTCCTTGAGTGCCAAATCGATTCTGTGTGTCACATTTTCAGGAATAGGTAAACCGGCATCTGTAACGACAACATAATCTGTATGACCAGTTTCAGAGATTAATTGATTAATTCTTGGATTTAAAATTCCACCTTTTTTCATCTTGTTTCTCTCTCCCTTTGCAAGAATGTAAACGTTTAGATTTTTATTTTTACTTGGCAGGATTCTCGAATTTTTAGTTCAGGTGATAAAAGATACTCTCTCTTTGGAAGCTCACCCTTCATATTCATTCGTTCGTAAAGTAATTGAACGGCTATTTCACCAATTGTCATCATCGGTCTAGATACTACAGATAATCGTGGTTTGATAAAAGTTGCAATTTCCACATCATCAAACCCTATAAAGGATACTTCTTCTCCCAATTTCCAATCTAAGTCTATTAAACCTTTTATACAACCTATTGTCATGAGATTGTTTGATGAAAAAATAGCAGTTGGTCTATTGTCTGAATCGTACAGTTCATGTGCTGCTGAATAACCGCTGCCTTCCATAAAATCACCTTGAATAACCAAGCTTTCATCAAAAGAAATATTATATTCCTCTAGTGCTTTTTTATAGCCTAAAAACCTCTCCAGTCCAGGAGTGGTTTGTTGTGGCCCGCAAATAATAGCAATTCTTTTATGCCCTTGTAAAATGAGGTGCTGAACTGCCTGATAGGAACCATTTACATTGTCAACCAACACGGTATCCACATCAAATTTCTTGATAGCCCTGTCAACAGCCACGATGGGAATACCTTGGTCCTGTAAAAGTTTAATATGGTCTCCCGTCTCATTTGCTGTTGTAATAATGACGCCATCTACACCTCGTTCAATGAAAATCTTCACGATTTCTTCTTCTACGATAGGTGACTCATTTGTACTACTTAGAATTGTGTAGTATCCTAGCTCCCGCGCCTTTTGCTCAATGCCGGAAACAACAAGTGGAAAAAATGGATTTTTAATATCTGGCACAATAATGCCGATAGTATGTGTTTCTTTTCTTTTCATACTTCTTGCTACTGCGCTGCGGATATAACCAAGTTCATTGATAGCGTTTACAATTCGTTCTTCAGTTACTTTTCTAACGCCACCCTGGTTATTGATTACCCTCGAAACCGTAGCAATTGAAACCTTCGCAAGCTTTGCAACATCTTCAATTGTTGGTTTGTACTCCATATTATGTAACCCCTAAAATGTAAACGTTTAGATTTATGTTTTTAAAAATAATAGACCTAAAACTTCTAGTCTATTGGATATGTTTTCTTCAAATGTAAACGTTTAGATTTATTATAATTTGATAATATCACCGCCTACTATTGAAATGCAAGAGTGTTTTTTAAATGTTTTAAAAATTTTTAAAACTGTTATTAACTTTTCTATCTTTTATATAATAGAAACCCTAAAACCACTCCACTCTATCTATTCAAAGCTTTTTAAAGTAGCTTAAAGGTTTAAATGTATCGTTGTACAGGTCACTAGTAAATGTAACGATGAGTTGGTATTCAGGAACGACACAAATATATTGGCCTCCGTATCCCATGGCAAAGAAGGCTGGGGGTTGCGCAGGTTGATGATTCTCATCGGTTAGGATCCACCAATGATAGCCATAGGTGCCAATTTTGTTGTAGGTATGGAAGCGTGGCATAGTGGATTCCTTTACCCAATCCTTCGACACGATCATCTGCCCTTTCCAAATTCCCTCATTTAACATCAACTGCCCTATTTTCAGCATATCGTTTGCTTTTAATGACAACCCAAATCCGCCGATTACGATCCCTTTCGCATCCGAATACCATTTATAATCCTTTATCCCCAATGGCTTAAACAAATAAGAATCCGCATATTTTGTTAAAGTCTTACCTGCCGCCTTTTGGAGAATCGCACTTAACAGATGGGAGCAACCTGAATTATAGTGCATACTTTCTCCTGGAGATTCAACCATGGGCCTTTCTAGGATAAAACGAACCCAATCCTGCGAATTAATCATGGGCATCGGCCTCCCACCCCAGCGCGTAAATTCTGGCCAATCAAATCCGGGAGTCATGGTAAGCAGATGTTCAAGTGTCAATTGCTTTTTCCCGTCAGTAAGGTCCGGGAAAAAATCAACTATAGGCTGATGGACTCCCTCTAACTCACCACGATCAATCGCAATCCCAATTAAAATAGCGAGCACACTCTTTGTAACAGAGTTGACCTTATGCTGTTTATCTTTCATTTTATTATTTTTATAGTATTGAAAAACTAAAGAATCCTTATGCTGGATGAGACATGACGTAATTTTATCCTTTTTTATCTTTTTTTCTAATTCAGTAAAAATATCATTTGAAATCACTTGATTTTCACCTCAAAATAATATCATCGGGCTTTTGCAAATGTCCTCTCATAAACAATTTCTACCAATGCCCTCAAAGACCTTTATTTTAAGGCTATTTTCACAAATATAGTTGTTTTCGTGATAGAATCCCACTTCAGAACGTTCGGGTCTTTGTACAATTACATCAAATTGTATGTTTTAGGCATTTTTCAGCGAATTTCGGAACTTTATCAGCGAATTTTTAATTTTATCAGCGAATATAACAAAATATCAGCGATTTTCAATTTTTATCAGCGAATCAAATAACAACACTCTTCTAAAAGTTTACAAACGAAAAGGTACCTGGTGCCTGACACCATGTACAATCAAAGATTTGGGAAGTGAGCAAATGATTTATCTATATCTAGTAATTTGCTATTTTATCGGCTGTATTATGTTCGGATATTTGGTTACAAAGATGATTTATCATAAGGATATCAGGCTTCATGGGAGTGGAAATGTGGGGGCAAGAAATGCCGGACGGCTCCATGGAAAAAAAGCATTTGCCCTCATCTTTTTAGGAGATGCCTTAAAAGGTGTTCTCGTCATATCGCTTGCTCGCTATTTAGAATTTTCCGGGCCTGTCCAGCTGCTAGGATTAGGAATGGCCATTATCGGCCATCTCAAGCCGATCACATTGAAGTTTAAGGGAGGAAAAGGAATTTCCACCTTTATTGGCGGGATGGTTATGTTTGAACCACTGCTTATTCCTGTCATTATCATCGGATTCATAATCCTGTATCCATTAACCAAAAGCTTTACTTTTGCAGGCTTAGGGGTATTTCTGCTCATTCCGGTGTTTCTAGTAATCAACCATTCTGACTGGATTAGCTGTGTCATTTCTGGGAGCTTACTTGTGATTATTTTATTGGCGCATGCTGGGAACATAAAAGAAAGGTTAAAAAAATAAGAGCATGTTACTGAGGGTATGCGCTTAGACTCGTTCTACGTGACCCTTTTCTCTTTTCCACTACTCCTTCGGGCATGTAGAATCTTCCTATGTTACCCACTACTATTTCCTCCTACCTCTTCTGGCACTTACACCGACTCCATGTGGCCGAAGGCATTACCTCTTACCTTTTAGCAAGATTAGTAACAAATGATGATTACTTCTCCAACAAAACTGACAACTTCACTTCCACCACTATGTTGCAATCAAGTTACGATTGCCTAAATTATGTATAAAAAGTCCTAGGCGGTAATATTTATTTTTATATGGTGGATTGTTTTTTGGGAATTACTTCTTGGGGGGGATGCTTCTGAAGGCGATACGATTAATACAATGGCTGATTGGGATTTTCCTTTTTGTGTATGGTGTGTATCTTATTTTTGGTGTGCAGGAATTCTTTGGTACCTTAGCAATCATTGCCGCGTTTTTAATCTTCCCTAGCCTTGAAAATAAAGGCCAAACCGCTGCAGCTACCTCTAAAAGTTATAGCAACGACCCGTATCATGCCTCTGCCTTCAATACCATTGATTCAGACGAATCCGATGATGATGATGATGACAATGACTCAGATGATAACGACTCGAACGACGATGGGGACTACGGTGGAGACTCCAATGACGACTAAACTATACAATCAAAAAACAGGGCTGACCTCGCGAGAGTACCCTCCTAGGTCAGCCCTGTTTTTTCTATTATTTATTTTTCGTAAAATAATACAGGAACCACACCGCATGATTTTGCTCATCAGCTGCTGCTCTACGGAAAACTTCCTTAATATATGGATCTGTTGTTTCATCCGCTATATTCAAATAAAAATCCACTGTCTCTTGTTCATCCACCAATGCAAACTCTAATCCCTTATTATACGTATTCGGACACTCCTCCGAAGCCTTTGGTTGAGGCTGCCTGCCAGTAAGGCTTGTGTAAATCCTTACAAATTGATGATAATGTCTCTTTTCGTCTTCGCGAATTTCAAGGATTTGCTTACGCTGCTTTTCCTTCGTGGCCAGTTTGGCGATTTTTTCATAACATTGGATCGCACTATATTCCCCGTTAATCGCTTTTTCAATATCTTGAATTAACTTATTTTGTTGTCTGCTTAAAGCATCAGAGTAATTTGAATAAGGATACATAGCTTTTCCCCTCCTCTTTCTACCTATCCCTATGTTACGAATGACTTGGTTATTAGGTGCCTGCCCATGTTCAAAAAGGTCACACTTCGCCTGGTTTCAACAAAATCCCTTCCAATTAGCGTTTTCAATAGAAAGATTGTCGATTTTTGCTTCACAATCTAGAAAATACAGTTTAATATAAAATTAACAAATTAAGGATAGAATCGTAGTTTTTGGCAACTCACTACACAAGACCTCTAGAGCAAAAGGAGTGTGAGAAATCTAATAGAGGCATAATACAGCTCGGTACCCATGCTGTAATAACTCTTTAGAGTTACACTTAGTAAAGAAAGGGAATTTTAGCGTTGAAAAAGAAAATAATGATTTTATCGATTTTTGCTTTATTACTCTTGAATTTTGGGATAGGCTTTTCACCGACCTATGCAGCGACGACAGGTTGGAAGCTAGAAAACGGAAAATGGTATTATTACCAAAATGATAGTCCTGTAAAAGGATGGATTCTCATAAAAGATAAATGGTATTACCTTGACACAAAAGGGGCCATGGAGACCGGTTGGCTTCTAGACAAAGGTAAATGGTATTACCTTCAGGCGGATGGTTCTATGAAGACAGGCTGGTTGAACGTCAACAATAAATGGTACTTCCTTCAAGCAAGTGGTGCGATGAAGACCGGTTGGCTTTTATTAGGAACGGATTGGTATTACTTAAATTCAAGCGGCGAGCGAACAAGCGGACTTCTTTCCGATAATTCCAATGTATACTTTTTAAACAAGGATGGAATCATGCTGGCTAACCAATGGCAGGAAGTGAATGAAAAGAAGTTCTACTTTAAGAACGATGGATCTGCTGCTACTACTCTTACTGAAATTGCCGGAAAAAAATATCTGTTTAACACAGACGGATCTCTTGCCTTCGGGTGGAGACTGGTAAATGGCAAATGGTATTTTTCAAACACGGAAGGATTGGTTCAAACAGGCTGGCTGACCGATAAGGGCAAGAAATATTTCTTAAATCCGAGTGGGGTTATGCAAACAGGTTGGGTTGAAGAACAAGGGAAGAAATATTATTTTAATAGTAATGGAGCATTAACCACAGGTATGACTACTTTGAATAGTAGGACTTACTATTTTAATAACGATGGAGTTATGACCGCTGGCGGATGGTTTATGGTAGACTCAAAAAAATATTATGCAGATTCTACTGGTGTACTTAAAAGAGGCTGGATCTTGTCAAATAACACCTGGTACTATTTAGGGACTGATTTTTCTCTAAGCAAAGGCTGGTTGCTTGAAGGTGGCAAATGGTACTATCTTAATGACCAAGGCGAAATGCAGACAGGCTGGTTGCAAGATAATAATAAAAAGTATTATCTTAATGGCAGTGGGGCGATGCAAACAGGCTGGATCAAAATGGACGGTAAGTGGTTCTACCTAAATCAATCAGGAGCCTTGTCAACTGGGTGGTTCCAAGATAAAGGGCTATGGTACTACTCCGACGCTAACGGAATCATGCAAACAGGCTGGATTACAGTTAATGGTGAAGAATTCTTTTTAGATGCGAACGGTGTCTGGATTCCTATCACCAATGAACTAAAGGGAAAAACGATTGTCATTGATCCAGGTCATGGTGGATATGATGGCGGATCCAGCGCTGCAGGTGTTCTTGAAAAAAACATTAACCTGCAAGTAAGCTTGAAATTCGCCGATGCTTTAAAAAACCACGGCGCAACGGTTTATTTGACTAGAAATAAGGATGAATTTATTTCATTAGATAATAGAGTAATATATTCTAACTCTATTAAACCAGATGCTTTTATTAGTATTCATTGCAATTCTTCAACTAGCACAAGTGCATCGGGAATTGAATCTTACTATAACTCTGAAGACGGTGTCATGCCTGTGGAAAGTAAACAGCTGGCAACTTTGCTCCAAAATGAGCTTGTTAAGATTACCAGTGCGGTGACTAGGGGAGTGAAGGACGAAAGCTTCCGAGTGATTAGAGGAAATGAAGCCCCAGCTGTCTTGGTGGAAATAGGCTTCGTCTCCAATTCAACGGAACGCGCTAACCTGACAAACGCTACGTATCAAAATAAATTGGTCACTGGATTGATCAATGGCGTATTAAGGTTCTTCAATTAAGTTTATTCCAAAGCACTGACTATTTGGAGACCATCCAATAGCCAGTGCTTTTTCTATCAAACATTATTTAAACATATTCTGAACACTGCTCCTCCCCTCTCTCGATTCAACGCCGTAATCGTTCCGCCGTGTCCCTCGATGATGGCTTTGGTGATTGCGAGGCCAATTCCTGATCCGCCATCCTCACCGCTATAAAAACGTTGGAACACCTTCCTCTCTTGTTCTGGTGCAAATCCCTTTCCATCGTCTGACACTTTCACCACGACAGAAGTTCCATCCTCGGATACTTCGGATAGGACGGAAACAGTCGATCTCGCATAGCGGATCGCATTCCCTAATAAATTGATGAACGCCCTCTTCATTTTTTCCCCGTCTACCAAAACCGCTTCCATTACTCCACCATCAATAACTATCTTTACTCCTCGCTGCTCAGCCAATGCTCTGATAGTCTCCACAGCCTCTTCGATAATCAGATTAAGTGATTCCCGGCGAAACACAAAGCTCTCCTCGACACTTTCCAGCTTTGCTAAATACGTGATTCCTTCAACAATTCGCTTCAAGCGCTGACTTTCAGAAATGATCACATTGAGACTTGCATTCACGTCATCACCAGTCACTACTCCGTCTAAAATTCCTTCAGCATTTCCTTGGATCGCCATTAACGGTGTCTTTAACTCATGGGAAGCATTTTGAAAAAATACCTTTTGATCATCGTCATATTGCTTCAATCTCCTAGACAACTCATTGAAGCTATCGGCTAATTCCCCCACCTCATCCTTTGCATTCAGCTCCAGCTCCCGATCCGCCGCTTTCAGTGAAAAATGCTTCATATGCTCCGTCAGTTTCCGAATCGGCCGTGTTAGACTTTTTTCAAAAAACATGCCTAATCCAACGGCAATCAACGCTGAAATCACCAAACTAATGAGCTGGGATCTTCGCATGAGACGATTGATTTCTTTAATCTCATCCAGTTTTTGGACCAGGGTGACATATCCTTTCGTTTTCCCCGTCTTTGAGATAATGGTCACCGTTTCGGAAATATATCTTCTCTCTGGGTCCTGCTTAAATTCAGCAAGATTCCTATCCTTTAAGTCTGTATAGATAATTTCTTGATTCTTATTCCAAACAATCATTTCTGACGACAACAACCGTTCAGACAATACCAAAGCCTTGCGATTCACCAGCTGTTCTTTTACCGTTATGCTTGAAAGGGCGGTTCTCCCAAGCAATTGACTAACCACCACCGCTTCTTTATGCAGCTGCTGTTTGGTTTCATGAATTAAGTAGCGCTGGGCTATGAAATGAAAGGAAAGGCTCGTAACCAAGAAAATACTGATGATTAATAAAAAATAGGTGAATAAGAGCTTCGCGCCAATTTTCATTTCATTCATCCACCCTATAGCCATAACCCCAAATCGTCGAAAGCTCAACGGATGACGCATGCTGCTCAAGCTTTTTACGGACACGCTTGACGAGGTCATCGATCAGGCGGCCATCTCCGGTATACTCATACCCCCAAATAAACTCGAGCAGTTCTTCCCTTGTATATGGCTTGCCTTTATTTCGGGCTAGAAAAATAAACAAATCGTATTCTTTAGCCGTTAATTTGATTTCAATCCCATCTTTTTCTATGTATCTCCGCTCAAAATCGATCGTTACATCACGAATCGTCAACATTTGCGGCTTACTTACTGCTGTCTTTTCCATCCGTTTAAAAATATTCTTCATCCGAACCATCAATTCTCTTGGACTGAAGGGCTTCGTTAAATAGTCGTCTCCACCTAGTTCCAGTCCCAAAATTCGGTCAAACTCTCCATCTCTTGCCGATACAAAAATTATCGGAATATCACTCGATTTTCGAATCTCTTTACAAAGCTCAAGGCCATCCACATGTGGAAGCATGATATCTATCACCAGCAAATCCGGTTTTAACCGAAGCATCTCCTGACACACATTTTCCCCATCTGAAAAAAGAGTGACTTTGTAGCCTTCGTTTTCCATATATTTTTGCAAAATATCACGGATATTTTTCTCATCATCAACCACAAAAATATGCTTCATCTTCGAATCACCTCGCCTCCATTATAAAAGAGATAGCATGAATACACACTATCTCTTTCGTAAAACCCTATTTAAAACTAGCAATCATTTGATCAAGCAGGGCCACCTGCTCTTTCATTTTATTATTGATTTGTTGCTGGGCAGCAATTACCTTGGTAAACTGTTCGCTGGCGTCTCCCGCTTTCACTCCCTCTTTCAAGGCCTTCCTTTCATCCCTACTCTTAGTTACCAAAGACTTGAGTTCGCTATTTGTCGTTTTCAACTGCTTCTTCAGTTCCTTGGCCTGCTTTAAGTCCTCTTTATTGCCGTTCTTTTTTGCTGCTAAAAACAAATCGATTAACTGATCCTTTTTGTCGACCATCTGTTTTTTCAAATCCAACCGCTCTTTACGTAACTGATTTACTTGATGAATTTGCGCTTGGTATTTACTTAACATCTCGAACTTTTTACCAGTATGCGCTTTTGCTTCCACTGTTTGTGGATTCTCAGCAGCATGTGCCGTCTGAAACTGGTATGTCCCACCCAGCAGTATAAGGGCGCCAACGCCTATCATTAATCCCTTTTTCAGATTCATCTTCATCACTCCTTTGCTTGTCTTACTTACCTTCTCAGTATAGCCAAAGGGTTTGGCAGAACTTTGGAATAAATGTGTGAAATCTGTGTGAAAAACCTAAACAAAAAAAGGTGTCCACCACTAGCGGACAAACGTCCACAAGCGGTGCCTGACACCCGACTAGCATTATTCAAAAGTTCCTTTTACAAGGGGTTGACCTTGGTGGACCATGGTTTGTCCTTTGGCAATGACGGTTTGGATTTCGAGTGTGTCTTTTTCTAGTATGACGAGATCGGCGTCTTTTCCTTTTTGAATGGCTCCTTTTTGATGAAGCTTAAGGACTTGTGCCGGGTTAGAGGTAATAACCTGAATCGCTTGTTCCAACGGAATTCCCTCTTCCAATATTGCATCACGGACCTCTTTGAATAAGGAGGAGACTCTACCGACCTGTAGTCCTTTATACTCACCACTGTTGTCAAAATACGGCAAACTTGCTTGTCCATCAGACGAGAAGGTGATATGCCCAATGTTTACTCCTTGCTCAAGCATCACCCTTAATCCCTTTGCACATTTGACTTCCCCTTCTTCAAGGAATTGAGGGATGGTGCTTGTCGTAAAATCCACATATCCTCCCTTGTTTGCAAAAACAATTCCTGCCTGGAATAACTCTTCATTACGATTAATATGAGTCGGATGGAAATGGCGGACGGGGATTTCCGTTCTCTCAATAATTTCCTCAAGAAGGGATAATCTTTCGTCACCATCGCCCACATGGATTTCTAATACTCCTGCTTTCCCTGACAAAATCCCCCCGTTGCGAGCTGCGGCAGCAATCTTAACAAGTTCTTCAAACGTTGGTTCCGATGATCGATGATCAGAGATGGCAATTTCACCTACTCCGATGATTTTATCAATTAAAATTAAATCATCTTCAATACGCTGTGTTAATGTCTTTACAGGAACTTGGTAGGACCCCGTGTGAATATAACAAGTTACACCTTCCTCTTCGAGGGCCCGTGCTTTTGCAAGCAGACTTTCCATTCGGCGAGTGGTCCCATCCGTCCCAAGAACACCAACTAATGTTGTGATACCGGAAGTCGTAATGTCAGACAACATAATTTCAGGGGTGCGGGTTTTAAACCCGCCTTCCCCTCCACCACCAATAATATGAACATGGGAATCAATGAATCCAGGAACCACGATCTTGCCTTTGGCATCAATGACTTCTATCGGGACAAACCCATCTGGTATCCGAATCTCATCCTGTATAAAGGCAATTCTATCACCCGTTATTAAAATATCTTTTACACCCAAATATTGAGGGGCGTATACTTCACCATTTTTAATTAAGATTAACAAAGTGATTCTCTCCTAACTTCATAGCTGTCTTAAATATAGGCTGTGTTAAAGAACTTGTTGATTATTATTACCTGTTGATTGGAGCGAAAGGCACGAAGACCCCTGTGGGAGTATGGTTCAGGTGAGACCCCGCAGGCGCGTTTCTCCGAGGAGGCTCACCGAAACACCCACGAACCGCTCGTGCCTGGAGCGGAAATCAACAGGAAAATTTAACAGAGCCATTTAAAAAGGTCCATAGTTCATTAAGTAGGCAATCACTACTGCGATTAAACCAATGATGTATTGAATAAACACTAATGGCAACACCCACTTAGCCCACTTTGTCCATGGAATACCAGCAATCGCTAGTCCTGCCATTAGTGTACCAGCTGTTGGGAAAATAATATTCCCGATTCCATCAGCAAAAGAAAAAGATAATACAGCAGTTTGACGTGTAATATCCAGTAAATCAGCAAGTGGAGTCATAATCGGCATGGTTAACATCGCATGTCCGCTGCCAGATGCTAATATAAAATGAATAAGCGCTTGGAAATTATACATGCCAATGACACTTAAATACGCCGGGACATGCTTAATCGATTCAGATACACTATGCAGCATGGAGTCAACAATATGCCCATCATTTAACACGACAAGGGTAGCTCGTGATAAACCAATAATCAATGCTCCGCCGATTAAAGCAGCAGAACCATTCGTAAATGACTGAACCATTTTTTCAACAGAAAGTCTGCCAATCAGTCCGATAACGATGGTTAAGATGACAAATAATGCAGCGATTTCTGTAATATACCACTGATATTTTATTACACCAAATGCTAATACAATATAATTAAGAAGAAATGCTCCAAGAATAAATTTATGCTTACTTGTCAGCTCAGCTGTTGAGTCTAGTAATTCTGAGGCCGTGTCCCGTGAATACTTCCCATAATAACCTAAGGATGGATCTTTTTTAACTTTCATGGCATATCGATACACAAATAGAACAGATACCAAATACACAATTACAAAGAGAACGAGGCGCAATCCCATCCCAGAAAACATAGGGAGTTCCGCAACTCCTTGAGCAATCCCTACTGTAAACGGATTCATTACAGCAGTTGTAAAACCTGCTGATGCACCTAACAGAACAATTGCCGTTCCTGTTAAAGCATCAAATCCTAGAGCTAAAGCAAGTGGGATTAATAATGGAATATAGGCAAGTGTTTCTTCCGCCATTCCCATCAATGAACCCCCAGCAGCAAAGAACAGCATCATAATAGGAATTAATAATTTCTCCCGTGTGGAAAGCTTCTTTGCCATAGTCGTAATTAACACATCTACAGTACCCGTTGCACTTAATACGCCAAAAAATCCTCCGATAATTAACACGAAGAAAATAATATTTGACGCTTCTACCATCCCTGTATGAATAGCCTTCACCATATCAAACAAACCGACTGGACTGGATTCCAGCCATTTAAAGGAACCTGGGTCAACCGACGTTCGTCCGTCCACCTCTACACGTGTATACTCACCAGCGGGCAAAATATAGGTTAATAGGGTTGCAATCAATAGAATCCCGAGTAATAAGGCAAACACATTCATTTTTCTCTGCTTCTTTACTTTTCCTTCTTTTTGAATCGGTGTAATTTTTTCAGCGTTTTGGCTCATCGTCTCTCTCCCTTAATTTGAATTTTTAGAAAATATTACCTATAAAACTTCTTCCACCCAACCTTTTAACCTGAAATCTTCTAGAACGTTCTATCTACTCTTTTGCAATTTTTGTGCCAACAATAACCTCTTACTTATTATAAGGATACGGGATTGCTAATCTCTTTTTTGGTTGTTTTTGGTTCTTTCGCGTGATACCATTTAACCAATTCAAACCATTTCGGGGTGATTCCATGAAAAAACTATCTATTACCCTACTTACCGGAGGGCCGAAAACCAAGCAAGTACTCCAAGAACAACTACAACATCTGCTAGGAGAATATATAGAAATAAATGGTTTTTCCGTAGACGAAGGACTTCCACCATTAATTAATGACCATGTCATTTTATTTTCATCTGAAGTCATTAAACAGGAAGCTCTGGCCCTTTCTAGCATAACGGGTAAAAGCTTCATTGTAGGCAAAAGAACAATAAACCATGAACATATAGATAAACTCTTGCAAATCCCAGATGGCTCAAACGTTTTAATGGTGAATGATGATCTTTCAGAAACTATTGACTTTATTGAAAAGCTTTACCAGCTAGGGATTAACCATGTACAATTCGTTCCATTCCGGAAGGAGCAGTTTTTTTATGAAAAAATTGACCTAGCTGTTTCACCAGGAGAACCGCACCTTTGTCCCCCATCTATCAAAAAAATTATTAATATTGATGTGCGCCTTTTTGACATGACAACCATCCTTAAGTTAGTGGATTGCTGCCAAATGTCAGAAACTATGTCGTCAAAAATATCAGAACGCTATATTCGTAGTATTGTAGACCTACAACGGAAGTTGCTCCAAGCCGAACAATCAACCACCAAAATTAATAAGCATTTACATAATGTAGTCAATACAATTGATGATGGAATTATAGCTATTAACCATAACCATGAAATTTCCGTTTTTAATCATAGGCTCGAAGCCCTCTTTCATCGCTCTGCACAGGAAGTGATAGGCATCCCAATCCAAATGATTCTCCACCAGGAGATCGCAGATTTTATTATTAACAGCATGGAACAAAGTAAGTTTTTTACTATTAATGGGGTTGAAGTTGTGATTTTCCGCTTCCACATGAAAGAGGAAAATACTATTGTTGCTACGTTTAAAAGCGTCAATCAAGCTTTTGAAATTGAAAAAGAAGCACAAAGAGAATTAAAAGGGAAAGGGTTTTATGCCAAATATGATTTACATGACATTATTGGCGAACATTCTCTTATGAAAAACAGGAAGGACATAGCAAAGAAGCTGGCATTATCGGACCATCCGGTTCTCATACAGGGAGAAACTGGAACAGGTAAGGAATTGTTTGCAAATGCTATGCACAAAAATTCCATGAGGAAAAATGGCCCTTTTCTCGCCATAAATTGCAGCGCATTAACAGAAACGCTCTTAGAAAGTGAACTATTTGGTTACGATGAAGGCGCTTTTACCGGGGCACAAAGAGGAGGCAAAAAAGGGCTGTTTGAATTAGCAGATAATGGGACCATTTTTTTAGATGAAATTGGCGATATCAGCATGTCCCTCCAAGCCCATTTATTACGCGTTCTCCAGGAAAATGAGATTCGTAGAATAGGCGGTAGAAAAATCATTCCGATTAACGTTCGAATTATTGCTGCGACGAACAAAAATATTCAAGAAAAAATGCTTGAAGGTACATTTCGGCCTGATTTATTCTATCGACTAAATGTTCTTCACTTTTCTATCCCAGCCTTACGTGAAAGAAGAAGCGATATTCCATTATTAGTGAGTCATTTTATCGCCAAAAGCGGCAAATGGGTAAAATTGGACCCTGCTGTTCTTGAACACCTACTGACAGATGATTGGTTTGGGAATGTCCGTGAATTAAAAAGTATCGTTGATTATATGTTAACAGTTTGCGATAACAACACTATCACACTCCAAGATATCCCTAATTACAAACTACATCTCAAAAATACGAATGGAATAGAAGCCACTGCTCTTTCAAAGAGTGTACTAGAAACAGAAGAGTATTTATTTATTTTAGAGACGATAAAATCTTGCAATGATTTAGGGAAACCAGCCAGTAGGGAATGGATTGCTAAAAAAAGTTTAGAAAGTCATAATTCATTAACACCTCAGCAGGTTCGTTCTCGGCTAAATGGGTTAGAATCCGAAGGACTAATCACCAAAGGCAGAGGTCGTGCCGGGACAAAGATTACGCCTAGAGGAGTCGAGTATTTGTACTCACAGAGAACGAAAGCTAAATAACGAATCATGGAAATTTTATGGAACCTGTGTCCTCGTGCTTCGTCTAAGTTTGTAGGAAAGGGGGACATCGAATTGTATGTAATAAAAAGAAAAGAGCATTCGACTCCTAATGAAGTGAGCTATGCAACCAAGGAAGACCAGCTAACATGGTTAATGGATGAATATGGCGATATGGTGGTTCGACTGGCGTTTACATATGTCAAAAATAAAGAACTGGCAGAGGATATTTCGCAGGAGGTATTTATCAGTTGCTATAACCACCTGGATGAATTTCAAAACCGTTCCACCTATAAAACATGGCTGTACCGCATCACCGTGAATAAATGCAAGGATGTCTTGAAAAGCTGGTCGTATAGAAATCTTCAATACAAAGATTTTTTCCAGATGATATTAAAAAGCAGCGCACCGGATACAGATATAAAGGTAATTGAAAACGAAGAGAAAGAGATGATTTTTCAGCAGGTTCTCACTCTCCCGTTAAAATTGAGAGAAGTCATTACCCTTTACTATTATGAGGAATGCAGTGTCGATGAGATTGCTATGCTATTAAATCTTAATGCCAATACAGTAAAAACCAGGCTTCATCGAGGGCGAAATTCACTAAAAACATCATTAAAGGGGAGCAATATTTATGAAGAATAATGTGAAATACCCTAAATCTGTATTCGATGAGCTTCAATTTAAGGACGAACATAAACGAAATGTTTTAAATAGAATTAAGAGTCAAACGGGCCAGATTTCGGGGGTAACCAAAAAGAGAACATCGAGGAAAGTAATCTTTTCCACTGTTACCGCTGCCGCTGTATTAGTGATTTTAATCGGCTCGGCTAACCTTTCACTGGGGGCGGCCAAAGTAGCAGCAAAGATTCCCTACTTCCATTATTTCATTCAGCAGGAAGAATATAAAAATGCTGTCGCAGAGCTAATTGGGGATGTGGCCAATAATAAAGGGTACCAGCTAGGGTCTTTTGACTTATCGATTCCTGACAAAGAAGTGAAATTAGGGTTGCGATATTCTAAAAAGGATTACGACAGCATAAAGGGTCATGTGGAGAATAATATAAATAAAGCGTTAATTGCTAATAATTTCGGCAGTTTTGATATTATCACCAAGCGCGAAAGGGTCATCGTTCCGGAAAAAGAAGATCCTAAAGTGGAAAAGTATACAAAAGACAGCCAGGCACTGGAGCAACAGATAATTGCTTATCTGAAGGATAATCACTATGAGATGCCGTTTCCCGTCCAGGCTAGAATCAACCAGTTTGAACGGTTTGTGTATGTTGCTATTCCAAAGACGGAAACTAGAACGGATGAACTGAAGGCGTTTCTCGACAACACCACCGCGTTGTACGGCGGCAAATTTAAGTATCGGATCAGCAAAATCGATATGAAAGCACGTGAGCAAGAACTGCGCTGGGAAAAGAATAATATCATTAGTATCCTTGTTGGCGGGCTGATGACGAATAAGGAATTTAAAGTGAGCGGCTTCTCGTATTCGTTCCATCCACTGCCACTGCAAATAACCATTAAAACTTCCGTCAATTCCTCCGACGAAGACGCCAGAAGTCTCGCGAAACGAATTGAGGGAGAAATTAACAGCTTTATCCAAACCGACGACCTAACCAAAGAAGTCCGAAACGACCCGTACGAGATTACCATCTTGAGTAAAGATAAAAAGAAAATCAATTAAGAAAAGCGCAAGCGCCTTGATCAGCCCCGACAGGCAAATGTTCTTCTGCAAGAAAAGTCGTTCTTTGACTTTACTTGCAGAAGGTTATTTGACCCGAGGGGTTAGGCGCTGGAGCTGGACAATTCTCGAAGTCGACTTTTAAACATTCTTATATATCAAACTAGGGGGGCATGACTTTGAGTCAGCCTCCTTTTTGAATGGGGTCTGACCCCCTCTGACACATTTTCTGTTAAAATAGTAATTATCTGAAAATGGTTTTAAGGAGGTTACGGCCGATGGAGCAAAATGGCGTGTTTCGCTCTGTTTGTTCGCTTGATTGTCCAGATCAATGCGGATTGCTTGTTCACAAGAAGGATGGAAAGATTGTGAAGGTCGAAGGAGATCCGGACCATCCGGTAACGCAAGGGCATATTTGCAACAAAGTTCGTCATATGACGGAACGCATTTATGATGAGAAGCGGTTAAAGTATCCACTCAAGCGCGTAGGTGCCAAAGGCGAAGGAAAGTTTGACCGTATTAGTTGGGATGAAGCCATCCAGACGATTACCTCCCGCTGGAAGGAATTAATAGGCTCACACGGCCCGGAGAGTATTCTTCCTTACAGCTTTTATGGCAATATGGGCCGTCTAACCGCTGAAGGCATGGACCGCCGCTTTTTTCATCAATTAGGAGCTTCCCAGCTCGACCGGACGATTTGTTCCTCAGCAGGTTCCGTTGGCTACAGCTATACGATGGGCAACAGTTCAGGGATTGATCCTGAGGACACTATCCATTCCAAATTGATCATCTTTTGGGGCATTAACGCCGTCAGCACCAACATGCATCAGGTGGCCCTAGCTCAAAAAGCGCGGAAACAAAACGGTGCCAAGATTATCGTCATTGATGTCCATAAGAATCAAACTGGCAGATTAGCAGATTGGTTTATTCCAATATTACCAGGAACCGACAGTGCTCTTGCCCTTGGTGTGATGCATATTTTGTTTGCTGAAAATATGACAGACGATGACTTTTTACAATCCTATACCGTGGGACACGAGGAGCTGCGAGAGCATGTGAAGCAATACGATCCAGGTACGGTTTCCACTATTACAGGTGTACCGGTAGAGGATATCTACAAGCTTGCCCGAATTTATGGAACAACGTTTCCTTCCTTTATCAGGATTGGGAACGGACCACAGCATCACGATAACGGCGGCATGTTCGTCCGGACAATCTCCTGCCTTCCTGCCCTTACCGGTCAATGGCTCGTCAAAGGCGGCGGGGCGATTAAAGGGAACTCAGCCTACCTTGCATTTAACACGAGTGCGCTCCAGAGGCCCGATCTTTTGAAAATAAAATCCACTCGAACGATTAACATGAACCAGATTGGCGAGGCGTTAATGACACTCGATCCGCCCATTCAATCCATGTACGTGTACGGATCCAATCCTGCGGTTGTGGCGCCTTCCAGCAGAAGAGTTCGAGAAGGGCTTGGGCGTGAGGACCTATTCCTTGTCGTTCATGATTTATTCTTAACAGAAACAGCCCTGTATGCGGATATCGTATTACCGGCGACCTCTTCTTATGAAAATACGGATTTTTATACATCTTATTGGCATCATTACATTCAGCTCCAGCGGCCTGTAATGGAGCCATATGGGGAGTCTAAGTCAAATGTGGAAGTTTTTCAATTGCTGGCAAGAGGAATGGGTTTTAAGGAACCAGCTCTAGGGGAGACAGAAGCCGAGATGATTGCTGCTGCTCTTAATTTTCCAAGGAACCCAGGGCTAGAGGGAAATTACCCATGATGCTTTGGTTGAAAAAACATATATGAAAGCCGCTGTAAAACCTTTGTTCCCTGGTAATTTAGCAACACCTAGCGGGAAAATAGAATTATATTCCGAGAGAATGATGGCGGCTGGATATCCCCCATTGCCAACTTATATACCATCAAAAGAGGACGGGGATCACCCCTTTCAATTTGTTCCCGGACCGAATCACAATTTTTTAAACTCTACTTTTTCCAACAATAAAAAACACGTCTCGCTGGAAAAAGAACCGCGGGTGCATCTTCATCAAAAGGATGCCGATCTTTTAGGTATCGAAGACGGTGACCAAGTTCGCGTGTGGAATAATCGCGGAGAATGTGTGTTACGGGCATCTGTTGGAGAAAATGTTCTTCAGGGGGTTGTTGTCACCCAAGGGCTATGGGCGGACCGGGACGGAGCAAAACAACTAGTCAACGAACTAACCCCAGACCGCCTTGCCGACATGGGCGGTGGGGCTACGTTCTTTTCGGGAAGAGTTAGTGTGGAGAGAGTGAAGTACTGAAATGAAAAAGGAGGGTAGCTTTCTCATAAAGCCGCCCTCCTGTTTTTAAGTCTGCGACAAGTTCGCAACTCCGTATTATTGTAACTACTGTTCCAACGTATTAATTTCAACTAAGTCCCAAGACGTAATGATTCCTAGCAGTTTTTCCGTTGCCTTTCCGTTTTCCGTAATAATGACAGCTTCCAGCTTCTTTTGGGCTAAGAAGGTATCTTCAAAGATTTCCTCTACCTCAAATATGTCCGCTTCTTTTTTTACAAAAACCACTTCATGCGGCTTTTCATGAACCATGAGGTCACGTACACGAACCTTTTCAATGGATATTGTCGACGAAGGCTGTTTGGATAACCAGCGAATGATTCCTTCTGAAGTAAGGAGCCCTTTAAACGCGCCCGATGCGTCGTAGATCGGAAAAATAGAAATAGACAATTTATCTACAACTTTCATAATATCCATTAGCGGGGTCTCTTCTTTGTAATAGAGTACCGGTGAGCTCGCAATCGATAAAACGGTAACAGGCTGTTCGAATCGATCAGCAATCATTTCGATATGCGTCACCACATCGACATTTGGCTCGGCAATATAATACCGTTCTTTTATTTTTTCATGAACAAGGGCATTGCGAAGCTTTGCATATTGATAGAGGTCATGCCGATGGGTACGAATAATAGCATGGGAGTTTCCACTGTCCAATAATACTTTAAAACTATCACTTCTTGCATTTCGAACTAGTTTCATAAGACATTTATGTATCCGATTAAATGCCGCCTCAAATCTTTCAGCTAGAGGGGTCTCAGTATGAATATCTTGCAAATCAAATCTCTCCCTATAATAATTTATCTATCCAGAGCAAACAAATGTCCTCGAATGGTGCTTGACACCAACATCTAGCTCGCTTTGTACCCTTTGCCCATCATTTCGTGGACGTTGTGGATGGTGACGTAGGCATCTGGGTCTATGTCGCGGATGATGCTTTTTAGTTGGACGATTTCCTGCTTGTTAATGACAATGTAAAGGACTTCTTTGTTTTGACCCGTGTAGCCTCCACGACCGTCTAATACGGTTAAGCCTCGTGACATTTTACTCGTGATATATTCCAACACCAACTCCGGTGAATTGGAGATAATTAAGACAGCCACTCGCTCATCCAAACCCTCAACAATGAAATCAATCGCTTTTGCCCCGATATACACGATGAGTAAGGTGTACATAGCTTTTTCCAGTCCAATAATAAACACCGAACCTGCCACTACGATGATATCAATAATGAGCATCGCCTTCCCGATACTCCATCCTAGAAGTTGGTTAGCGAGCCTTGCTAGAATAGTAGATCCGCCAGAGGTTCCTCCTGCCCGAAAGATTAACCCAAGGCCTACGCCGACCAATAAGCCCGCAAATACAGAAGCCAAGAATGTATCTTTCGTCAGCTGCCTGCCGAGATCCTCGGTCAAATACAACAAGCCGGAGCAGGCCCCAATCGTAAATAACGTATAGAGCATGGTTCTTTTATCAAAAAATTTATAACCGATTGCTAACAGGACCACATTTAACACAAAGTTCACCACACCCGGCGACCAATCAAATAAATAATGGGCAATAATTGTGATCCCTAGGATTCCGCCCTCAGACAACCGGTTTGGGATCGTGAAAAAATTGACCCCTACGGCAAAAATAAGTGCCCCCACTAGAATAAGTAAAATATCTTTCCACGTTTTTTTCATAAAAATGCCACCTTTATTCAGTAACTTGCATTGACCCTTTTCTCTATCTCAACAATCGTATCGGTAAGCTCCATATCAGATAGAGGTTTACTAATAAAATAGCCTTGGATGATATCACATTCCAAATTCGCCCACACCGAAAATTGGATAGGGTCTTCAATCCCCTCAATAATCACCTGTAAGCCCAAGTTATGGGTCATCTGGATAATAGGCGAAACGACACCTTCATGCTGCTTATTTTTCAAAAGGCTTGAAACAAAGTTTCGATCAAGCTTAATAAAATCAATCGGCAGCTTGATAAAGTCTGCAAACGAGAAATATCCGTTCCCGAAATCATCTAAAGCTAGAGAAAAGCCCAATTCTTTCAGAGAGCGCAGTGTATCATTCACCTTTTTTACAGTGTAAACTTCAATGTTTTCAGTAATTTCCAATGTGATTCGGCTTGCAGGGACGGAGTACCTCTGGATTAGCTTCGTAATCTCCGGTAAAAAATAGGGTAATAAAAGCTGGTTCACTGAAAGATTAATCGAATACTTTAAATTTCGCTCCGTTTCGCTGTGAATTTGATTACAAACCTCTTCAAACATCCAGAAAAAGAGATTATGACTCACGCCAGCTTCATCTGCATATTGAATAAATTCTCCTGGAGAAATGGGGCCTAAGCTTGGGTGATTCCAACGAATTAATGCTTCTACGCCCTCAATTGTTCTCTTCTTCAAGTAATATTGTGGCTGGTAGTGAACATATAATTGCTCCTTCTTTAACGCGTAGGGAAGATCATTTTCAATAAGCACTTTTCGGTACGCCGCTTGACTTAATTCTCCCCTGTAGAAAACATACTGATTGTCTCCTAACTCTTCGGCATCATACATAGCTGTCTTCGCAATGGATTGCAACTCATCAGGCCCCTCTGCACCATAGGGATACATGCAAATCCCCATATTTCCATTAATAGAAAAATGATGGTAATCCACTGTGTATGTATCCGAAATCGAGCGGAGAATTCTTGTGCAAATAATCTCGCAATCGTGTTCCGTAATGTCTGCTATCAAAATAACAAAATCGGATTGATTGATTTTAACCACCGTGTCTATATCCCGTATCGTCCGCTTTAATCTTGCCAGAATTTTACCAGCAAGAGCTTGTTCGATTTCATCGTCTTTTTGCTGTGTAAGCTCTAATGGAAGATGGAACCGCAGATAACAAACCGCTGCTGACATCTGATATCGTTTGCTGAAAGCGAGTGTTAGGCTGAGGCGTTCCTGTAATAATTCAAAATTTGTTCGCTCAGCATGTTTCTGTGTATGATTTTCAGGTTTATGTTCCATAATGAACACCTCATTTAATTGTCAACAAATTGGCTGTAACAGTTAAATCTTAACTCAAATCACAAAAAAGGAACAGAGCTATTCACTCTGTCCCCTTATATGAAAAATAGTGTCCACCACAGGAGGACAAATATCTTTCTTTGGTGCCTGACACCATTATTGACACCATCAGGCGAAGGCTTGTTTAATCCAGTTCTTTCCTTCGACAAGTCGTGTGACAAGCATTGCACAGACGGTGTTTCCTGTTGAGTTTAATAGGGTTGCTGGTGCATCGATGATGGTGCTGATGACCGCAATGATCGGCAGTGTTTCAGGCGGGAAGCCATATACGCTGATGATAAGCATTTCGCCGATCATTCCGCCGCCTGGAATTGCCCCCATGACTGCGCCAACTAAAAAGGCAACCGCCAAGATGCTTAAGATATTTGAGATACTCGTTAAGTCCTTACCAAACAATGCGAAAAGAAAGACGATTTTCAACACGCCGCCAAAAACAGAACCGTCTTTATGTGTATTGGCTCCTAAAGGGATAATCGTTTCGGCAATATCCTTTGGAACGCCCATCTTTCTAACCGTTGCCAGGTTGACAGGGATACAAGCTGCACTTGAACAAGTGGCTAAAGCAGTAACCGAAGGCGTAATTGCATTTTTCCAAAAAATCTTTACTCCCTCCTTGCCGCCAGCAATAAAAGCGTACAGGGTGAAGAATCCAAAATAATAAATCACAGTAAGAATCAAATATAAAACAAAAGAACGTGCATAGCCTTCTAAAATTTGTGGCCCTAGTTCACCGATTACGGCCGCAAAATAGCAACCCAGTCCAATCGGTGCGTAGTACATCACAATGCTGACCATTTTCATAATGACAGCCGTTGCCGCAGATAAAAAGTTGGTCACTGGTTTTGCTTTTTCCCCGACCATTGCCGTTGATATTCCGAATAGGACAGCAAACACAATCAGCTGAAGCATATTACTTCTTGATAACAGCAAATTGAAATCAGAGACAGTAAAAGTAGCGACTAAATGTCCAAGAAATGATACCTTTTCAGCATCCGTCTCGTCTGTTGCTTGCTTCATTACCTCTTTAATCGAAGCAATGTCCCCATGTTGGATCGGTTGAATAATAGAGGCACCGGCTAGTCCAAGGATGGCAGCAATAGATGCCGTTACTAAGAATACAACCACAATGCTCCCCATGATTTTTCCTAGACGTTTCATGCCGTTCATGTTCGCAATCGCTGAAGCTATGCTAAAAAATACTAGTGGCACGATCATCATGAACATTAAATTAAGGAATAGATCTCCTAACGGTTTCACAACCGCCGTCTTCGTTCCAAAAACCATTCCTGCTACTCCGCCAATAATGATGGACAACAGGAGAATAAGGGTAAAACGATAATTTTTCAAAAATAATTTCAAAATCCCACAGCCTTTCTATGTAACTATTGAAATAATACCCAAGTTTGACGGTGAGGTAAATACTATTATTATTTATCTATAGCCTAAATAATCATAAAAAATCCCACTTGCTAGACGTGCAAGTGGGATGGGACCTCTATTAATATTGTTGGTTTTGATGCCAATTCCATGCATCAGCAATAATTTGCTCAAGGTTTCGTTCCGCTTTCCAGCCAAGTTCGGTGAAAATCTTTTGTGAGGAAGCCACCAATCTAGCAGGGTCACCTGCTCTACGGTCTGCCATCTCTACGTTCGCCTCCACACCGGTTACTTTTTCACATGTTTCAATGACTTCCTTAACAGAATAGCCAAGACCATTTCCAAGGTTGTACACCTCAGCCGATTTCTTCCCAGCTAAGAGAGCCTCAAGGGAAAGTATGTGTGCCTCCGCTAAATCAGTAACATGAATATAGTCACGGATACATGTACCATCTGGCGTGTCATAGTCCGTTCCGAATACAGATACCTTTTCGCGCTGTCCTAATAATTGCTGAAGAACGATCGGAATTAGGTGCGTTTCAGGGTCATGACTTTCGCCGATCACCGCGGACTTATGGGCACCAGCTGCATTAAAGTAGCGCAACACCACATAATTTAACCCGTAGGATTTTGAAAAATCAGCTAGAATCTGTTCTACCATCAGCTTAGAATGACCATATGGATTGATCGGTGCAGTTGTACTTGTTTCATCAATAAGCTCAACCTCTGGAATCCCATAGGTAGCAGCGGTAGAAGAGAAGATAAAGTTTTTCACGTTAAATTTCATCATAACCTTTAACAAAGTTAACGTCGAAGCCACGTTGTTTTCATAATATTTTAAGGGGTCCACGACAGATTCCCCTACTAAACTATAAGCAGCGAAATGCATAACCGCTTTAATCGGATAACTTCTGAAAACCATTTGCAGGTCTTCTTCGTTCCCAAGGTCACCTTTTACAAAAATAGCGCGGCTATCTACCGCCTCGCGATGCCCGGTCGACAGGTTATCGAGTACAACGACCTCTTCCTTTTCTACTAATTCCTTTACTAGATGGCTACCAATGTAACCAGCTCCGCCAACAACGAGAATCATTTATTCATTTCCCCTTAGCTAGAATTTCATTTACCTTCCCCATTATAGCATTTTTGAAAAAGTACGGCTTGTTATTAGTATCTGCTAAAATTTTCCCATATATCCATGTACAAAAGATTGAAATGTCGTTCGAAGGGTATAGAAAGTTATATCTTCTTAATGATCGTGACGTTTTATAATTAATTGATGAGGTGATAAATGTGGTTCAGCAATTAACCATTCAATGGCACAAATGGCGTTATCATTACCTTCACCGTATTTCACAAGACTGTCTGGATTTTGACTTAAAACAACAAATTATTGAAAAAGCAAAATATCATCAAGAAAGACTTTTAAGGTGCTATGAATCATAGCACCTTTTTGTTAAACTTGCCTGCTGATTTCCGCTCCAGGCACGAGCGGTTCGTGGGTGTTTCGGCGAGTCTCCTCGACGCAAGCGTCTGCGGGGTCTCCCCTAAACCATACTCCCACAGGACATTGAATTGCATCTTGAATTCGCCCACGCACGAAGGAAATGCGATAGCATTTTCGAGGAGTCTTCGTGCCTTCCGCTCCAATCAACAGGTTGTATAAATCAACACTGTTCTTTAACACAGCTTTTTATTTTGAAGTCTTAATTGTATATGGTTGTTTGTTCTCTACTTCTGGACACTCCGATCTATAATGGGCTATAAATTGCATATTAGAGGTTTTGGGAATTATAATGGAGGATGGAGTATGAAGGTTTAGAATATTTCAACACGGAGGTACATATGAGGAAATTGGGATTAATCATGTTGTTAGTTTGCTTAACAGTTTTGGGAGCAGGCTGTAACAACAATAATTCGGACAATGCAAAGAATGCGGATACAACGAAAAAGGAAACAACCGAAAAGAATGATACGAAAAATACGGATAGTAAAGAAACGGTGACTGAACAAGTTTCAGTCGAACCAGGACTTGGCGATACAGTAGATGCCTTCTCGAAGCAATATGGAGAGAATAAAGGAAATACCCAAATGGGAAGGTTCAAAAACGATTATTTACTGCCGATGTTTATTAACAATCGTGCGGTCGACCTGACTGTACAGTTTGAATCAACTGACCAAAAAAACCGTTCTATGGATGAGGCCAAACAAGTCGCTGCCAAATTAATACCAAAGGATGCAAAGCTGGAAAAGGAATACACTGACACAAAAGACTTACCGCAAAAAGTGATGCTCTATCATAGTGACACATTGGCCAAGCTCTTCCCTGAAATGCAGCCAGTTGGAAGTTTTATCGTCATCTTCAATTATCACGAAGGCAAAGAAAATGAAGTATTCTCTATAAGCATTGGATTAGGTAATACCCCTTAATCCATAAAAATGACCTCGCTGTTCTAAAAGCGAAGGTCTTTTTTTATGAAGCTTGCCCTTAATTTAAAATATTTAAATAGGGCACAATATAAAATACCTATTGAAAAATACCCACAAAACGAATAATATAGATAAAGTCTTAATAAATTGTTCGTGTTTTGGAGGAAACTCATGTTTAAGCTAAAAGAAAATCAAACAAATACAAAAACAGAACTACTCGCAGGCATCACGACCTTCTTTACAATGGTGTATATCGTCATTGTCAATCCAGTCATTCTAGCGGATGCGGGTGTACCTTTCGAGCAAGTCTTTACCGCTACCATCATTTCTGCGGTGCTCGGTACCCTTTGGATGGGACTTTTCGCCAACTATCCGATTGCCATCGCACCAGGAATGGGGCTTAACGCTTACTTCGCCTATTCGGTCGTTGGCGCACACCATAATATTACCTATCAAACTGCCTTTGCTGCCGTATTTATTGCGGGTGTTATCTTTATCATCCTATCACTTACACCGTTACGTGAAAAATTAATCGAAGCCATTCCAGAAAACCTGAAATACGGGATAACAGCTGGAATTGGATTGTTCATTGCATTTATCGGACTGCGTTTATCAAAAATTATTACAGCACATCCGACTAATCTTGTAGGACTTGGTGACCTGCATGCTGCTTCTGCCTGGCTGACACTTGTCGGCTTAGCTGTCACCTTAATCTTAATGATGTTCCGAATCAATGGAGCCTTATTTTTCGGAATGGTCATTACAGGAATCATCGCTTTCTTAACTGGTCACCTTTCCTTCGATAAAGGATTTATGTCGCTTCCATCCCTTCCTGAAGGACTGATTGTTGCAAATCCAGTGACAGCATTAACTGATGTCATTCAACACAGCCTATATGCAGTTGTGTTCTCATTTATCCTTGTGACGATTTTTGACACAACCGGCACAATGATCGGTGTTGCCAATCAAGCTGGATTAATGAAAGGTGATAAATTGCCGCGTGCACGCCAGGCCTTACTTTCCGATTCCATTGCCACAACGATTGGTGCGATGTTCGGGACAAGCCCGACAACAGCCTATATTGAATCTACTTCTGGAGTGGCAGCTGGTGGCCGTACGGGTCTAACCTCTGTGACCGTTGCCGCATTATTTATCCTGTCAGCCTTCTTCGGACCACTTGTTGGTGCCGTTTCTGGACTGTCTTCCATCACAGCCCCTGCCTTAATTATTGTTGGCAGTCTGATGATGGGAAGTATTGCGAAAATCCGTTGGAACGAACTTGATGAAGCCTTTCCTGCTTTCTTAACGATTTTGAGCATGCCGCTTACCTCAAGTATTGCAACAGGAATTGCCCTTGGCTTTATTAGCTATCCGCTGTTAAAAGTAGTCAAAGGAAATGGACGCGAAGTGCATCCTCTCCTTTACGTATTCGCAGTTTTATTCTTCTATCAACTTGCATTCTTGCCGCATTAAATGAATAAAAGCGCAAGCGCCTTGGTCAGCCCCGACAGGCAAATGTTCTTCAGAAGAAAAGTTGCTCTTTGACTTTACTTGCCGAAGAACATTTGACCCGAGCTGTAACAATCATCGCTTTATCAAGCCATGATTGTTACAAGATACTCAAGGGTGATTATTCAGGAGGAAAACTGGCTAGGCGCTGGAGCTGGACAATTCTCGAAGTCGAATTTTATACTTTCTTATTAACTAAAAGAGGCTGACATTTCAATGTCAGCCTCTTTGGTATTCTTCATCCACTTGTAAAGCACCCGTTAGATCTTTGGCCACCCCTATTATATGAATAACCTTGCCATGGTCGTCGGTGACCGGGGTCAATTTTACCTCAAAAAGCTTCCAGCTCCTGTTATGAGTCGATATCCGATATCGGATGATGCACGGTTGCTTACTGTTGATCGTGTTCACAAAGGTTCGTTTGTAAAACGTTTGGTCTTCCGGGTGAAGATTTGAAGTGGAATTATAATTTTCATAGTAACTGGCTGGATATCCAAGTACTGATTTATGAGACGGAGAGGCATACTTAATTTTTCCATCTAAATCGAAAACTGTGATCAGGTCTGTCATATTATCAGCGACGAGCCGGTACATTTCTTGACTTTCCCTTAATGCTTTCTCGGTCTCTTTAAGAGTCGTAATGTCACTGCACGAAACAATGACCTCTACCACGTTCCCACGTTTTTTCAACGGACTTAATGCAGCCAAATAATAAATTCCGTTGACTTTCGCTTCGTACGTAACATTCTCTGCTCCATCCCAAGCCTTTTCATAAAAAGCAAGTTTTTCTTGAGCCAGCTTTTCCGGAAGGAATTCATGCAATTCTTTCCCGATGACTTGCTCTGGTACTAATCCAAAGCGTCGAAGTAACGTACCTTCACACAAGGTATGAACAAATTTCCCATCTATCTTGGTATACTTAATGGTCAATCCCTGCTGTCTCTGTAGGGTATCTTGTAATTCCTGACGTGCAATCCGTACCGTTTCTTCCATCCACATTCGTTTGGTTGTATCTTGCGAGATGCCGAACTTACTCACGGTTTCTTCTATTTTACTAAAGAACGCCTGATTCCAATCATTTGCCGGGAGTGGCTCACTAAAGAAATAGCCTTGTGCCGTATCGCAAAGATGCTGTTGTAAAAAGACAAGCTGCTCCCTTGTTTCAATACCCTCGGCCACAACATTTAATTGTAAGGTATGGGCCATAGTAATAATGGTTTTGACAATGGTTTCGTCATTTGTTTGATTGTATAGCTCCCGAACGAAGGACTGATCGATCTTTAATGTATCGACCGGGAACTGTTTTAAGTAGTTTAATGAGCTAAATCCTGTTCCAAAATCATCAATACTAATTAAGAGTCCAAGCTTTTTTAATTCGTGTAACGTAATGATGGTTCGTTCAATATCCATCGTCATACTCTCTGTTATTTCAAGTTCTAAGTGCTGAGGTTCTAAACCGGTCTTTTCCAGAACCTTTTTTACCGTCTGGACAATTTGGCATTGCGAGAATTGACGGGCGGATAAATTCACGCACATCCTTGTATTGGGGAATCCCTGCTCTATCCATTTCTTTTGCTGCGAACATGCCTCTTGAAGAACCCATTCGCCGATAGGGATAATTAACCCTGTTTCTTCCGCTACCGGAATAAATTGCGAAGGAGGAATCATTCCTTTATCAGGATGATTCCAGCGGATTAGAGCCTCAGCCCCAATGACTTTCCCGGTCTTTAAATTAACTTTAGGCTGATAATGAAGAATAAACTCTTCCCTTTCAATCGCCTTATGCAAATCCATTTCCATAAGAAGGGGATTCACATTCTCTATAATTTCTTTATTTGAATAAAAGCGATACGTATTTTTCCCTGCCTTTTTCGCTTGGTACATGGCAAAATCGGCATGCTTGATCAGTGTTTCCATTGATTGTCCATCCTCTTGAAACAAACTGATACCAATACTCGGAGAAATAAATAAATCACTTTTGTTAATAGTAAATGGTGAGGCCAGAACAGATAAAATCCGAAGAGCTACCTTTTCGGCAATCATCCGGTCTGCATCATTTAGAATAACGATAAATTCATCTCCACCCTGCCTAAAAACCTGATCTTTTCCGAGAATGGCAGTTTGTAACCGTTTGGCTACTTCTACTAACAGCAAATCGCCCACTGAGTGGCCAAACGTATCATTGATGGCCTTAAAGCGATCAAGGTCAATAAAAAGAATAGCCATTTTCCGATTCTTATCTTCTTCTAAATTAAGCTCTAATAACAGGTGATTTTCCAGGAGATTTCTGTTCGGCAGGCCTGTCAGATAATCGTGGTAAGCTAAGTGCCGGATGGTTTCTTGGTTTTGAATTTGCTCGGTGATATCTTTTGCAATCCCATAAACACCCACTACTTGTTCATTCACAATGATTGGTACACTGGTGACATTCAGGTGGAGAACCTCTCCACTTTTATGATTTAAGCGAATGTGATGACTTTGAGGGTTCCCACCGTTTGTTGAAGTGGAGTCAAAAATATCGATGGTTTTCTGTAAATCATCCGTGTAGATGAAATCGGTAAAATGTTTATGCAGAAGTTCATCAGGACGATACCCTGAAATGGATTCACTGGCTTTATTTACACTAGTAAATTTCCCCTCTAAGTCCAAGCTATACACAGCATCAGAATGGTATTCGAATAAGGATTTGTAGCGCTGTTCGTTAATAGTCAATTGCTGTTGTAAATTCTTTTTTTCGGTAATGTCACTTCCAATTGCCATCAATGCCGGCTTTCCGTTAAATATGACGGTAGAGCCAACTGCCTCTACGCAAATGGTCTCACCTGTCATGGTAGTAAACTTATATTCATGGAGTGCCACAAATTCACCGTTCATGACTTTTTGTAGGTTGTTGATCATCTCTTCCTTACTATCATGGTGAACAAAATCAAGCAGTGATTTTCCAAGTAGTTCTTTTTCATCGGGAGATTTTAACAGTCTCAGCGCAGCAGAATTAGCATAAACAATCTTATGGTCCTGATAGACTAGTATGCCTTTAGGTGACAGTTCAACCAAGCTCCGATAACGGTCTTCACTCTCTAGAAGCTTTGCTTCCGTTTGCTTACGTTCTTTCTGATGTGTCAGCATTCTCCAACAAATAAAGATGCCGCAAGTAATCATTAAACAAATGATTAAAAGAAGTGCCACAGTTCCCAAATAGACCCACCCCAGGATTCCGAATAATATATGGTTAAATATAGCACTAAATTCCTAGTCGCTCACTGTAAAATTTCTTCCAATTAAAAAGACTGACCCGTTTGGGGCCTGTCTTTTTACTTTTCATTATGCTTCTTTTAGCTTAGAACAATAGGCTCTGAATAACTTACCAGTTCTAACATTTCAACGGGCAGGTGTCACGGCGTCTAGTTACCATTCTTCTCCTTTTTTCTCGTCAACGGGCAGTAGTCACGGCGACTAGTTACCGGTCTTCTCCTTTTTTCTCCTCAACGGGCAGTAATCTTTATCAAATACCCGTCGTCCCTCCTTCTTCACGAGGATTAGTCCCTGCCTTGCTCTAGGAAAAATTACATAAAAAAATCCAACCCCTAAAAGTTAGGAATTGGATCGTAATAGCCGCTCTTATTCAAATAAAGGACTTACTGGTCTTTCGTTGTGAATTCGGTCAATCGCTTCCGCAAGCAACGGAGCAACCGATAAAGAGGTAACCTTGCTGATCATCTTCTCTTCTGGAAGCTCAATCGTATTCGTTACAACCAACTCTTTGATCGGTGAAGCTTCGATTCGGCTGACAGCTGGTCCTGAAAGAACAGGATGTGTACAGCATGCATACACAGCTTTCGCTCCTTTTTCCATTAGACCTTGTGCTGCAAGAGTAATCGTTCCAGCCGTATCAATTAAGTCGTCAATAAGGATGCAATTTTTTCCGTCAATATTACCGACAATGTTCATGATTTCAGCTACATTAGGTTTCGGACGACGCTTATCAACAAAAGCAATCGGAACATGTAAGCGGCTTGCCAATTTTCTCGCTCTCGTTACTCCGCCATTATCTGGAGCAACAACCACCACATCCTCTAATCCCTTCCCTTCAAAGTACTCCGCTAAAATGGGAACACCGATTAACTGATCAACAGGGATATCAAAGAAACCTTGGATCTGTGGTGCATGCAGGTCCATTGTTAAAACCCTAGTGGCTCCCGCTCTTTCTAAAAGGTTCGCAATCAGCTTAGCCGTAATTGGTTCCCGTGAACGTGCCTTTCTGTCTTGACGAGCATACCCATAATATGGAACAACTACATTGATTGCTTTTGCCGAAGCTCTTTTCAATGCATCAATCATAATAAGGAGCTCCATAATATATTCATTCCCTGGCTGTGAAGTCGATTGAACTAAGTACACTTCACTTCCACGAACACTCTCTTCTATGTTAATATGAATTTCACCATCACTAAAACGAGATACAGAGCTTCTTCCTAACTCACAACCTAGAATCTGCGCCATCTCTTCTGCTAGCTTACGATTGGAATTTAACGTAAACATTTTAAAACATTCTTTTGTTTGATAAGCCACGGTAAGTCCTCCAGCTATTTTCATGATTTGAACCTTAGTCCTATCCTATCTTACCATAATCATTTAAAGGGTTAAAATGTTTATCCTATTATTATGATGACAATATGTTCCACATGTGAGGCGCCTATTGGTTATAATCCCAAAGGATCGTCCATTTCCCTTTTTCCTCGACCACAAATACCTCTTGTTTCAAGTCAAAATTCCCGTATTTCCCTTTGTAGGTTTGAGTAATTGGGACTTTATACACATTTTTCAGGGAAGGGCCTGTTTTAGACATTTTCCAATCCTTTAACTCCTCTAGTTCGCCCATCGTATAGGAAAAAGTCTCTACTCCAAAATGATTCATAAATACATGGGCCCGGTCTTGAATATAGTTACCCTTGCTGAATTTTTTCTTCATCGAGGAATGAAACAACGCCCAGGAGTTGGCAAAATCCCCTTCTTGTTCATAGCTATAAAATTCTTCGACCACTGACTTTACATCATCACTAGACGAAGAAAAGGCTGACCGTAGTAATAAAAAACTAAAAAAATTCCGGCAAGTACCAGAATGCCGCTTAGCAATTTTTTGGTGGAAGCAGATCTTCTCCGCATGGTGGATACTCTCCTTTAGTTTCTCCCTTTTTTAAAAAGAATATGTCCCACCATGTTCAAATAGTAGTTGAACTTATTATGCAAACCCCGACTCGATAAGAAAGGATAGTAAACTCCGCTTAACCTTCGACTTTTTTCTGAAATAAATGTAAAGTAACATTTCTGATTTGAAAGTTGTCAACCCCCTACCCTCACACAATAAATGGCATTTTTTATAATAACTAGTAGAATGAAAGAGTGCTATTTTTATATAGAAAAATAGTGCTTAAACCTATGAATGGGGCATTTTTTATACAACAGGAATCCCTAAAGAAAATCTAGCTGTAAAATCCTACCTTAAATATGACAAAAATCGTATGATATGCTGTTGCTGTTAAGTCACAGCAGTTTTCATCTTAAGGAGGATGGTTTCATGTTAAAGAAAAAAGCAATGTTAACTGTAGCTGCGGCGGCGGCTGTAGTAATGGCAAACCCTATATTAAATAAAGCACATGCTGCAACGTTTACACCTACATCACAAGAAAAGGTGTATGTCTATAAAGCATCAAATATGGATGAGATTAATAGCATCATTGAAAAATATTTAGCAAGTCTTGGTATGACCGTTTCTCAAAACACGGTGAAGCAACCTGCGCCAACTCCGGCACCGGCACCTACACCAGCTCCTGCACCAACAACTACTGAGCAGACAACTCAAGCCTCAACCACACCGGTACAGCAAGAGCCTGCACAGTCTACTACTACATCGGAATCTACTTATAGCTTAAGTGCGTACGAGCAGAAGGTGGTTGATTTAACGAATCAAGAACGTGCGAAGAATGGGTTACCTGCGCTAAAAGTAGATTTAACGCTAAGCAAAATGGCTCGCGATAAATCACAAGACATGTCTACCAATCATTACTTTAGCCATACAAGCCCAACCTACGGCTCACCGTTTGACATGATGAAGAAATATGGCATTACTTACCGTTATGCGGGTGAGAATATTGCGATGGGTCAGAGAACGCCAGAAGAAGTAGTGACAGCTTGGATGAACAGTGATGGCCACCGTAAAAATATCTTAAGCCCGAACTTTACTTCTATCGGGGTCGGGTATGTAGCGAACGGAAATTATTGGACACAGGAGTTTATCGGGAAGTAAAAAGCGATGAGATCGTTGTTGTAAGAGACAAATCGCAGTTGTTTGTAATCCAATTGGTCGCGTAGAAGCTATCTACGCGACCTTTTTATGTTACTCGCTTCCTCTTCGGTAACGTAGACTCCTTTTACGTTACCCGTTGCTTCTTTTTCTACCCTTTTCGGGCACGTAGACTTCTTCTACGTTACCGCTTGCTTCTTTTTCCACCTTCTTCGGGCACGTAGACCCCTTCTACGTTACCCATTGCTTCTTTTTCCACCCTCTTCGGGCACGTAGACCCCTTCTCAAACGCCGCAATATTACGTTTGTCGAAATAAATTTACTCTCCAGCGATCTATTTCAATTTTACTACTATAAAAATAGTGTTATATTTTTATAGGAACTTTATTTCCAGTAAAAAAAACAGGAGGATACATATATGAAAAAATGGCTATTTTCTTTGACCATGTTAGCAGCGGTGCTCTTCTGGGTGGACCAGCCCAAGGCTTTCGCCTTCACTGACATGGACTGCAAAGATTTTTCCAGCAAACAAGCCGTCATGGAATTTTGGTATAAAAATGGATACAGCGCCAGCTACGATCCGCATCGCCTTGACGGAGACAACGACGGCCTTCCATGCGAAGTGTCAAGTGGAGAATACAGCAGCTTTATATCAGGTAAAAGTACAAGCAGCAAAACAACCACCGGTACATATACAGGCTGGAAATCCGTAAATGGACAATGGTACTACTATTCATCTGGGAAGATCTACAAAGGATGGCTAGCAAACAGCGGTCATTGGTATTACCTTGATAGTAAGGGTGTCATGAAAACTGGCTGGTTTTTTGATGGGGCTTGGTACTATCTAAATGGCAGTGGTCAAATGATGACCGACTGGGTGAAAGTCGGCGGCTCTTGGTACTTTTTTAATACAAACGGGACAATGAGCACAGGCTGGCATAAAGAAGGCAACCTATGGTATTATTTACAATCCAGTGGAGCGATGAAAACCGGTTGGGCAAAGATCTCAGGCACTTGGTACTTCTTTACTAACTCCGGTGTGATGGAAACTGGGTGGGTAAAAGACGGAAGCAGCTGGTATTACCTGCTAGATAGCGGGGCAATGAAAACTGGATGGCTACACCTAGGGACAAAGTGGTATTTCTTACAATCAAGTGGTGTGATGGCAGCTAATACGACAGTTAATGGGTATATCCTTGGTAAAGATGGCGCCTGGGTTCAGGTCCAATATGTTGCATTGGGCGATTCCTTAGCAGCAGGTCAGACTCCATACAGAGAAGATGGTCTAGGTTACCCAGACTATATCGCTGAAAGATTTGGAAAAACCTATCAATTACTAGATTTCGATAACTTTGGTGTTTCTGGATATACCTCTGTAGATGTAGTAAATGACATCCTAACTAGTGAGGCTGTCCGTAATGAAATCTCAGAAGCAACGCATGTTACAATTGATATTGGCGCAAATGACCTCATTCCTGTGCTAAAGACCAATCCAGCACAAGTACCGCAGGCCATTGCAACGGTGAGTGAAAATATCAATACGATTCTAAGCACAATCGATCAGTTAAATCCAAATGCTAAGGTATATGTAATGGGCTATTACAACCCATTCCCATACTATCCACAAGAGCAGCAAACCATGTTACTACCAATTCTAGCAAACTTTAATAATCAAATTGCTACTCTCGCTGGATTGCACGGTGATAAATTTGTACCAACTGACACCGTGATTGCTGGTAACTACACAGAATTCATTCCAAATCCAAATGACATCCACCTAAGCCTAACCGGCTATCAAACAGTGGCGGGAGAGTTTTGGAAGGTAATGAAATAACAGATAAGAAAAAGAGCTTGGAAGCCCCCAAGCTCTTTTTCTATTCCCGGTACCAGTTCTCATCGAATGATAGGTTCAATGCCTCCCCTACTATCCTGCCAAACTTGATAAATCCTCTTCCCCTGGCTGTAATCAGCTTCCCATCTTGCACTACCAGCTCATCTGAGTAATGTTCCCTTTCAAAAACCCCCGATAGGTTCCGGTCCTCTGCGGTCATTCCAACGGTATACTTTTTTCCCTTTAATATACCTGCTTTTGCCAAAAGGAACGGAGAACTTGAAATACTTGCAATCACAGATACATTCTTTTCTAGCAGACTTAAAAACTCAAACAGATTTGTTTCGTCTTTTAAGGCAAAAATATCCATACAACCTGTTAACAATAGGCTATCGATATCTCCGAGATTTACCTCTTCAATGGTCATGTCAGGTACAACGGTTAGTCCCGCTTCCCCTCTAATAGGCTCATGATTTAGTCCGATAATGATCACAGGTTTCTCTCCCTGCATCAATATCGATAACGCGACACTGAGTTCATACTCGCTAAATTGTGGATATAATAGAACGGCTGTCTTTTTCATTTACTAGCGCCCCTTTTTAAAAAAGGGACTGTAATTCTGAGTAGAATTACGCCCCTTGAAATTAACTATTAATGGTTTTATTCGATGCTTCTTTTGCAAACATCACTTTCAAATTAGACCATTTAAACTTCTCTCCATAGACCATAACGCCTTTCACATAAATTCTTGAGGCAAGATAGGCAATGAAGAGGATCGAAGCTACTAAAATGCTTCCACTTAGTACGATTTGACCAGCTGTCAGTTCTCCCATTACGTATTTTGAGAAGGCTACAATTGGTGAGAAGAACGGGAAATACGTTCCAAAGGTAACCAATCCACCTGTTGGGTCCATCATGGTTTTTATCCCAATGAACAAGGCTCCCATCACAAGGACCATAACCGGTCCCATCACACTGCCTAAATCCTCCGTCCGTGAAATAAGTGAACCGAGTGCCGCAAAACATAGAGAATACACAAGATATCCACAAGCAAAGAAGAAAACAAATAGCGCAACTAATTGGGCATCTATTTGCGATAGGTCGAAGGTAAAGCCCACAACGCTCAGTTGGTCGGACTTAATCCAGCCTAATAAATAGCCAAGATAACCTGATAAAAAGAAGATGGTTACTTGAATTAGCCCTGCTGTCAGATGAGAAAGAACCTTCGCGAACAGCATATAAATCGGCTTCACTTTTGTAATCATAACCTCCATCACGCGGGTTGATTTTTCCCCCGTGATACTCATAGCTATACCTTGGCCAAACATGAGAATGAACGTGTACATTAAGAAAATGAAGACATACACAATACCGAGGCTTCCATTATTCTTAGCCAGCATGGTCTCGTCAACAGGGACACTTTGAAACAACTGGTTTATCACATCATTGGATAAGGAATGTTCCGCTGATACTTTTGCCATATACTGCTGTTGCAACTGAGTGGAAAATGGATAAATGACACCTGGATCTGGCGAACGATGGTAGTAATACTGGACCACTGGAAGAGAGTCCTTCTCTTTAATAACCACTAAATGATCCAGGTCCTGATCTTGGATTCGTTTCTTCTCTTTCTTGATATCTTTTTCTTCCTTTGTAAAAAGAGTCAATTCATCAATATTTTTTTTCAAAAATGCTTCATCAATCTTATAAGAAGATAAATTGACCACGGAGACACGCACTTCATCCTTATTTGTGGAGAAATGGTTATAGGCTAAAAATCCAAGGATCACAACAGAAATTACGAGCGATGTAATCCGAAACCCCTTCGAACGAACTTGCTCCTTTAAGTGAAAGAAGTAAGAAATCCATAATGCTTTCATACTATGACCCCACCTTATCTATGAAAATCTGATGAAGGGTCGGCTGAAGGAACGTGACTTCATTCACAGGGATCCCCTCATGTTTTAATTGCGACAACACGGTAAGTGGATCCTGATCTCTTGTTAACGAAACAATGACACGTTTCAGTTCCTGTTCAAAGGTATACTGATGCTGCATGCAGAATCCTTTCAATTTTTCTACATCCCCGTAAAGGGACAAGTACATAACCCCATAGGATGCTTTCACTGCTTCCAGTTCTCCACCTAAGAGCACTCTGCCATCCTTTAAGAGTACTACATTTTTACAAAACTTCTCCACCTGATCCATCTGGTGGCTGGACATGATGATAACCTTGCCCTTCTCTTTTTCTTCTAAAATCACTTCTGTTAAAAGATTGGAGTTAACAGGGTCCAGTCCACTGAACGGTTCGTCTAATATGATGAGTTCTGGGTTATGTAAAAGCGTCGCAGCCAGCTGCACCTTTTGCTGGTTCCCCTTCGACAATTCGCCCGCGAGCTTGTTTTTGTACATCCCAATATCGAAACGGTCCACCCAGTAATCAATGCTATTTTTAATCTCGGTACGATTCATTCCCTCTAATCTCCCAAAATAGGACAATTGATCAATCACTTTGGTTTTGGGATATAATCCTCTCTCTTCTGGTAAATAGCCGAATGAAGTATGTTTCAAGCCTTTTTTGCTATTCCATAACACATGGCCGTGATTGGGAGCGACAAGACCAAGCATCATTTTGATTGTTGTTGTCTTCCCTGCCCCATTTCGTCCAAGGAGGCCGAACACTTCGCCTTTAGAAACCGTGAACGATAATGATTCTACGGCGGCTTTTTCGCCATAATATTTTGCTAGGTTTTGTACTTCTAACAACCTGTTTCCCCCTTCATTCATCCCTGTGCGGGACAATATTCCTATTTAATCGTAAATGACAGATTGTTCACTTTCAAGGAATTTTTTCCATAACGACAAAAGACTTTCAAATATTTTCCATTCGCAAATTAACAATTAATTTACAATTTACATATACAAACTCAATATACGGGCTATATAATTAGTCATGTAATCAATCGATTCCTGAAGGAGTGGTTGTTCATGCTAGATATGTTGATAAGAATAATGATTTTAACTTCCTTTTGTACAATTCTCGCACCTTAAGTCTTTTCTTATAAAATAAGAGCCGTAATCTCATGGATTACGGCTTTTTTGTGTTCAATATTAGAGATTTTCCTCAAACCATCCTAGGATATAATCCAACCTGCTTTTTCTGAGGCTTGGCTTGCCGCTTCTTGAAAGCTCGTGGTTTTCTTCTGGAAAACGAACGAATTTCGTTTTCTTGCCTAATCTTTTTAAGGCGATAAATAGCTGTTCAGCCTGCTCAATTGGGCAGCGGAAATCCTTTTCACTATGCAAAATTAACAGTGGGGTTTCTACTTTTTCAACATAAGCAAGCGGAGAATGCTTCCACAGCTTTTGAATATCGCGGAAATCACCGTCGATTTGCCACTCCGTGAAATAATAGCCGATATCGCTGACTCCATAAAAACTAATCCAGTTCGAGATGGATCGCTGAGTTACCGCAGCTTTAAATCGATTCGTATGGCCAACAATCCAATTCGTCATAAAACCGCCGTAGCTTCCGCCGGTAACACCGAGACGTTTCTCATCAATAAAATCATAGGTTTCCAACACATAATCCACAGCACTCATGAGATCCTGATAGTCGTTGCCGCCATAATCACCCCGAACGGCATCGACGAATGCTTGCCCATATCCGTGCCCACCTCTTGGATTCACATATAGTACCGCATAGCCTTTTGCAGCTAATATCTGAAACTCATTCATATAGGTATTCCCGTACATCATATGAGGTCCACCATGAATTTCAAGTAATAGCGGGTATTTCTTTCCTTTTTCAAAACCAACCGGCTTCATCAGCCAGCCATGTACCTTCCAACCATTTGCTCCTTCAAATTCAATGGCCTCAGGCTGGGACAAGGTCGTTTCTGTTAAAAATGAACCGTTCACCTGTGTGCGCTTTTCAAGGGCGGCTTCCCCTGAAAGGCTGAACAAGTAAAGGTCCCCGATATCTGTTGGCTGACTAATCGCAGCTAATGCTTTCTGCGATTCCGAGTGAATCGCATACCCATAAACATGGTGCTCACCCTTGAGAATAGGTTGAATGTCACCATTTATATCGCTGAAATAGAGATTGATATTCCCTTTTTCGGCCCCGACGAAATAGAACCCTTTGCTATCACTTTTCCACTGCAATCCTGGAGAGGAAGCCCCTTGATGGAAGTCTCCCACCATATAGTCACCCACTGGTACATCCCAGTTCGTAGTGACACACTTCAGTTCTCTACTTTGGAAAGTATACATCCAGATTTTTGTATGCGTGGCATTCTCAAATTCCCTTTCATGCCCTAACATTCCAAGATACTTCCCATCTGGTGACCAAGCAGCACTGCCAAAATAGCCGGTGGAATCAGTTACTTTTGTTAATTCTTTTGTGGCGACATCTAATAGAAACACATCATAAATAAACGATGCATCTGAATCCTCTGATAAATCTGCTCCAACCGCAAGATACTTCCCGTCAGGTGACCAGCTGTAGAGTGACACATCATGCTCGCATTCGGTGAGTTGCGCTAATTCTCCAGTTTTTACATTGGCTAATACAACTTGTTGGAAGGTTCCCTGCCAAAAGCCGCTGGCATCTGATTTATAGCGCATTTTCGTCACTTCTAGCGGTACTGGTTTCTCTTGCTTTTTCTCTTCATTTTTATCAAAAATGGTTTGCTCTGGTTTCATGGAAGTAGTAAAAGCGATTTGACATCCATCTGGCGACCATACAGGATTGCTCGCCCCACTTGGAAGAAAAGTTAGTTGGCGCGCCTCTCCCCCGTTTGCACTTAGTATATGGATTTGATTCTTCCCGCTTCGGTTGGAGACAAACGCAAGCTCACTTCCATCTGGGGACCAACGCGGTGAATGATTTTTCCCTTTTCCATATGTCCATTGAATGGGTTGGCCATCTGGCTCAACTGTTTGGTAAAAAATATGTGACTCATATTCATCCGTTTCTTGATCGATGGTTGTTTGCACATATACGAACGATTGTCCATCCGGAGAAAATTGTGGATTTACCACAGATTTCAATTCATATAAATCCTTTGATTCGACTTTTCTACCTGCCATCTCGCTGCCCCCAATTATATTAATCTTCACCTCTATTTATTTCGACAATAGAAATATATTTTCCTTCTGGTTTGAAAGCGTAATGTGTATGGAAATACAAAAAAACCGAGGAAAAATTCCCTCGGTTTTTCTTCTAGCTAGCTAATTCTTTTGTAGCGGCTTGAACGGTTGCTTCGTTGTCAGCTACAATGTTGAATTTTTACCATTTCAACATTAGCATTTGCATCAACTTTTTCACAAATAAAACAAAAGAATTGACTGTAGCTTCTAGTTTTGCATCTTTAATAGTTTCAGATGGACTAACTACTTTTGTTGCTTCTTCAGTTGTTTTGTCTGCTTCAACTGTTGCTGTTTCTTCTGTTGCATTGTCTGCTTCAACTGTTGCAGCATCTTCTGATGTTTTGTCTGCTTCTACTGTTGCAGTATCTTCTGTTGTACCTTCTGTTTCCACAGCTGTTGCTTCTTCAGCGGGTTGGTCAGTTTGCACTTCAGTTGTTTCATCTGCTACAACGTCAGTAGTTTCTTCAGCCGGCTGTTCAGTTACAACATCTGTTGACTCTTCTTCTGAACCAGCTAATACTGCAGAGTTTGGTGCTGCATGTAGTTTTGCTGTTTCACTTGCATGTACACTTGCTTGAGACTTTGCTTTGTTAGCTGCAGATGGGTTTACTTTTTCAGTAGTTTCTTCAGCTTTTTCTTGTTCAGTTGCATCGTCAGTTACTACGTCCGTTGCTTCTACTGTTGTATCGTCTGCTTCAACTGTTGCTGTTTCTTCAGGTGTACCTTCAGCTTCTACTGTTGCAGTATCTTCTGTTGTACCTTCTGTTTCCACAGCTGTTGCTTCTTCAGCGGGTTGGTCAGTTTGCACTTCAGTTGTTTCATCTGCTACAACGTCAGTAGTTTCTTCAGCCGGCTGTTCAGTTACAACATCAGTTGACTCTTCTTCTGAACCAGCTAATACTGCAGAGTTTGGTGCTGCATGTAATTTTGCTGTTTCACTTGCATGTGCACTTGCTTGAGACTTTGCTTTGTTAGCTGCAGATGCGTTTACTTTTTCAGTAGTTTCTTCAGCTTTTTCTTGTTCAGTTGCATCGTCAGTTACTACGTCTGTTGCTTCTTCAGTCGCATCGTCAGTTACTACGTCTGTTGCTTCTTCAGTTGCATCGTCTGCTACTACTTCTGTTGCTTCTTCAGTCGCATCGTCAGTTACAACGTTTGTTGCTTCTTCAGTTGCATCATCTGCTACTACTTCTGTTGCTTCTTCAGTTGCATCGTCTGCTACTACGTCTGTAGTTTCTTCAGCAGGCTGTTCAGTTACAACATCAGTTGCTTTTTCTGAACCAGCTAATACTGCAGAGTTTGGTGCTGCATGTAATTTTGCTGTTTCACTTGCATGTGCACTTGCTTTAGACTTTGCTTTGTTAGCTGCAGATGGATTTACTTTTTCAGCATCATCTTCATCTTCTAAAACAGCCTGTGCATTTTCTTCGTCATTTGACTTAACAATAACATGCGTTTCTTTTAGCATTCTCTCAGACTTAGATTTCTCATCTTCATCTTCTTTTTCTTCCGTCTTTACTGCTTTATCTGCATCAAGATCGGCATCTTTTTCATCTTCTTTAACTGCTTCTTCTTTTTCTTCATCCTTCACCGCAACATCGTCTTTTTCAACTTGCGCTGGTTCAGTCATTTTAGCTTCCGTTGTTTCAACTGGTTCAGTCGTTACAGCTGGCTCAGTTGATACTTCTGTTTGTACCGGAGTAGCTTCTTCTGTAGCAGGTTGTTGAACTGGAGTCTCTTCAGTTGCCTCTACTTTAGGCTGTTCAACTTTACCGTGCACAGCTGAATTTGGTGCAGCATGCATCTTCGCTGTTTCACTTGCGTGGATACTTGCTTGTGACTTGCTAGCCTTGCCTACCTGAGCCTTAACAGAAGCCTTTACTTCTAATTTCGGCTGTACCCTAACTGCCGCATGGCCATTTCCGTTCATCTTGATACTATTTCCATTGTTCACGTGAACACTTTGCCCAGCATTACCATTTCCATGCCCTGCTGCTTCAGTAAAATGTCCTCCAGCAAAAACTCCAAAAGATACTGCTCCAGCTAATACAAGAGATTTAAAGACTTTATTGTAATTTAGGTAATGTTTCATTTTTTATTTCGCTCCTTTTATTATGTGTTCCGTTGGCTTTTAGCTGCGGGTAACCGTTTCTAATAAAGGAGCTTTCTGCGGTGGTGGTGAAGGTGGAGCATTTTCCCATTGATGAATCATCCATGCAATCCGTGAATGGAAAGGATGAACAAGCTGGACGTCATAAAGATCATTCCAGTCAAACCATTTATCCATCATTCCCAACGAACCTACTCCCAGATTGCCTCGATCATTGGAAGTCCCGCCTGAACTATTCGTTCGTTGGCTGGCACTTAATGATTGGCTGATTGTTGGAATTTCTTCCTTACTTTCTGGGATAGGTCCCTGCTTTTGCGGTTCCTTCACAGGGGTTTCAAAACTGCTTTCCTTTTTGGATAGCGATACATACGAACTCTTTTGTTGAGAATCTAACGTGTTCACTCTCTTTATATGAGTTTTAACCGCTCCCTCTTTATGTAAGGAATTAACATCAGGCTTTTTAACAACCTTTTCAGAAGCTGTTTGTTCCTCGAGTACTACTTGTTTCTTTTCCTGTTGTGCTGTGCCTTTTCCATTCCCGCGAGTATATGTGCTGACCTCCGGTTTTTTTGTCGGAAGTTCCACTTTTACTTTTGCCTGACTCGGCAAATCGGTTGGTTTGTGTACAGCAGCCTGTTGAGGAATACTATTGTATGCCTGCTGTTTCGATTTCCCCTGATTGGATTGTGCATTGTTTGGGACCACAATCGATTTTTCTTGGGATTTTGCGCTCTCTGCTTTTACCGGAATATTTGCTTTTTCTGCATGATCAGATTTAACTGAAGATTGACTTTGAACGAACCCTTTTGATGAGTGTTGCTGACCATTTGAGTCGTTTTGTTCAGCAAATGCCTGACCTGGTAAAAACATCGCTGCTCCGACCATCAATCCCGTAATAAGAAAATGGCGGATGTGCAAGATTTCACCCCCTTTCAACGAATCGTACTTTCATGGAGAACATTCGAGGTAAAAAAATAGTTTTTGACCGTTTTCGGCACGATTCGCAAGAAACACATCTTTTCACCTAAAACCAGATGAATCAAAATGCCCTTATTATTGGAAATTCTTTAAAAACAGATCCTATTCTTGGGAGTAGTTGAAATAGCTCTGTCGAAAAAAAGTGATCCGCTTACTGTCAGGATTTTCATCTATTTTTGATGTTTATGTGCTATTTTTGAAGGGAATATATCCATTAGGGTAAGCTACATATTGCACTACAGTAAAAAACTGAACCGAATAGTTAAAAACCCAACATTATGACCATACTGATGAAAGCAATGATTCGTTTGTCAACTTTCAGGTAGGAGTGGATTTCATGGAAGAAAAGGGGAATTTTTTCGCGGGGTTGTTGTGGGGGACAACGTTAAGTGTCCCACTGTGGATTGCTTTTCTCGGATGGATAAAAATAGTCATTGGTTTTTTCTATAATTAAACCTTACTAAAGATGCGGCCGGACCCATGTGTGTGGGATTCGGCTTCTTTTATATCTACCTATGTACGTATGCAACTAGATACGTCTATTTTTTGCTTCTTCTTGCCGAAAAAAATAGATCTTGAACCGGACTACTTCTACTTTTTGCTGCTTCTTGCTTATAAAAGTAGATCTAGACACTGGCTACTTCTACTTTTTACTGGTTCTTGCTCATTAAAGTAGATCTAGAACCTGGCTACTTCTACTTTTTGCTGCTTCTTGCTCAAAAAGTAGATCTAGACACTGGCTACTTCTACTTTTTACTGGTTCTTGCTCTTAAAAGTAGATCTAGACACTGGCTACTTCTACTTTTTACTGGTTCTTGCTCTTAAAAGTAGATCTAGACACTGGCTACTTCTACTTTTTACTGGTTCTTGCTCTTAAAAGTAGATCTAGACACTGGCTACTTCTACTTTTTACTGGTTCTTGCTCTTAAAAGTAGATCTAGACACTGGCTACTTCTACTTTTTACTGGTTCTTGCTCTTAAAAGTAGATCTAGACACTGGCTACTTCTACTTTTTGCTGGTTCTTGCTCTTAAAAGTAGATCTAGACACTGGCTACTTCTACTTTTTGTGCTTCTTGCTCTTAAAAGTAGATCTAGAACCTGGCATCTTCTATTTTTTCTGCCACTTGCTCAAAAAAGTAGATCTACATCCTGGCATCTTCTATTTTTTGCTCCTCTTTCTATACAGATAAAAGTAAATATAATCATTTCTACTAATACCCTCATTTTCTTTTTCTTGAATACAAAAAAGCAGTGTAATTCTAATAATAGAATCACACTGCTTCGCATTCCGCTCCGCGCCCTATACGACGGCTTGCCGCCGCTGTTTGGCTTCCCGACGCTGTTCCTTGATCATCACTCCGCCAATCAAACCAATCAGCGAAAAGATAACCGGAATGATAAATCCATAGTGATAGCCGACGTTCACCGGCGAAGAGTGGAAATGGTCGAGTACCTTCCCGAAAATCCCTGGTAATAGGACGGCGCTTAGAAAACCACCGGTATTGGCTACTCCTGACACGACACCAACAACCTTGATATCAAATGATTTCCGTACGACAGCAAACGTCAGCGCACTTGCTCCATTTCCGTAGCCGATGACGAAAAAGATTAGAACTAGCATCGGATAGGAAGGCTTCCCGTTCAATACTAAAAACGAAATCCAACTGATCAAGACAAGTAAATGCACTACAATATACGGACGTTTAATCGAATCGACTCGGCTTGAGATCCAGCTAGTCAGAGGTGCACCCAAAAGAGCTCCGACCAATCCAATCATAATCAGCTGACTAGAACCAGAACGCGACATGCCATACACATGCATTCCATATGGTACGGCCCACGAGCCGATAAATCCGACATACGTACCCACCACGCCAAAGTGACAAAGGAAAGTAGCCCATGCCTGTCGGTCCGAAAAGATTCGACGCAGTAAAACTAGTGTTTTTTCCCGTTCCTTCTTTGGTTTGACAACTTTTTTATCTTCATTCTTAAATAACTGCTTTGGTTTTCTAACTAATACATAATACAAAAGAAGCCCTGCTAAAACTAACACAACACCCGTTGTGAAAAACGGTGTTCGCCAGCCTGCTTCAGCGATCCAGGCGGAGTAGGGTACAGTTGCCAATAGGAATCCCAAACTGCCTGTCATTCCCGCAAACCCAAGCAAACGGACAAATTCGTTCACCTTAAACCATTGACTTAAAATCAACACCAAATTGACCCAAATAGTTGCATCCCCAATCCCCGCTAAAAAGCGAGCAAATAAAAGGGCATATTCATTCGGCGCCACACTGTAAATGAGTGTTCCGATTCCATTTAGAAGTGCCCCGATTACGAGGAAAAAGTTCGGCCCAAAACGGTCAGACAGGATTCCAATCGGAATCTGCAGCCCCGCATAGGCAAAAAATTGTATACTTGTTAATAATCCGATGGTAGATGCGGTTAGGCTGAAATCCTTCATTAGTTGATCGGAAATCAATCCCGGGGCTGTTCGCTGGCTCACAATAAGACCATACGCAAATAACACTGTGGCAAACACAACCCATCTGTACCTGCTATTCTGTTTTTCCAATACTCTCGTCTCCCGTTTTTGCGATATTCAACCTATTATACACTAATTTTTCCAAAATATCGGTTTAAGTGATTCCTCTAGCATACAGGAAAATTTTGCTATACAATCGTACTATGAGTAACTGAAGTGTGGTGAGTGAAATGTTTAAACTTTTACTAATAGAAGATGATACAACGCTATTTCATGAAATAAAGGAACGGTTAATCGACTGGTCTTACGATGTGGTGGGGATATCGGATTTCAGCAAAGTTCTTCAGGAATTTACCGAACAGAAACCGGACTTAGTCATTATCGATATCCAATTGCCGAAATTCGATGGGTTTCATTGGTGCCGAATGATTCGTTCCCATTCCAACGTGCCCATTCTGTTTCTATCCTCGCGCGACCATCCCACCGATATGGTGATGTCGATGCAGCTGGGGGCGGATGATTTTATTCAAAAACCATTTCATTTTGAGGTCCTGATTGCGAAAATACAGGCGATTCTTCGTCGTGTCTATAATTACAATTCAGAACAAACGGAGCTGAAAACATGGTGCGGGGCCACTATCGATTATCCGCGCAATACCGTCAGCCATGATGCCGGAACCGTTGAACTGACCAAGAATGAGATTTTTATCTTGAAGCTCTTAATTGAGCATAAAAACAAAATAGTCACACGGGAAGATTTAATTAAAAGCCTATGGGACGACGAGCGGTTTGTGAGCGACAACACGTTAACCGTTAACGTTAATCGCTTGCGTAAAAAACTAGATGAGCTGGGCCTAGGACAGTATATCGAAACAAAGGTCGGCCAAGGATACATAGCGATTGAAGAGGAAAGGTTTTTATGATAAAGCAATTCTTTATAGAACGTCGCAGCTGGATTGCCCTTTTTATTGGTATCCAAGGGCTTTTCCTATTTATTGCTTCGATTGATTCTGCCATTCCGTTTACACCTATCCTTTATATGGTGTTTTTATCGGGGATCATCTTTATCCTATTCTTGATCCTTCGTTACCATAGAGAGACGAAGTTTTTTAAAAGTTTGGTGGAATGGGAGAATGACTTAGATTTATCGACTTCGGCTGACAGCCCTTTTGAAAAAATAATGCAACAAACTCTAACGAACCAAACCAGGCGTTTGAAGCGGGAGGCCTCACACAACTTGGTGACTTTAGAAGATGAAAAAGATGATCTCCTTGCCTGGATTCATGAAGTGAAGACTCCGTTAACTGCGATGTATTTAATGCTGGAACACATGAATGACGAACCAGTAAAAACAAAACTAACCTATGAGTGGCTGCGTATTCATCATCTGTTAGACCAACAGTTGCACCAAAGACGCATTCCTTTTATGGAAAACGATTTGTATATCGAGCAAACCGACTTAAAATCGATTATTTTTACAGAGATTCGCGGGTTACAATCCTGGTGTATGCAAAAAGGGATTGGCTTTGACGTTGATTTACAGGTCCCTTCTGTTCTAAGTGACAGTAAATGGCTTGCTTTTATCATAAGACAGCTGTTAACGAATGCGGTGAAATACAGCGAGGCTTCCGATATTGTCATCACGAGTTGCGAAAAAATGGGACAGACCATTCTCGAAATTCAGGACTTTGGCCGCGGGATTGACCCAAAAGATCTACCGCGCATATTTGAAAAAGGCTTTACCTCTACAATCAATCATCATGATAACAAAGCGACAGGCATGGGACTTTATCTCGCTAAAAAAGCGGCAAAACCCCTGCTGATCACGATGGAGGTCCAGTCCACACTAGGAAAAGGAACCACCTTTACCTTACGTTTTCCAAAAAGAAACGACTTCAACAACATCATCGGCATGTGACAACATTGTCACATGCTTCTCTTATTTTGTTAGACCAATCGAAGGATGAGAACAGCCTTTCCTTTTATAATTAGGGTATGTTAAAGCTTTAGTGTAAATTTGGCATCCTGTTGATTGGAGTGGAAGGCACGAAGATCCTCGAAAATGCTATCGCATTTCCTTCGTGCGGTGTTGATTCGATGAAGCAAATTCAATGTCCTGTGGGAGTATGGTTCAGGGGAGACCCCGCAGGCGCGTTTCGCCGAGGAGACTCGCCGAAACACCCACGAACCGCTCGTGCCTGAAACGGAAATCAACATACTTGTTAAAAGACTTAAATAAAGCTATCGAATAAAGGAGTGTGGATCGGAATGACTATTCTACAAGCAAGCAAAATTCATAAAAGCTACGGCAATAAATTTAATAAACAAGAAGTCCTAAAAGGCATCAATCTAACTATTGAAAAAGGCGAATTCGTAAGCATCATGGGGGCCTCTGGCTCAGGAAAAACCACCCTGCTCAATGTTCTTTCTTCCATTGACCAGGTGAGCCAAGGATCCATTCAAATCGAAGGAAAAGAAATGACAAATATGAAGGAAAAACAACTGGCAGAGTTCCGCAAGCATCATCTAGGGTTTATTTTTCAAGAATATAACCTGCTTGATACGCTGACAGTCAAAGAAAACATCCTGTTACCCCTGTCGATTGCCAAAGTGTCCAAACAAGAAGCAGACGCCAAATTCAAGGAAGTGGCAGACGAGCTGGGAATATATGAACTAAAGGATAAGTACCCGAATGAAATTTCCGGAGGACAAAAACAACGGACCTCTGCCGCTCGTGCGTTCATCCACGAACCAAGCATTATTTTTGCAGACGAACCAACCGGTGCCTTGGATTCCAAATCTGCCTCTGATTTATTAAACAAACTCAGTCAATTAAACCAAAGACGCCAAGCCACGATTGTGATGGTCACCCATGATCCTGTGGCGGCCAGCTATTGCGGCAGAGTAATTTTTATAAAAGACGGTCAGATGTATACGCAGTTGAATAAAGGTGATCAAACGCGCCAGGCGTTCTTTCAAGATATCATGAAGACCCAAGGGGTTTTAGGCGGGGTGCAATATGAGCATTAATCACCTCATCCTTCGAAACCTTAAGAAAAATCTAAAAAACTATTTTCTTTATGTGTTTGCGCTAATCTTTAGCGTCGCTCTGTATTTCTCATTTGTCACACTGCAATATGACCCTGCATTAGATTCAACGAAAGGAACGATCAAAGGAGCGGCAGCGATTCGAGCGGGCTCCATCCTGCTTGTGGGGATTGTGAGCATCTTTGTTTTATATGCCAACAATATTTTTCTAAAACGGCGAAGCAAGGAAATTGGTTTGTTTCAATTAATTGGGATGACCAAGAACAGGATTTTTCGCATTGTCAGTGCTGAGAACTTTATTCTTTACTTTGGTTCACTCATTGTCGGGATCTTTATTGGTTTCTCGGTTTCCAAATTAATCATTATGATTTTATTTAAAATTACGAAGGTAGATGCGATTGCGACCCTTCACTTTTCCAGCCAGGCATTGACTCAATCCCTTATTGTGTTTGGGGTGATTTATCTGTTCATCCTGCTGATGAATTTTGTCTTCATTAAAAGACAAACGATTTTAGCCTTATTTAGGGTCCTTTCATCGACAGAAGGCAAAGCGAAAAAGCTATCTATATTGGAAATGATTTTGGGGACAGTTGGAATCCTCTTGATTGGGTTCGGTTATTATCTATCGTCGAAGTTGTTTTCCGGCGATTTCACCGAGATGATGGAGCTATTCATGGCGATGACAGGAATTTTGGCATCGGTCATTATCGGGACGTACCTGTTTTACAAAGGGACTGTTAGTTTCCTTTTTCATCTCATTCGGAAAAAGAAAGACGGCTACCTTAAGATTTACGAGGTGCTTTCCCTTTCGTCGATCATGTTTCGGATGAAATCGAACGCTCTTTTGTTAACCATCATTACGACTGTTTCCGCCCTTGCCATTGCCCTGTTGTGTCTAAGTTATATCTCCTACTATTCAGCGGAAAAAACAGCAAAAGATCAAGTAGCATCAGATTTTGCTTTTACCGATACAGATGCAGCGGCACAATTTAAGGACGCACTTGAAGCAAAGAATATGAAGGTTAGTGAGAAGAAGATTGATGTTATCCAAATCAACGCCAACTTAAAATCAATCATGAATTCCAACCTTGAAGGAATGAAACTGGATCCAAAGAGCATGTCAATTTCAGTCATTAGCGATCAAGAGGTCGCGGGGCTGGATGTTGGGCCAAAGGATACCGTCTTTACGGGCTATAACGATTTACTGAAAAAATTTATGCCTTTGAAGGACTCAGGAAAAATCGAGCTAAAAGGAAAAACGGAAGTCATTCCACAAGACTATTTAGGGTTAAAGGATCTTCACCTCATCTCTTGGTATTACACGAATGGCGGCCAGCCAGTCGCCATTGTGGATGACACTATTTTCGAACAGTTACAAAAAGATGCCGATCCTTCACTACAAAAAGAATCGTCTGTGTTTATTGGATTTACTTTAAAAAACGAAGACCAATTAAAAGAAGCGAACGCCATCTTTAAAGACATGAAATTTACCAAGAATCCGGGCTTTGACTCTCGTCTTGAAATGAGCAACAGTCAGAAACAAACGATGGGACTGATCATGTTTATCGTGGGCTTCTTAGGGTTAACGTTCTTAGTGACATCTGGTTGTATCCTATATTTTAAACAGATGGGGGAAAGTGAAGAAGAACAGCCGCATTATACGATATTAAGAAAACTGGGCTTCACCCAGGGTGACCTGGTCGGCGGAATCACCATGAAGCAATTATTCAGCTTCGGCATCCCGTTAATAATTGGACTCGTTCATAGCTACTTCGCCGTCCAATCCGGCTGGTTCCTGTTCGGAGCAGAACTTTGGACACCGATGATTATTGTCATGGTTCTCTACACCGCTTTTTACTCCATTTTTGGCGTACTCTCCGTGAACTATTATAAAAAGGTGATTAAAGAAGCGTTGTAACATATTATGGGTACCCACAGAACTCCCCAGGTATGATAAAGGTATGGCAGCTATTCAGCCATACCTTCTTTTATTCTATTGAACAACGGTCTTCTACTTCGGTTAGTTTCATTTCCCTTAAGGTAACCTTTGGCAAGTTGACAACTATAACTTCCCTCACTCATCACATATTTTCCAACAATATGAATCTTTCAAATTATATTTATCTTTCCACTAAATGAGCGTGACAACCAACGCAAAAGAGATTAAAATCATCAATAAGTAAGAAAAGCACAGACGCCTTGATCAGCCCCGACAGGCAAATGTTCTTCAGCAAGAAAAGTCCGCACTTTGACTTTTATTGCGGAGGTTATTTGACACGAGGGGCTAGGCGCTGGAGCTGGACAATTCTCAAAGTCGAATTTTATATATTCTTATAGTACGAAAAACGAAAGTGGAGGTGGACCGCACATGCGACTTAGCAGTGAGGAAATTGAAATTCTAAAAATTGTAGAAGAAAACCACAAAATATCAGTGGAAACCATCGCATCGATGGCATTGTGCAGCGAAGAAACAGTGAACCAAACAATCGAAAAGCTAGAACAAGCAAAAATCATAATGAGCTACCCTACCTTAATTGACTGGAGCAAAGTTGAAGGCCAGGAAAATGTTGTCGCAATGATCGATGTGAAGGTCACTCCAAAACGAGGGGTAGGTTTTGATGAGGTTGCCGGCCGCATTTCTCGTTTTCCCGAAGTCTCCTCATTGTACCTTATGTCAGGCGCCTACGACCTTTCGATTACGGTTGAAGGAAAGACTATGAATCAAATTGCCACCTTTGTCTCAGAAAAATTATCGACAATTGAGAACGTCGTTTCCACCACCACCCATTTCATGTTAAAAAAATACAAGCATGATGGCGTGCTATTTAGCAGTGACACTGAGGACAAAGACAGAAGAATGGTGGTTACACCATGAGTCTCGAGTATAATCGCTATCTATCCCAAACGGCTAAAGAGCTGCAGCCTTCTGGGATCCGAAAATTTTTTGACCTTGCCGCAAGCATGGAAGGCGTTATTTCTTTAGGGGTGGGCGAGCCAGACTTCGTCACACCTTGGAGCATACGTGAGGCAGCCATTTTATCTATCGAACAAGGGTTTACCTCCTACACAGCCAATCCAGGATTGCTTGAATTAAGACAGGAGATCACCTCTTATCTTGGCACACGATTTGGGGTGGACTATGATCCAACGAATCAAGTTATAGTAACGATTGGAGCTAGCCAGGCAATCGATCTTGCCTTTCGGGCAATTTTAAACCAAGGAGATGAAGTGCTGATTGTCGAACCAGCCTTCGTCTCGTATGCCCCATTGGTTTCCATCGCTGGTGGAACACCAATCGCTGTGGCTACATCGCCAGTTAATGGATTTAAGGTGACTGCTGCACAAATCGAAGCAGCGATCACTGAAAAAACAAAAGCTATTCTCCTGTGCTCACCTAACAACCCGACAGGCAGTACGCTAACCAAGGATGAGCTTTTGGAAATTGCAAAGGTACTAAAAAAGCATGACCTCCTTGTCGTTTCAGACGAAATCTATGCTGAATTAACCTACGATGAAAGTTTTACTAGCATTGCCTCTATTGAGGGCATGTATGAACGAACCATATTAATCAACGGTTTTTCAAAAGGTTTTGCCATGACTGGATGGAGATTAGGGTTCTTAGCGGCCCCGAAGGAATTTGTCGAGGTCATGCTGAAAATTTTTCAATATACAACTATGTGCGCACCAAATATGCTTCAGCACGGTGCCATTGAAGCATTAAGGAATACCTATCATGAAGTGGAATCGATGCGGAACAGCTATAGGAGAAGAAGAAACTTCGTAGTCCAAGCTTTGAATCAAATGGGCCTCGATTGCCATACTCCTGGCGGTGCCTTTTATGTATTTCCATCAATACGTGCTACAGGCCTTAGCTCCGAGCAATTCGCTGAAGAATTGCTTATGCAGGAAAAAGTTGCGGTGGTTCCCGGTCATGTATTTGGTGAAAGCGGCGAAGGATATATCCGCTGCAGCTATGCTACTTCTATGCCCCAGTTGCAAGAAGCACTCAAACGAATACAGCGATTTATTGAATCCCGCGGGGTGCATCCTAAAATAGACTCTGTAGAATGCCACACACCATCCTGAAGGAACAGCCCAATTCTTATTACATAAGTTTTGGGCTTTTTTATGTAAGTCATCATTCTTGTAAATCTCATTTAAATCGTGTAAGATTAAATCGTTAGCGATTTATCTAAATTAACAAATTGTCAACAATTGAGGAGGAATGAATGATGAAAACCGTTTATAATTTTACAGTCAAGAAGACAAATGGTGAGAACAAATCTTTAAAAGATTACGAGGGAAAACCGCTGCTGATTGTCAATACAGCGAGTAAGTGCGGGTTAACTCCTCAATTTACTGGCCTTCAGGAATTATATGATAAATACAAGGACGATGGACTAGAAATACTGGGCTTCCCATGTGATCAGTTCAACAATCAGGAATTCGATAATATTGAAGAGACCACTCAATTTTGCCAATTAAACTACGGGGTTTCCTTCCCCATTTTTGCCAAAATTGATGTGAACGGCGTCAACGCTGACCCCTTATTCAAGTATTTGAAAGATCAAAAAAAGGGTCTATTAGGTGGCATGATTAAATGGAATTTCACAAAATTCCTGATTGACAGCAATGGCCAGGTGATCGAACGTTATGCCCCAACCACGACACCTGACAAAATTGAAGCAGATGTAGTGAAATTACTATCTACTTCAGCATCACACTAAAAAAGCAATGAAAATAAGGTGAGATCATCATGGAAGACTTCTTAACGTTAGAAAAACAATTATGCTTTTCAGTTTATGAAACAGCTAGTGAATTTAATAAACTTTATACAAGCGTTTTGCAACCATTTGGATTAACCTACCCTCAATACTTAGTTCTATTGGCATTATGGGAAGATGATGGTCTTCTAATGAAAGAATTAGGGGAACGGTTAAACCTAGGTACAGGAACCCTAACGCCAATGATTACTCGGATGGCAGCCAATGGCTGGCTTCGTAAAGAGCGTTCCACCACAGACGAACGAAAAGTTTATATTCATTTAGAAAAGAGAGCCTATGAAGAAAAACAACCGATTACTACAATGGTCGTGAAGGAAATTCAATCCTGTAAAATTGAACTAGACGAATACAAGCAACTCATGGAGCAATTACATGCTTTAACCAACAAATTAAAGGGTCGGAAGGCGTAAATTCGACAGCTATATCCCAACTGCCAATGGTCGTCGGGATATTTTTTTGTATCCTTTTACGTATGATTTGATATACGATATGGAAATGAATAGTAAAAGTAGTGTCATAACAGAATAGGGAAGTTGGAAAAATATGCGTTTAGAAGGTTTAAAAGGACGGCAATTTAAAATAGTTCCAGTAATCATCTGGGGGATCATATTATTGGTGCATACGTGGACCAGTAATCTAGGATTGCTCTTTCGGGATCAAGCTATAAGTTTTAAGTGGGTAGTGGCCCCAGATTATTTATCGTTCTTTTATTTACAGGATATCAGCACCATTCATCATTATTTTATCATCGTAAAAACAGGACATTTCATAGGGTTTGCTATATTTGATTACCTTCTTTTTAGATGGTTAAAGAATCACAAATGGTCAATGATGATCTCTGTTACTTTTGCGTTAATGACGGAGATTCTTCAGCTTTATTTTGGAAGAGACGGCCGGTTGTATGATTTGGTGATTGATTCACTAGGAATCTTAACCGTTTACTTCATCTTAAAGTACCACCTAATCACAGAGGAAAGTCAACTCACAAAAAGTAACTAGGAAAGCTGCTTAAATGCAACTTTCCTTTTTTACATTCAACTATTTCGATTCTGTTGAAACCTGCCAAGTGACACCGAACTTATCAGTAACTTGCCCATATAACGGGCTCCAGAAGGTTTGTTGCAGAGGCATGTTGACTTTTCCGCCGTCTTCCAATTTACTGAAAACTTCCTTTGATTTTTCTTCGTCAGTGATGCTTATCGCAATCGTCACCTGATGGCCTAACTCATAAGGATGACCTGGGAACGTGTCGGAAAGCATAAGGTCGGTATTCCCCACTTTTAAATGGGCATTCAATACACGATTTTTTGCTTCTTCAGGCATAGGATGCTCTGGATTACCTGGCATATTGCCAAATGTTTGAACTGACAGAACTTTCGCATCCAATGCATGTTCATAAAACTTAACCGCTTCTTGTCCATTACCGTTTAAAACCAAATAAGGATAAATTCCAGAAATCATGAAGACACCTCTTTTAATAGTTTAGTTACACGAATAGAACTTACGTTCGTATTAATGTTACCATAAATTTCTTTTATTCACAACACCATTCTTCCCAAAAATAACAATAAAAAACCCCTCGGGTGTCAGGTACCACAAAAAGACACTTTCCGTTCCAGGTGGACATTTTTAGAAAAATAGGAAAAAGGTCCTTTTTTGTCGTATAATGGATGAATACGATTTATTAAGGGGAGAAAGAGAATGGGATGTGAAGTTTGTCTGCCGACGGCTAGGGGTTATACCGTCTATTTTGCTGAAAATGAAAATGCTACAAAGTTAACTCCATATTTCAAGCAGTTCTCTGAACAGTCATGGAAATGGATCAATAATCGGATGATTTGGATGAGTGAGCCGGTCCTATTTAATTTACTAGATTATCTTGAAGTCCACATGGACCCGGAACATATTTATGCCGTATTATCAAGTATAGTTGATCCACTAAAGGATCTAGATAAAATACGGCCTATTCAAACCTTTAAACTCGAACGAGAGGCTAGCTGGATTGATAGATTAATAGAAAATAGTTCCATTCAAACCCATTATCAGCCAATTGTTAAAGTAGCGAATGGAAGCATCCATGTCATCGGTCATGAGCTTTTGTCTCGTGGGTTGGATGAAAAAGGGGAGCTCATTCCTCCGTTTAAGATGTTTGAAGCGGCAAGGATTAGAAATCGTACATTTGCGCTCGACCGCGTGTGCAGGATGCAGTCGATTAGAAATGCCTCCGCCGTGAAGGATCAACTTATTTTTATTAACTTTATTCCTACAGCTATTTATGTGCCAGAGCACTGTTTGTCGACGACCTTCGCTTTGATCAAGCAATTGAATATTAAACCTGAACAGGTGGTATTTGAAGTCGTCGAAACAGACGAAGTAGAGGATCTCGAACACTTAAAATCGATCTTAAATTATTACCGGGCCCATGGCTTTAAGTACGCATTGGACGATGTAGGAGTAGGTTTCAATAACGTAGAAAAGCTCACTCAAATGGACCCGGATATCGTTAAACTTGCGTTTGAATTTACAAACGGGGTGAGCGAGGATACTGAGAAACAAGAAGTTGCTCAATCTGTGATGACAATTGCTCACAAGATGAACGCATTGGCACTTGCTGAAGGAGTTGAAAGAGAAGAAGACCTCCGCTTCTTAAAAGAAATGGGCTATGATTTATTCCAAGGCTATTATTTTTCCAAACCTCAAGAAAAACCTGTTGAGGTAATACATATGCAGTTTCATAGCAAAGTTTAGGATCTTCCCCCCGCAACACTGCGGGGGTTTTTTTGACCATATAAAAATCTGTTCCATCCACTTATCTTTTTAAAACTAAGTATCTTTTTTTGCCACAACTATGAGTCTTTTATTCGGATCCTGTGTGCATGTAATAAGAGTAATTATGCTTTCCTCATGATCAGACTGGTCCAACGGGGATAAATCATTTTTATTCACAATATATTTATCTACCATACTATATTCTTTTTTTTCCCCATTTCGATTTTCTAAATAAATCTTATCTTGTGGTGTAATATGGTTTAACCTTCCAAAAAAACTGCCATTTTTCATATTATGACCAGCAAGAACAAGATTTCCGTTTCGATGAACGGCTGGTCCTGCTACTTTAGTAATGGAAATGTCTAAATTTTTATCTGTGGTTACATTTAAGATAATATAATTAATATTTAGTGAGGGAATCATAATTTTCCCAATGATTTTTCTATCTTCCGAAGAATGTAAAGACGTTTTCCCTTCTATCGCATTTATATACACTTTCTCCAGCTTTTCCCGTTCCTTTTCATTTGCACGCGCCTCATAAAACCGAAGCATACGAAGTGATACCGCTGTCACTAATAGAAGAATCAAAACCACCCAAACAGCCTTTTTCATTATTTCACCTACTATAGTAAAGAGACTGAACTTATCAGTCCTTCCACATCGTGAAACAAGTAGATAAATTCAGTCTCAATTTAATTAATTTGTCTTTTCTCCCTTTTGTCTTCTTTTATAAAACCACATGATTAGAAGACTCGCTGCTAGAACAGCAATCGCACTATTCAGAATGGTATCAATATAGGAGTCGTCTCCTGTTTTTGGCAGGGAATCTAAGTTCACTTTGTCCTTTGTATTGTTTTTTCCTTTAGTTGTGTCCGTTTTGGTCTTTTCCACAATATTCAATTTACCAGAATCCATACCAACCTTCAGTGGATTGTTGTATGGATCTGTGAAGGACAACGACTCAAGATCTTTTACTTTTATAGATAAATTACTCTCTCCGATATAGTCTGTCTTTAAGATTTCCACTTGAATGTTAAAAAGCTTCATACTATCATGAATCGGATGATCTCCTGCAGTTGGATCTGCCCAGGCCACCCTTAAAAAACCCTCTTCATTGTTAACGTTAGACCAGAAACAGCCTGCTGTTTCTTCCGCACATGTTTGAGAGTTACTTCCGTACTCAGGTTGAATCCCAACAACTTTCACATGCTTGTTATCGAAATCAACCTGTATACCATACGTAGCAATCTCTTTTTTTACTTGACCAACTTTTACCGGCACGTCGACAACTTCTCCAACAGATCCCTTCACATCACCAAACATTACAGTTGCATCGTACTCACCCTTTTCCTCATCAGCCCATGCTGTAAGTGGCAGGGAAAGAAGAAGGATGAACAAGGTAAGACTAGCCAATCGTTTAAACTTTACATACATTCTCATCTAATAATCTCCCTTTAAAAAATCACTATTCTAACGTTCTTTTAGTTATTAAGGTGTATGATGGCCAATATATTGGAAGGAATCCACTGGGTACAATGTCCATTGGTTTTTATCATACGGAATTAATCCATCTCTAATCCCCATTTTTTCTAACCATCGTTCCTCCATTCGGTAGAATAGGTGCAGGGCCATCCACAAATGGATTTCCGACCGTATCAATGACCTTTCCATCTTTCTTTAAGACAAAGGCATTATTGATTAATCCTGGCATTGCAATAAAAGCCTCATCGTTATAGTACCAATTATTGGTTATATCAAAGAAATCATAGAACGTGCTGTTAATCACGATATAAGGCATATTAGGAGTGACCGGAAGAAATGGTAGACTCCAAACCTTTTTTTGTCCTTTTGCTACATCCCACTGGTGCACTTCAAGCTTTAATCCAGTTACGGGATTGGACGTACCATCACCAGGGTAATAGACTTCAATAGCTGACCGATCAAACGTGCTACCTTGCAAATATTCGGAAATAAACGCAGAAGGTGCATCTACGCTCGCTTTTATCGTCATATTATTTGATGTGACAGCTTTTCCTTTAAGCGTCGCCGTATCTTTCGCGGTTACTGAAAAATCAGGGATATCATAATCAAAGTCAAGTCCATCATATTGAAGCAATAACCCAGCAGTTGTATCATCTAATAACATGGCTGAGACAACCGTCAAGCCATCAGGAGCGTGATTTAAGACAAAGTCATTTTCTGAAATCGATTCCTTGAATTGATCATTGGTTAAATCAACCGTAATAAAGGTTCCACCTTGTGACTTAAGATCTGCTTCCGTTATTGGTGCCAGCGGGTCCGGTCTATATGGATCAGGGTGAATCGTTAGAACTGGTGTCAATCCCACAACTTTGTCTGTCGTATTGATGATAAAGGATTGGTTTGCTTGCTCTCCTGTTACTGCAACTGGTTTCACTTCAAAAAATAAATAAAAATTTTCATCCTCATCTTTGATGCTATATTCTTTGGAGTTCGCACCACTAATTGGAGATTTATCACTGCCATCTTTCTGTATTCCTCTATACCATTGATAAACTGAGCTTCCTTCTTCATCATTCTCCACATCTGTATACGTATAGTTACCTTTTACGGTTTCTCCTATTAACAGCTTTCCACTGATAGAGGGATCTGAAATGGTAGGTGCGTCGTTCACAGCTTCAATTGTCACTTCGACAGTAGCCACTTCTGAATCAGCTGTTCCATCATTCACCTTATATGTGAATGAGTCTTTCCCATTTTCGTTAGGATTTGGCGTATACGTGTAAGCTCCTGTTTTTTGATCCGTAATCGTTACTGTGCCTTTTTTCCCATTGTCCACAATCGTGTAGGTTAACTCTGAACTCTCCATATCTGTTCCAGTAAGTTTGCCTTCGGCTTGGATGTCCTCCGTCACTTTCAGTGTTCCAGCTTCCGCAACTGGGGCATCATTTACAGCTTCCACTTCAATTGTTACGGTCTGTTCCTCTGAATCTAGCTCGCCGTCATTTGCCTTATAGACAAATTGATCAGTTCCATTAAAGTTAGCCTTCGGTTCATAAGTAAAAGTACCATCCTCATTCAGCGTTAGCTTTCCATGGGCTGTTTCACTTACTAATTTTATTGTTAACGGACTGCCTTCCACATCCTCATCATTTTTGAGAATACTAGAGTTTGCGTCAACCGTTAGCGTCTCGTCCTCTTTCACTTTAAAGCTGTCTGCATTGGCAACCGGGGCATCGTTCACTGCTTGGATGTTCACCTCTACGGTAGCCACTTCTGAATCCGTTGTTCCATCATTCACCTTATATGTGAACGAGTCTTTCCCATTATCGTTAGGATTTGGCGTATACGTGTAAGCTCCTGTTTTTTGATCCGTAATCGTTACTGTACCTTTTTTTCCATTGTCCACAATCGTGTAGGTTAACTCTGAATTCTCTACATCCGTTCCAGTAAGTTTGCCTTCGGCTTGGATGTCCTCCGTCACTTTCAGAGTTCCAGCTTCCGCAACTGGGGCATCATTTACAGCTTCCACTTCAATTGTTACGGTCTGTTCCTCTGAATCTAGCTCGCCGTCATTTGCCTTATAGACAAATTGATCAGTTCCATTAAAGTTAGCCTTCGGTTCATAGGTAAACGTCCCATCCTCATTCAGCGTTAGCTTTCCATGGGCTGTTTCACTTACTAATTTTATTTTTAACGGGCTGCCTTCCACATCCTCATCATTTTTGAGAATACTAGAGTTTGCATCAACCGTTAGTGTCTCGTCCTCTTTCACTTTGAAGCTGTCTGCTTTGGCAACCGGGGCATCGTTCACTGCTTGGATGTTCACCTCTACGGTAGCCACTTCTGAATCCGTTGTTCCATCATTCACCTTATATGTGAACGAGTCTTTCCCATTTTCGTTAGGATTTGGCTTATATGTGTAAGCTCCTGTTTTTTGATCCGTAATCGTTACTGTACCCTTTTTACCATTGTCCACAATCGTGTAGGTTAACTCTGAATTCTCTACATCCGTTCCAGTAAGTTTGCCTTCGGCTTGGTTGTCCTCCGTCACTTTCAGTGTTCCAGCTTCCGCAACTGGGGCATCATTTACAGCTTCCACCCCAAGGAATACAGTCCGTTCTTCTGACTCAACTTTCCCATCACTTACTTTATATGTAAATTGGTCATATCCGTTAAAATTTTTATTTGGGACATATGTGAACGTTCCATCTTGATTTAACGTTAAGTCACCGTGAGCTGGATCACTCATTTTCTTCGCCGCTAAGGAGTTCCCATCGACCTCTATGTCATTTTTAAGAATACTTAAATCACTATCGATTTTTAATGTCTCATCTTCTTTTAGTGTAAAGTGATCATCATTTGCTATAGGGGCATCATTGACCTCTGTGAATACAACAAAAAAGTTTCGGTCAGCCGTGTTCATTGGCTTTTTCCCTACGTAATTAGCCATCAATTCGCTAGCATCGGCATTTGTTATTTTACCGTCACCATTAATGTCTAGTAGTTTCATCTGTTCTGTTGTTAAAGTCACTTTTCCACTTGTCGCTTGATAAATAAGAAGAGCATCCGCAGGAGTAATTATTCCATCGCCATTAAGATCGCCTTTTTGAGTAATCTTTAAATGAAATTGGTCCGTAACTGCTTTCCCTTCATTATCTCTTGCTATTACTTTTATGACAGATTGTCCAAAACTCTTTACGTTTAAATTTAATGTAAGTTCACTTACTGAAACCGACACGATATTAGTACTCGATGTAGCTTCTAATTGAATGGTGCCATCCTTTAAAAAAGAGGAAAAACGTTTACTAAAATCAATACTAATTTCTTCTCCATTCAAAGTAGCATTCGGCTTCATCCAATCTATATCCTCAGAAAATACAATCTTGGAATTATCTATTATTTGAGCATTAACAAGATTAGTAGCTACTGATGAAAGTATGACCGCACTACTAAATATAGTTATAAATCCCTTTTTGCTAAATGAAAAAAGGGAAAGACTGGATTCTTTCAAAGAACATCCCCCTAAAATAAAATAGTAAACAATACCTATAAATTTAACATAAAGAGTTAGAAAATAGTCAAAAATTCATAAATTTTTTAGAGGAATTGTTGTAATTTGTAGAAATTTGTAAAAAAAAGAAGGAGTGTTCACTCCTTCTTGAATCTAGTTAAACAACCTCAAGAACTGACCATAACCTTCGTCAATGAGCTTGCTTTTTGGTATAAACCGGAGCGCAGCGGAATTAATACAATAGCGCGCACGATCGGGACCTGGTCCATCATCAAATACATGTCCTAGGTGAGAATCCGCCGATTTGCTTCGGACCTCTATTCTCCTCATCCCATGCGAGGTATCAAACCGCTCCTCCAGTTCATTTCGTCTTAGTGGTTTCGTAAAGCTGGGCCATCCACATCCAGCATCATATTTATCCGTGGAACTAAACAACGGTTCTCCCGAAATAATATCCACATAAATCCCTTCTTCGGTATGGTTCCAAAATTCATTCCGAAAAGGAGGTTCTGTCGCATTCTTCCTCGTCACCTCAAATTGAAGCGGCGTTAACTCCTGCTTTAATTCTTCATCGCTTTTGCGTTTCTTCCAGTTCTCTCGGATAAATCGAGCACGTCCCGAGCCTTCGCGGTAATGATTATAATGAAACGGAAATTTTTTATAATAATCCTGATGCTTTTCTTCCGCCCGATAAAAAGAAGCAGCGGGAAGGATTTCCGTTACAATCGGCTTTTGGAAGCGGCCACTCGCCGCCACTCCTGCTTTGGATGCTTCCGCCTGCTCTCTTTGTTCCTCATTATGATAAAAAATCGCCGTCTTATAGGAAGTTCCACGGTCATTAAACTGTCCGCCAGCATCTGTTGGGTCGATTTGTTGCCAAAACAACTCAAGCAACTTTTTATATGGAAAAACAGACGGATCAAAGGTTATCTGAACGGCTTCCACATGCCCCGTCGTATCGGAGCATACTTCCTCATAGGTGGGATTTTCTTTATGCCCGCCAGTATAGCCGGATACCACTTCCTTAATCCCAGGCTGTTCATCAAACGGTGCGACCATGCACCAAAAGCAACCACCTGCAAAAGTGGCCAATTCTATTTTTCCAGTCATTTGACCCACTCCCTTCATAAATATATTTAAATTACTAAACGTATTTGATTCCCTGCCGGGTCATTGGTCAAATAATAGTCCTGCTCTTTCTTCACAGGTGCACCTATTTGCTGTAGTTGCTTAACCGCAGCCTCTCTAACAGACGCCTCTGGAAATACAAGTGTATACCAATTTAAACCGACGCTGTTTCTTGGCGGTGGTGGCGCTCCCACTCCCTGCCAAGTGTTGATTGCGATATGATGATGGTATTTTCCAGTTGAAAGAAAAACAGCTTGTGGATACGTGGCAACACGCTCAAACCCGAGACCTTTTGTGTAAAATTCTTCTGCTTTGTGCAAATCTGCTACATGAAGATGGATATGCCCCATTAACGTTTCGGACGGTAACCCCTTCCATTCGGCATCACTCGCAGCTAGAATTCCTTGGGCATCGAGCTGTTCCGTTGCCATATCAACCATCCCATTTTTCCAGGTCCACTCATCTGCAGAACGGTCTCGATATACTTCAATCCCATTGCCATCTGGATCATCTAGATACAATGCTTCACTTACATAATGGTCAGCAGCGCCAAGTGGATAACCAGTTTTCAGTAAATGGCGTAAAAAAACCGATAAATCAGCTCGTGCTGGCAATAATATAGCGAAATGATATAAACCCGTTGTACGTCCGGACTTTGCAACCACATCTTCAGGCTGTTCAAGTGTAACTAAAGGGGTTTTCCCATTTGCTGTTAAGACCGCACGATCCTTTGCTTTTTCTAACACCTGTAATCCAATTATGGTTTGGTAAAAAGTAATTGAACGTTCTAAGTCCTTCACTTTAATATTCACTTCTCCAACATAGACATTAGGTTTACGATGAAAATCCCCCATGATTTCTTCCCTCCATTAATTACTTAATTTTACTATTCCCTAAAAACAGAACAACTTCTTGGCAAAATTAATTATATATGATATTATCTTGATTTGGAGATAATTAAGTTCGAGATTGTTTGAAAATTTTTCATGGCGACTGGCACAAGAATCATTTAAAGGCAAAATCACTGAAAGGTGATGACGCAAAGCTATAGGGGCTACTGTCAGGATGACAACGCCAGCCAGCTGCCATCAACTATTAAAGGAGAGTATTTGATGTCAAAAACATATTGGTTAACACCGGAAGAAGTATATGTACAAAAAAAGAGAAAGAAGCGCCTACTATATAGTTCCATCATGATCGGCGCGATCCTTCTAAGTGCCTTAGTAACCATGCTCGCTAACCATATTTCATAACTAATAAATTGCTGATTGGTTCATTCAATCAGCAATTTTTTATAACAGCGGACAACATTTCCCAGGAAACGACAAATATTTCTCCGTCTTGCCGAAATTCCTGTAAAAATCCCCTAGTTGAGAGCTATGAAAAACGCGAGTATAATATATTAATAGTTTTGTATGATAACGTAAAAATTAGGGGGAGAACATGAAACAGGAAGAAGCATCAAGGTCGATTGCCCTGCCGCTTACCATTTCCATTATAGCCATCTCGTTTTCGGCTATTTTTGTCAAATGGTCAGATGCACCAGCCTCAGTTTTAAGTATGTATCGAATGTTATTTGCAAGTATTTTAATGCTTCCCATCGTATGGAAACATCGAGATGAATTTAAAAACATCGAGAAAAAAGATTGGTTCTTTTTATTTTTCTCAGGCTCGTTTTTAGCTTTACATTTTGTGCTTTGGTTTGGATCTTTAAAGCTAACGACAGTAGCCAGTTCAACAATCATTCTAGCTTTGCAGCCGATTGTGTCGTTAGTCGGGGGCTTTTTACTGTTTAGAGAGAGAACCACCTTATCTGCCCTAATGACCATGGGGATTGCCATTATTGGCGCGATGATGATTGGCTGGGGAGATTTCGGGTTGAGTCAAGATGCCATTATGGGGGATGTACTTTCCTTTTTAAGTGTCATCTCGGTTGTTGGCTACCTATTAATTGGGCAAACCATCGTGAAAAAAGTATCACACTGGCTGTATAGCTTTTGTGTGTTTTTCTCGGCTGCCATTATTTTAATCATTTATAACTTTTTAACGGGCGTCGCCTTCGGCGGGTATCCCGGTAAGGAATGGGGAATCTTCCTTTTACTTGCGACCGTTCCTACCGTCAGTCATGTGATAAACAACTGGCTCCTCAAATATGTCAATGCCACCACAATTTCTATGAGTATTTTAGGGGAACCTGTGGGCTCGACGTTTTTAGCTTATATCTTACTACATGAACGGCTCGTTACATGGCAAATCGCAGGTGGCTTACTCGTGCTTGTCGGCGTCTTCTTCTTTATGACCCAAAAGCAAAAGCCGCTTCCACAAGTAATTGAAAAAGAGACCTTCCAATAAAGTATGAAAAAACCTGCTAGAATAAGGATTCTAGCAGTTTTTTTGCTTACGCAGCTTTCTTATTTCCACTATTATTTGTTTGCTTATTAAAAATCACTTGGTCAAGTGCAAACAATTTACTGTCATTAATAGCAATCACAACAGCCATCGCTAAGAAGGCTAAATCTAGTTCATACCCTGCCATTTGGCCATTTCCTAAAAATCCGACAGCGAATTTTACTTTTACCATGGCGCCAATCATCACTAGCGATAAAAGAATGGACACAACTCTAGAGCCGAGACCAAGGACTAATGCTACTCCACCAACCAATTCGATCACTGCCACTGCATAAGCAAACACACCAGGTAACCCGATACTATCAAACCAACCAACAATATTTTCAATTCCACCTTGGAACTTTGAAAGTCCGTGAATGAAAAAACTAATTCCTAAAACCACTCGTAAAATCAATGTACTTACTTCAAATTTATTTTTCATAAAAAATTCCTCCTGTATTTTGTTAAATTAATTAAACTGCCATACACTGTGGCTTAAGTTTCCATAACGATAGCTGCGGTGCAGCAATTCTGCCTTCTGCCCATTATCGGCAGCACCCATGGCATAAAAAATAGGAATAAAATGCTCTGTCCCATAGGGCGGCACAGCGAGAGTAGCCGTCGGTGCCAATGTTTGATAGTTAAACAGTGATTCAGCGTCCCAATTTTTCAGATGGCGGGCTAACCACTCATCGAACGCTATCGCCCAATCATCTATTTCTCCTGTGCGATCTTTATCCCAATTGATCGCTCTGAGATTATGCACCGTTCCCCCGCTGGCAATAATTAAAACATCCTTTTCTCGTAACCCTGCTAACGACTTCCCAATCTGATATTGTTCTGCAGGTGACAGGTTGGGATTAACAGACATTGAAATGACAGGTATATCCGCATCAGGATACAGCATTCTCAATACGACCCATGCACCGTGATCCAATCCACGTGAAGCATCCACATTATATGAAACGCCTTGGCTCATGAATAGTTCGGTAATCTCTTTCGTAATGTCATGATTTCCCTTAGCTGGGTATTCTATTTTGTACAAGGCTTCAGGAAATCCGCCAAAGTCATAAATTGTTCGGTACTCAGGTGCACTGCTCACCTGCTGCAAAGTCGACTCCCAGTGGGCAGAAAATAAAACGATTGCCTTTGGCCTTGGCAATGTACGGCCCAACTGATGTAAAAACTGTGTATATTCATTGTTTTCAAGCGCAAGTAACGGAGCACCGTGTGCGATAAATAATGATGGAAGCATTTGATCCTCTCCTCAAAGTTTTATATTAAGTGGTCAATGAATCTTCATACAAATAATATATTCACATTAGGAAACTATTAGACGGAAGTAAGTTTCTAAATAGAAATAATTATTGTCTATAAGATAACTCCAAACCCTATGGATTGTCAATTACTTTTTTGCTAAGATAGAATTAAGTTTTTTATTAGGAAACATACGAGGTGGAATACGTGGATATCGGTTCAAAGATTCGTGCGATACGAAACAGAAAAAAAATAACAATTGCCCAAATGTGTGAGGGAACGGGACTGTCAAAAGGATTTATCAGCAACGTTGAAAACAATAACACCTCACCTTCTATCAATACTTTACAAACGATTGCAACCTTTCTTGGGGTGCCTCTGCCCTATTTATTATTAGAAAAAAAACAGCATATGCATGTTGTTAAAAAGGCAGAAAGAACCTACTCGACGTACAACAATCTAAAAATTGAACATTTATCGTCCAAAGGCGGATTACGCATGATGCTTGTCGATTTTCCTCCGGGAGCTTCCATGGGTGAAGCCAATGCTCATGAAGGCACGGAAAGTCACTTAGTACTAGAGGGCAGGGTGCTTGCCGAACAAGGGGAAGATTCGTTTATCTTAGAAAAAGGGGATACGTTCAGCTGGAACGCGAGTGTCCCACACTTTGTTAAAAATGTGAGTGAAGACAAAGCGGTTGTACTTATTTCCGTTTATTCTGATACGGAACCGAGTGATGTATTCTAGCTTATAATTTCGGTTGACTTTTATCCTTAATATGTTATCTTTTTTATATAATAAAAGCAGTCACAGTAACTGACGACATCTGTGGAAACGACCACAAGGAAGCTGTGATTTATAACGTCGGGTCGTCTGGGCAGAGATAAGGGTTTATTTCCTTATCTCTTTTTTATTTTCATTTCGGAGGCGATACTATGGAGCAAATCATTTTGGATGGAACAGTTGTAGCTAAAGAAATCAAAGAAAATTTAAAAGGAAGAATTGAATCGTTAAAGGAACATGGCATCATTCCGTGCCTGGCCACCATTTTAGTAGGAAATGATCCCTCTTCAGAAACATACGTAAAAATGAAAGGGAATGCTTGTGAAAAATTAGGTATACATTCTATTCGAGTACATTTGCCAGAAGAAACAACGACAGAGGAATTGTTAGCAGCGATTAAAGAGTTAAATGAAGATGATTCCGTACATGGGATTCTCCTGCAGCATCCGGTTCCATCACACATTGATGAGCGCATGGCTTTCGAAACCATTGCTATTGAAAAAGATGTCGATGGTGTAACAAGTGCGGGTTATGGTCAAACTGCATTGGGCTTTGGAAAGTATCCATCCTGTACGCCAGCAGCGATTATGGAAATCATCCATTATTACAAAATTCCAGTCGAAGGCAAACATGCCGTTGTGGTGGGACGAAGCCCAATCTTAGGTAAGCCTGTTTCAGCCTTACTTCTTAATGAAAATGCGACAGTGACCACGTGCCATTCTAAAACAACCAACTTACCTGACCTGTTAAAACAAGCAGATATTGTTGTGGCAGCGGTTGGAAAGCCTAAGTTTATTCAAGGGTCCTGGCTGAAGGAAGGCGCCGTTGTTCTGGATGCCGGCTATAACAAAGGGAATGTTGGCGATATTGATTATGAATCATGTTTAGAAGTGGCGGGTGCGATCACTCCTGTACCAGGTGGGGTAGGTCCTGTGACCATTTCCATGCTGTTGAAACAAACCGTTGATTCGGCTGAAAAAAGCAAGAAGCTGGTCTTTTAAGACCAGCTTTCTCTTTTCTATTATGTATGGTAACAAACTACTCTATGAATCTCCCCATAATATAGGTGTTATAGTATTCTCCGTCTGATAGGATTCGATCTTGCTTCAAGAGACCCTCGATTTCAAAGCCCAGTCTTTTATACAGTTCAATCGCATTCTCATTCGTTTCCAGTACACCACATAACTCGATTTTCTTAATACCGTTGGCGTCAGCCCAAGAAATGGTTTCCTTCATGAGATTTTTTCCAACCCCATATCCCCAGAAATCCTTCAATACACCTAATCCAAATTCGACTTTATGTGTGAATCTTTTCAAGTCACGCCCTTCACATCTTGAATACCCTATTAGTCTCCCATCCACTTCTGCCACCAAAAATAGGCGTCTCGGATGATTGGTATCCGTTTCAATCAATGCTTCAAAACCAGCTTGATCGATGAACGCTTCTCCCTTTTCTCTGTCCATATTTTCGGTTTCTCCGTCAATCTGAACTCTCAATTCGGATAAGTTTTTTGCATCACTTTTAATAGCAGGTCGAATCGTATAGGTTAACTCTTTCACATTAAAATCTTTTTGGTTGATAATCATGGAATCCACTCCATTCATGAAATTTACTTGAGTCTCTTGGCGTGTTCACTTGATGCGGAAGACTATTATACTTCTATTCAAGAAAATGTTAAAGAAAAATATTACATTTTTGTATTTTTATTCTTCCATTCTATTTACCGGTCGTGTGATTTTACCCTTGGTTCGGGCATTAGAAGCTTCTTCTATTTACCGATCGTGTGCTTTTCTCCTTGCCACGGGCATTAGAAGCTTCTTCTATTTACCGATCGTGTGCTTTTCTCCTTGCCACGGGCATTAGAAACCTCTTCTATTTACCTGCAGCTTCTTTTAATTAGACCAGGACAAAAACACCACACTATCAAGGTCTGTGGCTGAAACAAATTTAATACATCTAAAAAAATAAATGAAGCTTATCTTTAAAGACAAGCTCCATTCTTTGTTTTTCGGATTATAACCTTCTATAATTTTTATGATTACACTCTCTTACTGGTTTAAGGGCATGTCCATTTTCATCCGTACACCACGATTGAGATTGGAAAGCTAAGAATATTCCCACCCATTTATTCTCCGCTTCAAAGTGTAGGAGTATGCCACCGTCTTGCCAGATGCCGTCATCATTTTTCCATTTACCAGTATTCCCCTGATTCATATGGATATCGTGTACACCATAACCAGGTAAAAAATCGAAATATTTATCCGGCTCATTTTCTTCTGGTCCCCAACCCTCACCATACGCATAGATCACTGCATTATTTTCCATTGCTTCATTTACGTAGAACTCTACTTTTTCTTTTAAATCATTATTAGGACCGGTTTTAAAGGGCGGAAGGGCCACCATTTCTTTTGGATTGAATAATCCACCTCTAACATAGTCTAAGGCAATATCCCTGTTATCGTTCGTTATGGATGTGAATCCAGATTTTAGTGCTGGCAATTTTGTCAGGTGTTCTGAGTTGAAATTTTCACTAACATAGTAAAGAACTTCCGACGGACTCATTCCTGACTCAATGTTAACAGCGATTCGATAATTCGTTTCTTGATCATCTGAAACATGAATTTCAAAATGAGGTTTTCCTGATTTGCCAATAGCAGTGTTCACAATTTTTCCTTTTAAAAGAGTATAATTTCTTAATGGCATTTTGAAATCACTCCTCAGGTTAGGGTATTTTCTTGATTATATTTTAAATCTACTAATTTTAACCACATCCTATTTTCCTTATTTTCCTAAATCAATATACCCATTGTTAAAATAGTGGCTCTGTTAAACTTGGCTGTTGATTTGCACTCCAGGCGCGAGCGGTTCGTGGGTGTTTCGGCGAGCCTCCTCGGCGAAAAGCGCCTGCGGGGTCTCCCCTGAACCATACTCCCACAGGACATTGAATCATCCTCATCGAATCAACATCGCACGAAGGAAATGCGCAGCATTTTCGAGGATCTTCGCCTTCCGCTCCAATCAACAGGGTAAAGAAATCAGTTATACTCTTTAACATAGCCAAAATAATGCAAAAAATGACGTGCAGCCATGCACGTCATTTCTTTTTCTATAGGATTTGATTCAAAAACCTCTGTGTCCGCTCATGTTTGGGGTTCACGAAGATTTCGTTTGGATGTCCTTCTTCTATTATATTGCCGTCTGCCAACATGATCACGCGGTCGGCCACTTCTCGGGCGAAGCCCATTTCATGGGTTACGATTACCATGGTCATCCCTTCCCGAGCAAGGTCTTTCATAACCTGTAGTACTTCTCCCACTAGTTCAGGATCAAGAGCCGACGTTGGCTCGTCAAACAGCATGACTTTCGGTTCCATTGCTAAGGCTCTCGCAATCGCCACCCGCTGCTTTTGTCCGCCTGACAGCTGCTCCGGATAGTAGTTCGCCTTATCGGCTAGGCCTACCTTTTTCAATAGGGTCAACGCTTGGGCACCGGCCTCTTCCTTCGTCACTTTTTTCACATATACAGGTGCTTCGATAATGTTTTCTAACACCGTTTTATGCGGGAAAAGATTGAAGTGCTGAAACACCATTCCTACCTTTTCTCGGACTTTATTTAAGTTGGTTTTCGCAAGATCGATTGTCTCAGCGTCAATCATAATTTCTCCTTGCTCTGCTACCTCTAGAAAGTTCAAGCAGCGAAGCAATGTACTTTTTCCAGAGCCGCTGGCACCAATTAGAACGACGACTTCTTGTTCCTTAATCTCCAGGTCTATCTTCTTTAACACGTCCAGCTTACCAAAGGATTTTGATAGATTACGAACTTGAATCATGCGCCACGGACCTCCTTCGGCTTACTCACGTCGAGTTTCTTTTCAATCAGGTTCGCCACCCATGTGAAAATGAAGACGATGATTAAGTAATAGATTCCAACGACAAAATACGTTTCGAAAGGCATATAGTTTTCCCCTTGTACACTAAGAGCCGTATTATACAAATCGGTCACCGCAATATAGGCGACAAGCGAAGAATCCTTTAACCCGATGATGAACTGATTGGCAAGGGCCGGAATTGATCTTTTGAAAGCCTGTGGGAAAATAATCCTTCTCATCGCGAGGGAATAGTTCATACCAAGCGACCTTGCTGCTTCCATCTGGCCGCGATCAATCGATTGGACAGCCCCTCTGAAAATTTCTGCGATATATGCGCCTGTGTGAATCCCCAAGGCCAATGCCCCTGCCGTAAAGCTGTCCAAGTTCACGATGTTGGCAAGACCATAGTATAAAAACATAATCTGAACAATGAGCGGGGTTCCACGAATAATGCCAATATAAATGTCGGCAATGCGATTTAAGATTTTACTAGTGGAAATCTTAAAAGCAGCAAAAATAATCCCAATCACCATCGCAAATAATAGAGAGATCGCTGTAATAGAGATTGTCATCCAAGAAGCTTTCAAAAAAGCAATTCCATGCTCACTAAAAATACTAATAATATTATCTAAAAAAACCACGAGGCATACCTCCTATTAAGAAAAGCGCAAGCGCCTTGATCAGCCCCGACAGGCAAATGTTCTTCAGCAAGAAAAGTCGTTCTTTGACTTTTCTTGCTGAAGGTTATTTGACCCGAGCTGTAACAATCATCGCTTTATCAAGCCATGATTGTTACAAGATACTCAATGTAGAGTATTCAGGGTGAAAACTGGCTAGGCGCTGGAGCTGGACAATTCTCAAAGTCGAATTTATTTTCTTATAATCTAATTTAAAAGGGGACAGTCCCCCTTCGACACAATTTCTTACTTTTCCATTACGTTGGTGTTGAACCATTTCATGCTGATTTTTTCGTATGTACCGTCGTCAATCATGGATTGGATGGCATCGTTGATTTTGTCAGCTAGCTCTTTATTACCCTCAGCAACCGCTACACTTACACGGTCTTCATTTAATAATTCACCAATTGCTTTAATTTTTAAGCCCTTTTCATTTTTCGCACTTACCCCAACAATTTTGTCAGTGATAACTGCGTCTAAACGGCCCAGTGCCAAGTCTTGAAGGGCATTGACGTCTGTTGGATAGCCTTTTACTTGATCAGATAAATCCTCGGCCATGTCTTTCCATGTGCTCGCTTGGATAACCCCAATCGTTTTCCCTTTCAGGTCCTCCTTTGATTGAATATCTGTGTTGCCTTCCGCTACAAAAATTTGTGCACCAGATAGGTAATAAGGATTGGTGAAGTCTACTTGCTTATCACGTTCAGGTGTAGCTGTCATACTTCCGATAATCGCATCATATTTCTTTGCCTTTAACCCTTGAATAATCGTTTCCCATGGATTGGTTACTGGGTTAGCTTCAAGGCCGATTCGCTTCGCAATTTCTGTTCCGATTTCAACGTCGAATCCAGTTAATTTACCGTCTTTTTTAAAGTTAAGCGGTGGATATTGCCCAGTCATCGAGAACGTTAAGGCACCTTTTTTCACTAATTCATGCTTACCGCTGCTAGCTTTTGCTGACTTTTCGCCATCAGCCTTCTCTGTGCCACAAGCTGATAAAAGTAACATCATTGCTGCAGCTAATAAAATTGCAAACTTTTTCATAAATATTCCCCCCTGATTAGAAAAGCGTAAGCGCCTTGACCAGCCCCGATAGGCAAATGTTCTTCGGCAAAAAAAGTCCGCACTTTGACTTTTATTGCCGAAGGTTATTTGACCCGAGGGGCTAGGCGCTGAAGCCAGACAATTTTCAAAGTCAAACTTCATATCTTATTACAATAAAAAGCACCGTCACATTTGCGTATGACGGTGCTTGGCACACCCTCATCATTCAGCATTGGTGAAGATAGTTCTCCACAATTCCAAGGAACTGTGACAGTTCTGCCCCTATTCGAGTGCAGACCCAGCTTTCTGAAAAAAGTGATTTCAGAAGCTTCGGCGATTGATCCTTTTTCCTATTTTCATAGATTTCACTGAATCTCCCATAGGATACTAATAAAAATCGCGACCTCTACCCCATCTAATGCTTAAAGACGAGGATTTTTATATTTAGTTTGACGAAACAATTTTCAGTATAAAGAAATATTCTAACAAATGCAATAATGTTTTTAATGGAATTTCTAACCAAATGAAAAGTCTTGACGGCATTTTTATCTTGAGATACATTTTTCTAAAATACAATTTTCCAAATTACTAGAAAAGAAGGTTAGACTTATGTTGCAATGTCGTGAGGATGTCCTGGCATTCACAAAACAGCTCGTAAACATTGAAAGTGTCGTTAATACCTATGGGGAAAAAGCCATTGCCCAGTCTTTATATTCTTTGATTTCCTCTTGGCCCTATTTTTCACAGAATCCAAGTCAACTTGTGTTAGAGCAAACCCACAACGATCTTCAAGAACGTTATAATGTACTTGCATTTGTCAAAGGAACAAAGGGTTCGAGCAATCGCACCGTGATCCTTATGGGGCATACGGATACAGTCGGTATCGAGGATTTTACCCATCTGAAGGATCAGGCCTGCTTTCCAGATGAGCTGATGGAATCCTTGAAAAATGAAGAGCTGCCAACTTCCGCAAAAGACCATTTACAGTCCGGAGATTGGTTGTTTGGCCGCGGCGTTCTCGATATGAAAAGCGGGGTTGCCAGTCATCTCTATCTCTTAAAATATTACTCTGAACACCCAGAAGAATTAGACGGAAACCTGGTTCTTTTAGCAGAATGTGATGAGGAAGATAGCTCACATGGTGTCCTTTCTGCTTTAAAAACATTGAAACGCTGGAAAAATGAACATGATTTCGCCTATTGCGCTGCGATTAATGCCGACTTCGTTGCGCCACGCTATGAAGGCGATGACAATCGGTATATCTATAAAGGCACAGTCGGAAAATTGCTGCCATCGTTCTTTATTACAGGTGCAGAAACACATGTAGGCTCTGCCTTTGAAGGACTCGATCCGAACTTTATTGCTGCCGAGTTAACTCGACAAATCAACTACAATCCAGAGCTATGTAACGAAGCTTTAGGCGAAACGACGGTGCCGCCTGTTTCGTTAAAACAAACAGATTTGAAGCCATCTTATACGGTACAAACAGCTTTGGCTGCCTATGTTTATTATAATTTCTTTATTCACTCCTGGTCTCCGAAGGACGTGCTTGAAAAATTAAGAATACAGGCCGATATTGCTTTTACTAATGCATTGATGTCTTTTGAAGAAAGATATAAGCAGTTCAGTGCATTAAGCGGCGAACCTTATGTCAAGCATCCTTGGAAGTCGAGAGTCATGACCTATGAGGAAATGGAGCAGCTATTAGTGGAAGAACACGGTGAAGCGTTCACTTCGCATATGAACGAGTTTAAGGAAAAACTTGTTAATAATCCCGAGTTAGATACGCGGATGTTTGCTGCACGAGTGGTAGAGGAAGCGTGGAAATGGATGAAGGATAAGAGTCCGGCGATTATTCTATTTTACTCGTCCTTATATTCTCCTAGGATTGAATTGTCTGGAAAAACAGAGGATGAATGGAACTTAATCCATGCCTTGGATGAAGCGGTGGAAGAAATGCAGCCGCACTATCCACATCCGATTGTGACGCGGAATTTCTTCCCGTATATCTCGGACATGAGCTTTGTCGCGCTGAGTGATGATGATGCAGGTATTAAGGCAGAAACCAACAACAACCCTGGCTGGGGAACGAAGCTTTTTGTTGATTACCAAGACATCCGCGACATCAACGTACCCGTCATCAACATCGGACCCTACGGCCTAGATGCCCACAAAAAACTAGAACGAATGGAAATGACCTACTCACTAGAAGTCGTACCGAACCTAACTAACCTAGTGATTCAGAAAGTTTTAAACAAATAGCTATTTTAATGCTCTTGTTGATTGGAGCGGAAGGCGCTCGATCCTCGAAAATGCTATCGCATTTCCTTCGTGCGGTGAATATTCGATGAAGCTTATTCAATGTCCTGTGGGAGTATGGTTCAGGAGAGACCCCGCAGGCGCTAGCGCCGAGGAGGCTCTCCGAAACACCCACGAACCGCTCGCGCCTGGAGCGGAAATCAACAACTATGTAATAGAGCAATATTTTAAAAAGCTTGTAGACTTCCTACAAGCTTTTTTCACTAGAAACATGTAAAATAAAAGGAAAAAAAGAAAGAAAAGCGCAAGCGCCTTGATCAGCCCCGACAGGCAAATGTTCTTCTGCAAGAAAAGTCGCTCTTTGACTTTTCTTGCAGAAGGTTATTGGACCCGAGCTGTAACAATCATCGCTTTATCAAGCCATGATTGTTACAAGATAATCAAGGTAGCATATTCAGGTTGAAAACTGGCTAGGCGCTGGAGCTGGACAATTATCGAAGTCGTATTTTTTACATTCTTATTATATGAAACAGGCATAGGGGGATGGTTGTGAAGAAAGTGTGGATTATTCCGTCCATTGTTTTACTAGTTTTAATTGGCGGCATCTATGGAGCCAATAAAGTTATCAACAGCGAGGCCGTCTCCGGAAACAAACAAGACAAAGTGGCTGTGGAAACTGTGGATGATTCAACTACTCCTGAGGATAAGGACAGCGAACAAACAGATACAATTGGCGGCATTCAGTATGATATCGGGATTGACAATACCAGCTCAGAATATAAAGTCATTGAAGTCATGCATAAAATGACGCACCAAAAGGTAAAGGCTGAGGAAAAATGGGGTGCCATTCCCATGATACCTGAAACCATTAACCGAGTGTATGAGATTGTGAATAACAGTGACTTTGACCGAAAAGACCAATTGCTGGCCATTCTTAAAAAATGGAAAGCAGGTAATTTTGCGGCAGTCGATGACGACCACAACTATTTCTGGCAATACCAAGGTGGTACTGTCGGGCAAGCAACTGGCATTTTAAGCAAAGCAGAAGAAGAAACGTTCATCCTGAATAACTTTGGTGATAACATCGCAAAAGAAGTAAGCTCCCAGTAGTAGTGGCGCTTACTTCTTTTTTGACCCCATAGTGAATTATGGTTTCGCATTGATCGTCCAGGCAAGCATAAACATAAGAAAGGTAAAGAGTAGAATAAATACGTTGATTCCCAATCCCCACCACGCATAAAGCCTTGGCCGCCTTCTCGTAAATAGTCCTATCACACCAAAAACGATGCCAAACATGGGATTTTTTATTAAAAAGAAATCGGGAAAGGTTTCTGTTTTTAATAATAAGGCGGCATTAAGTATAGCAAGTGAAAATAGCCCCCAAACAAACGAAAGAATGCCAGCCAGCCCAATCCATTTACTAAGCACGGACTTCTTCTTTATTTCCAGTTCCATAGTTTTACCTCCCCTACCTTTATAGCCCGAACATCCTTCATTTGCTCTAACTTTCTAAGTTCGGATGTTGGTCCAGTCACTACAGCACCATATACTTGAATACCATGTTTCTTTATATAATCAATCCGTTCTTTTAATTCAAGCGACTTGGCTCTAGCTACTTTTGTTGCCACTTCTTCATTCTTTGAAAGCTGTGTAAGAATATCCATGAACACTTCTTCATTGGTTTGTTCTCTGCCGTTAAAAGGAGACCAAATGGTTGAGTCAACTTGGGCAGGATAGCCAAGAGCAGTGATTGGTACACCTTCCTTGTCGACCTGTTTTTCCTCAAGCCCTGTATCCACCGCTAACCAACGCACCTCTGTTTCCTTTGGCATGATTTGTTTGATTTCCTCTGGATTATGCAAGGTGGAGAACGATACATACACTTCGGCAACCGTGCCATCTGGAAGCCCCTTTAATATATTCCATTCATCGCCGCTATCAAACGGAACCTTCGCATTTGGATGGAGCAATGTTTCTGTTTCAACACTAGGAATTTCCGGCAGCGGCCGTTCTAAAAGGGACGTTTTTTTAGGGAAATTGGGTTGATCTAAAGCGAAGAAAATATCATAGGCTCCGGCTTTATAGTCCTCTTTTCCTATCCGTTTATTCACATCAAACAGGAGATGCATGGAAAATAACCCTATGTCGTCCTCAATTTTTATTTTTTCCAAATTGATATTAGGCTCCGTTACGTAGATCGTATTTGAAGCAACCTCAATAAGCTTGTCAGCCCTTCCTCCGATTGCGTAATAAAAATAGGTGATGAGTGTCATGACTGGGATGATCAGTAACAGGACGGCAAGACTAATGAAAATATTCGTTAATCGTGCATGATTCTTCCCTGCATTAATAATGGTTCGTTGAGCTTCTTCAGTAAGAATATGACTCGTCTTAAATTCCTGTTTCGTATTTTTAATAAATTTTTGATAGAGTTCATCATCATTCGGATTCATCTTATCACTCATCTGTCTTTTCCCTTCCTTTCACTTTGTCTACCAATTTCTTTCGTCCTCTATATAAGTGGCTTTTTAATGTGTTTAATTTTAAATCAAGGATATTTGCGGCTTCCTGATAAGGAAGATCATGCAGATCACATAACAGTACTGCGTGCTTTTCATTCTCTTGCAGGCTATTAATATCCCTTAACAATAAGCCTAATGATTCCTTCTCGAGCATTTCCTTCTCCGGTGTACTTTGTTTAATATCCACCCGTTCATCCATTTCTTGTTCAAAAATGACTCGTTTATGCTTCCTTTGGAAATCAATGAAAGCATGGTAAGCAACCTTAAATAACCAAGCCCTAATATTTTTTATTTCATAATCTTCAATAGACACATAAGCCCTGTAAAAAGCCTCTTGGACAAGATCTTCTGCTGCAAAATGGTCTTTAGAAAGGGAATAGAGATACCGATACAAATCATTTAGATTCTCTTTAAATACATCTTCAAGCTGCACGAACCCTCCCCCTTTCACCTAATCCACGTTTTAACTTACCAAAAAGTTGCAATTTTAACAAAAATATTTAATTTTTTTACACAAAAAAAAGAGAAGTGCATTCACACTTCTCCGTTCATTTGGACAACAACTATTTATTTCGGCTCTACCGTTTGCGGCGGTTCTTCCATCCAGCCATGCTTAATCATGATTTTGGCACCTTCATGCGCATATTCGAAAATATCTTTCATAAAAATGGAGAATTTAGCCGGCAGATCATTTCGAAGGCTGAACGCTGTCCCAACAGAGTTCCCGCCTAATGAAAAACTGCAGAATAGACTAATACAATACATCATAATTTTATCTGAGAACGGCGCAAGAGTAGATGTCGTGTAATTCCCACCGGCAGTTGCCGGCACAGGGATATTATTTTCCAATATGACTTCACTCATCTCTTTAATGATAGCCTGGGCCAACTCTCCACCCTTTGTGAAAAATTTACGCACATCCTTATTTTCCGCACTTTGGGCAAATCCGAAAATCATTTGCATGCCTGTCACATTGGACTCGATAGCATGATAGATATGTGCAAGCTCCACCGTATTGAGGGAGCGTTTTCCACTAATCGGGTTAAATCCACCTAAATAGTTGGTATCCTTGACAAACTCCACATTTTTCGTTGTTGAAACATATGGGGAACGGGGAATAAGCCCCTGTTCCAGCAGGTATTTTGTACACTGGTGATAATATTTTTGTGTGATACTTGTTAGATTCCGGTACAGTTGGATGATATCATCACGATAAGACATGGTGATGTTTAAGGTATGCATCGCCATGCTAATTTCTTTAACCATCCGGACGAACATGATATCAAACCCATTTTCATAAAGCCTTGGGACTTCTATATTGATATCTTGTTCCGTAAATCCTATTGGAGTAGGGACCCCTTCACTTTGAAAAAGTTGAGCCATCTGCTCTATATACGGACTAATTTCTTCGTGTAAGTCGGTCAATATTTTCTTGGCAGCTTGGTCGTCTGCTTTTTCAATAAAATACTTTAACATATGCTTAATCATCGTCTTTTGTTGATAGGTCATCCATAGTGTTCCGATCTCAGATGAAGCTAAAGCGGGCACTTCAGGCATAGGAAATCTCTCCTCGGTCAACATTCGTTTTTTTGTTAGTGTTTACTCACGTGGAGATATCATACATTTTTTATATAGGCTGTGTTAAAGAACATTGTTAATTTCTATCCCCTGTTGATCGGAGCGGAAGGCGCGAAGACTCCTGTGGGAGTATGGTTCAGGGGAGACCCCGCAGGCGCCTGCGCAGAGGAGGCTCGCCGAAACACCCACGAACCGCTCGCGCCTGGAGCGGAGATCAACAGGCAAGTTTAAACAGAGCCTTTTTATGAATACGACTTATTCCCCTACCATGGTAAAAAATACTATTTTTTTCCACTACCATCTTTTATAATTAATAGAGATTATTTACTATTTTTAAGGGGAAAATGTAATGAAACAGAGAGAGATTACAAACCCAATTTGGGCTTATATTGTTTTAATTGGGGGTGGGATATTTGCTTTTTCCACTCTACCAGGCATGCTCCTCGTCATGACGGTTCCATTTTGGAAACATGATGAGATTAGTTTCTTTTCAGTCCTGTTCATGGTAATCGGACTATTTGTGATCGTGGTAATCGGCTGGGGAATGAGGAAAGCATTTGTTGCGATAAAAACGTATCGTCAATGGAGTAAAACCACGGGGCCGGTGGTGAGCGGTGGCGAGATATCAACTGCAGCAACAGAGAACACAGGTGAGAAATCAGCCGAGGTTTTAGACAATGGGTTAGAGAAAAAGAAAAAGCCGATATGGCCTTGGATTGCGCTTGCTCCAGGGGCTTTACTATTGGCTACTTCGGGACCGGGCGTCCTCATGCTACCAATTATGCCACTCTTTATGGCAGGTATGTCAACCGATTCAGGGAACACACCGGGCTATGTGCCAGGACTGATTATTTTGGTCGGTTATGGACTTTTAATTGGGTATATTATTTTGGTGGTTAAAGCGATTAAGACATTACGCGCACGTTAGTCTGGAAAAAGAAAGAGATTGGGGATTTCATTCCAATCTCTTTCTTTTTCTATTTGCTTATTCAAATTCGGCTAAAACAGCACGTACCTTCCCTTTATGCTTAACAAGCTTCTTATCAATATCTTCGATAGATGCACCTGTTAAAAGTTGTACTATCGCTGTTTTAACTTGTTCATTGGAGGTTGCGAATGCTTCTGCTGCTTCTTTAAATGTGACCCCCGTTGCTTCTTGAACAATCCTAATCGCCCGGTCACGTAGTTTTTCATTGCTTACACTTAAATCAACCATTAAGTTCTTATAGACCTTTCCTACTCTAATCATCGTAGCAGTAGAAAAAATATTTAATGCCATTTTTTGAGCTGTCCCTGCCTTTAACCGCGTCGATCCTGCAATCACTTCTGGTCCCGTCTCTATTTCTACAGCTACCTGCACAAGAGGTGAGATTTCAGCGTTTTTATTACAGCAAATCAAACCTGTATAGGCCTGTTTTGCTGCGGCATACTGCAATGCTCCTTTAACAAATGGCGTCCGTCCACTCGCAGTTAACCCAATAACCAGATCCTTAGAGGTAATGGAATGGGCCTTCAGTGCTGCTTCACCTTCGGATTCACTGTCTTCCATAGCGGGCTTCGACTTTCTAAGCGCTTCGTCTCCACCCGCGATAATGCCGATAAATTGGTTATGCTCGAGATTAAAGGTTGGCGGTAATTCCGAAGCATCCAAAACACCAAGACGGCCGCTAGAGCCTGATCCAATATAAAACACACGCCCATTTCCTTGAATAACAGTAACTGCAGCATCTATTAGCTTAGCTATCATCGGAAGCTCTGTCTTAATGGCCTTTGCCACCATTTCATCTTCCTCATTCATTACATGGGCAATCTCAAGAGAGGTTAAAAGATCAATACTGGTTGATTTCTCGTTCAATTGCTCGGTTGTCAGTTTTTTTAAATTCATTACTCTTCCTTTCAACCATTTCGTTGGTTCGTACTTGGTTTATTTCTCTTCAAGTAAGAGTTACCTGCTACACCTGCAATGGTGGTAAATAGTACTGTAATAATGGTAGGGACATTCCATTCTAAATTATAGAATTTGACCAGATCCTTAAATGCCTTATCGTTATTAAAGAAAAAGATCGCCCCCAATACAATCACTGCGGCCAATGCAACAATCCCGCCCATCAGGCGCTTACGGTTCGTTACCTGAAGGTCATGTCTTTGTACTTTCTCTTCATACCCTTCATTTTGTTCTTTTAATTTCTTATTTTTTTCTACCTCTTGCAAATACTTTTCTTCCATCTGATCCTTTTCATCTGCTAATGTGATTTGTTTTTGTATTTCTTCCTTTACCTGGGCCTCTAGATCTTCTGTTTGCTTTTTCAATTCGGAATTCATTTCCTTATATTCATCGATTATCAAGAGTGCTGTCTGATTATCTAGGATGAGATTCCCGTATTGCGAATAACTAAGTAGGGATTGCACCATTTCGGTAACAGGCAAATCCATTAACTCCTCAAACTTTAACATCGCACTCACACATTTTAACGTGGTATTGGCCTTATTTTCCCAATGGAAATGGATGTCGGACTCACTTTTGTTTTTATTGGCCATATTTTGCATAATAATGACGGTTGGAAAAACCATATCCTCAATGGTTTTTTCTATCGCCTCTGTAAAAGCATCATGTTCCTTTAACATCACTAATGCTTCGAGTAATAAATTGACAATGTTTGCTGAGATAGAAATGTCGATCCAAAGCTTTTCTTCATTTTTCTTTGATTCTAATGTGGAAATAAACTGCTTAATTTTATCAATATCTTTTAATAAAATTGCGGCTTTAATGTATGGAACAATTTCAATCTCATTATATCCGCTTAATTCTTTATTGCTGACCAGCCTGGTTAATTGTTCCGTCGTAAATTCAGTCTCGATTTCTAGCTCTAACATGCTATTTAAAGCAATGACACACTCTACTTCCACTTCCTGACCACTAAGCAGAGCATCTTTCATCCATCTGACTGTTTTCCGAGTTTCCTCCGCATCTGTACCTAAATAGGAGGCTCGTAACCATAATAAAGCGGATGTGGGGACTAATAATCCATTATATGCCGCATCTTCAACTAAATTTTTATTCGTATGTGTGAAGATTGGGTTCACCGAATCTTCGGTAAAAATCGTAAAGGCAGGCTTAATTTTGCTATGTACTTTTAAGGTGTCGACAGAACTCCAAAAACTATCATCTATTAATTTTTTTTGCTGAAGTACCCTATGAAGCTTTATTTCTGTGTCCTGCAAAATTCTTAACGCTGATTTTTCACGGCCTGCAACAAAAAATTGCTTCAGATTCTTTTCATCTGGTTCAATCCCGATATATTTAATTTTTCCATCAGAGATAAGTGGATAAAGAAAGGCCTCGATTTCTTGTATCCATTCCTTCTTTTCTAGATGGTCTTCATCTAAATATGTGGGGCCTAAAACCACGATCGAATGGGTACCTTGCTCGATTTGATTTTTGAATTCATCGATATCATCCGAAAAATCATATAGTTTGTAGCGATAATTTAAGGCATCTAAGGTTTTTAAAAAGAATTCAAAGGCCATGCTATTGTAGGTTTTGTCCTTAATTACCGCCGTATTGCATTTTCCTTCACGAACAAAGGTAAGTAGATTTTTCAGCAATATTTCTTCTCGTTGCCAATCCAGATTTAACGAAGAGATAACCACCCGGTACTTAGAGGATTCTCTTGTAGCGATAAGTAAGGGTCTCCTGGAATAATGTTCCGTTTCATCATGTAAAAGAACGTCCCAATCGGCTGATTCCACATAGTCTAAGTAATGCCAATATAACCCCTTTTTCTGGATGCAATACTCTTTAAGCGCCTCAACGGAAACGGTATTTGGAAATGTAAATAATGGATGGGTTTCTGTCATTCTCGACTTGATCAGCTCACCCTTCGTGACATCTTCATTTTCCCGCTTCACTACTTTAGGCGATTTCATGGGTAAAAAGTCAAATGCAGCACCCTGTTCTCCCGAGTTTTTAGGAATGGAGTTCAATTGGTGTAAAATCAAACATCCTTTACCCTGGTTAAGGAAATCTGAAAAACTATTAATAAATATCTCTGTTGCTACTTCAGCTTTGATGGATTTCTCACTTAATGAATTGGAACTAAAGACAACCGCATCAATTTCTCCAGAATCCAGATCATTCTTTAGTTTTTTGATATTATGGGCTGTATATAAATTTACTTGGCTAGAATCATAGCCTAAGGTTGCTAACAATGGCCGAATATCCGATTTACTAGCGTAGGACATATAGACCTGGTTTTGTATTAGTGCTATTTTTTGCACATGACCACCCTTTTACGTTTACGGATTAATAATATATTTAAGTTTATATTATCATAAAAGATTACAAATATGGGGACAGTCCCCCGCTGCGCTAAAGCGCTGGGGGACTGTCCCCATTTCATTAGTTACCCCTTGACGGATCCTTGCGTCATGCCTTCGACGATGTATTTTTGCGCAAAGGCGAACAGGATGAGGGTTGGAATCACGGATAGGACGGTGGCTGCGGACATGGATCCCCAGTCGATATCGTATTTGGTAATAAAGGAGTTCATTGCAACTGGAATGGTCTTCGCTTCTTCTTTATCTATGAACATAATCGCTAGGAACAGCTCGTTCCAGCATTGAACAAATGCGAAAATAAAGGTCGCTGCAATTCCCGGCAGCATCACCGGAATGATGACTTTAAACAATGCCGTCAGCCTCGAGCACCCGTCAATCATGGCCGCTTCTTCAAGGGTAGATGGAATACGTTCGAAGAACCCCTTCATAATCACTGTACAAAAAGGAACCATCATGACCGTATACATCAACATAAGAGAAGGCAACTTGTTAAGTAGCTGAAGCTTTGACATCAATAAATATAATGGCGCTAACCCTATGAATAACGGGATCATTTGCGTAATAAAAAAGGCAAAAATCACTTGTGATTTCCCTTTAAACTCAAAGCGTGCCAGGACATAGCCGCTCAGCATCGCAATGAGAAGTGAGAACACCCCAGCAACCACCGACAAAATCAGGCTATTCGTGATATAAATACCAAAATTAGAGATTTTAAAAATATCAATATAATTTTCAAACGTAATAGTTTCCGGCCAATAATGAATCGGGAAGGTAAACATGTCCTTTCCCGGTTTTAGCGATGTAATGAAAATCCAGTAAAGCGGAAACACCGTAAAGACAAGGAACAAGGAGAGAAAAACCACCTTAAACAGCTGCTTCCAATTGATGAGCCTCGTCATTAGAAATCACCCGCTTTATTGAATTTCGTTGCCAATACATAAAAAATCGAAAAGCACATTAGAAGGAAAATCATAATTACGCCGATCGCCGCTGCCTGTCCATAGTTCTGTCCCATGATCAATTTTTCCAGCATGAAAGTTGATAGAATGTGAGTAGAACCGGCAGGCCCTCCGTTAGTTAGTGAATAGATCAAATCAGGGAAGTTTAGAATCCAGATCACGCGCAGTAATGTTGTCACAATCAGCGTTGGTAAGATATAAGGAATGGTAATCTTGAAGAGTTGCTGGACATAGTTTGCCCCGTCAATTTTGGCTGCTTCAAACAATTCATCTGGAATGGATTGCAAGGCGGCTAAAATCATGATGGCAAAAAAGGTGATTCCGTACCAGACGTTGGCCACAATAACGGAAACCATGGCCCAAGTGGGGTCCGCTAAAAAGGGAATCGCTGTGTCGATGATTCCGGCCTTCAGTAATAGATCGTTAATCACACCACTTTGGCCATTTAACATCCAACGCCAAATCAATCCGATTAAGAAACCAGACATCGCCCAAGGAAAGAAAATAAACGCTTGATAGACCCCTCTCCCCCGGAACTTCCTCCGTAATAACAAAGCGACGACAAAGCCTATGACAAACTGGGGAATGAGTGAAAAAAAGACCCAGTAGAAGCTATTCACTAATGACTCTTTAAATCCAGGATCAGTCATGACGGTTTTAAAGTTATCGAGTCCGATGAACTCGATATTCGTTAAGTCAAATAGTGAGTAATTTTGGAAGGCCATAATGACCCCTTTGAATAATGGATAATAGATAAAGACGGTGACAAGCAATAAAGCAGGAAGTAAGCAAAGGAAAATAAACATTCCATGCTTGGAGATTGAAAACGTCGGCAAGCCTCGATTGGTAACTGGTTCAGTTTGCGTCTTCAAGTGTCATACGCTCCTCTCTAAAACATAAGGGGGCAGCAAAACTCCACTGCCCCCTACCGGCACTACTATTTTTTATTGGCTTTTTCTTTTTTCCAAAAATCAGACCACTTGGCTAAGGCGTCTTCCTTCGATAGTTTTCCTAAAAGTAGAGCCTGAATATCTTTATCCGACATCGCTCTGTACTCTGCATATCCCTTGTACTCGACAGGACGGTCAGCAATTAGGAATTCCTCTGGCTTCGCATTCATTTGGATATAAGAACTGAAATAACCTTCCTTGAAATAAGGGTCGTCTCCGGCACTCAAATGAATCGGGATTAACGAGTTATTTTTCGCAAAGTAAAGGTTTTGTTCTGGGCTGGATAGGAAAGAAACAAGCTTCCACGCTTCATCCTTATGCTTCGAGAAGGCACCAATTCCCCAACCAGCTGTTCCGGCAGGCTGTTGCGCCACACCAGATGGCGTTCCTTTTGGCAGTGGAGCCGTCGCCCATGTTCCTTTTTTCATATTTTCTTCAGCTGTTACGATGACTTCTGGATCCTGAATTAACATCGCGGTCATTCCAGATGTAAAGCCCTGCACCATTTCTGGGTAGCTCCAGCTCACGGAATCAGGAGGAGAAGCTTCTTTGTAAAGCTTCAAATACGTATCTAATACTTGCTTCGCTTCAGGCGTTTCAAACATGGTTTTTCCTTCTTGGGTAAAATAAGCATCATTCTGAACAATCTTTTTCCCTAAATAGGACCACGTCATAAACTCTATATAGTCGGTTGCACCGGCGCCGCCTCTGAAGCTATAACCGTAGCGATTCTTCGATTTGTCGGTCAATTTAATGGCTGCATCCACTAGCTCATCCCATGTTTCCGGAACCTTGATGCCAGCTTCTTCAAACCAATCTTTCCGGTAAAATAGCGTTTTTTCATAGACGCCATACGGAATGTAGTATGGATTGTGATTAACCGCTGTCGCACCGTGTTTGATCGTTTCCGTCAACGTATCCCAATCTTTCCACTGGCTTGTATAGCGGGAAAGGTCTTCAATAAATTTGTTGTTCGCAAAGTTTTTAACGGTTTGCTCACGTACCTCTAATACATCGATGTCCTCTTTTGCCATTAGCATTTGCGTGATTTTTTCATCTGCACTCTTTAATGGCGGGGAGATGAGCTCCACTTTAATCCCTGGATTTTCTTTTTCAAACTTGGCAAGCATCTTTTTCAACAGTTTGGTTCTTGCTGGGCTTGTAATACTTTCAACCATTCGTAGTGTTACCTTTGCGTCGCCGCCTTCTTCAGAGCTTGTTTCTTTGGAGCCGCTGCAGCCTGCGAGCAGGCCAAGGAAAACCATGACTAGCACCAACATCAAAAATCCTCTTTTGAGATGAAGCATCAAATTTTATCCCCCTCTGAAATGTTTTTCTTTTTTATATAAAAGGTCTGCCTTTTATACCGTTTGTGAGTGATGTAGCTGTAATGCCGCGTCGAGATCTTCCATTAGTTCATCGACGTTTTCTAGGCCGACGGAGAGGCGAATCAGGCCTGGGTCCATACCGCTGGCTAGCAATTGGTCTGTGTTATAACCGTAATTCGGTGAGATGACGAGACTTTCGAACCCACCCCAGGATACACCGATTTGGAACTGTTTTAGCTGGTTAATCACCTTTCGGACGGACTCAAAGGAATTATTTGCGAGTTCAAAGCTCAATAAACCGGAATAGCCCTTTAATTGCTTGGTGCCGAGTTCGTAGTCTGGAGAGCTTTTTAATCCTGGATAGTTGACCTTTTTAACAGCAGAGTGATCTTCTAAAAAAGTGGCGATTTTCATGCCGCTTTCTTGATGGGCTTTCATTCGTAATGGCAGGGTGCGCAGTCCGCGCATTAACAGCCAGGCTTCATATGGGGGCATGACTCCGCCAAGCAATTGATATTCGTGATAGAAAAGATGGTCCATGATTTCTTTGCTGGTGATGAGTGCTCCACCAACGAGGTCGCTATGGCCACCTAGGTACTTGGAGACGGAATGAACCACGATATCGATTCCTAAAGTGATAGGATTTTGAAAAATCGGAGTAGCCCAAGTGTTATCAATGATTGTTTTGATACCGCGCTGTTTGGCAAGGTCGGCGATGGCCTTCAGGTCAACAAGTTTGAAGGTCATGGTGGTTGGACTTTCAAGGTAAATGACTTTGGTGTTGGGTTGAATGAGTGATTCGATGGTGTTGAGATCGGTTTGAAGTGTGTTGGTGTGAGTGATTCCAAATTTTTCAGCATAGCTGAAGAACTTTGTGGTAGGACCGTAAATATTGCTGATGCTTACTACATGGTCACCGGCTTTTAGAAATGTGAGGATGGCGGATGAAATGGCGGCCATTCCGGAAGCGAATAGTTTACATTTCTCGCCTTTTTCAAGGGCAGCAAGTTTTTGTTCGACGATTTGGACGGTGGGATTGGTGCCCCGCCAGTAGAGGTAACTGTTTTGCTCGTCCTTCATGGCTTCGGCGAGCTGGTCGAAATCCTTAAAGACGAAGAGAGAATTTTGATAGATTGGCGGAACAACGGCTCCGTGGAAGCGTTCATACTCGTCACCGAGATGTGTGACAATATGTTCGTCTGAAAAAAATGGGTTTGGCATGGTCATTCCTTCTTTCTTTTTTGCGGCGGCAAACCGTGTGTGTTGGTAGGTGTTGAGGCTGAGCTAGATGTGGCGCACGGTATGCTCGACTGCATCTATAATTTTATTAAACTCTTGCAACGCATAGGCAGGATCCCGTTGTTTAATGCCGTCAAGCATCGTTCGGTGAAACGGCAGGGTATCACTAAAAATGTGCTCGATGCCAAAAGGCCTGCTCCAAAGTTTATTGAAGGTGTCAGACACCGATTCGGCGACACTTTCTAGCAAGGGATTATGGGAGGCGCGATAAATGGCCTTGTGAAATTCCCAGTCTACATTCGAAGAATCGATTCCCTCATCTCGGAGACGGATGACTTCGGTGATTAATTGCTCCATCTCTTCGATTTCTTCGTTGGTTGCCCTTTGAGTAGCGAGTTCAACCGCTTTTCCTTCTAATGCTCTTCGCAGTTCGCTAATGTGTAGCAGATAATTCTTTTCCTGCTCCACATCAATTTTGGCTTCGATTTTGAGGGCGTCTCCTTCTTTCACATAGCTGCCTTTTCCATTCTGGACCTCAATGACTTCGAATCCTTCCAGGTAACGGAGACCTTCGCGAATACTCGACCGGCTGACCCCGAGTATGGTGGTTAGTTCCGCTACAGACGGAAGCTTATCACCTTTTTTTAGTTGATGATCATGAATGTATTTCTTGATTTCCTCAGCGATCATTTCATGCATCGATACCTTTTTGATAGTTTTCATGAGACGGTCACCTTCTCTCTACTTTTCTACTATATGACTGTCCACCTATCTGATAGGTTGATTGTATTCTGAATATTTTAAAAAGTCAATTTTATTTTAAGATAACGTCACACTCTATAAAAATGCAGTGGTCTCTTTTTTTGTTGATAAAATTTTGTGGATAACGCTCTTTTTCAGCTATTTTTATCTCCTTTTTGTGGATAAGGTAGATCTTTTTTGTGGATGAATCTGTTTTCTTATGAGTCATCCACTTTTTTATGTGGAGGAACCGCTGATATTTGTGGATGAACCATCTCATTTGTAGATACTACAGTTTTTATTTGCGGATAACTCGCTTTTATTTGCGAAAGCCTGGCCTGGGGTGAAGTGAAAAAGGGGACAGTCCCCCGGCGCTTTAAAGCGCTGGGGGACTGTCCCTCTTTTCTTTTACGTATGGGAAACAATCAATTCACAGTTGCCTTCTATCTGGATTTCTCCTGCTCCAACTGGAAGGATAAAATGTGTGCCTTTGTTCAACGCATAGGTTTCACCTTGATGAACAAGGGATCCCTCGCCTTTAATCACGCTGAATAGTACGTATTTGTCTGCAAAGGAGACGCTAGTTTTTCCGTGGACATCCCATTTGTACACAGAGAAGAACTCTGATTCGACAAAAGTAGTCACGGTTGCGTTTTCTTCCTCTTTCACACGTGGTGCCGTCTCACTATCTTGATGAGGAACGGTTGTCACTTCAATCGCTTTTTCCAAATGAAGCTCGCGTAGATTGCCTTCTGCATCACGGCGGTCATAGTCATACACACGGTATGTGGTGTCAGAGCTTTGCTGTGTTTCTAACACTAAGGTACCTTCGCACAATGCGTGAATCGTGCCGCTTGGTACATAGAAGAAATCCCCTGGCTTGATTTTTACACGGCGAAGCAAGTCGTTCCATTTACCTTCGTTGATTTGTTCCACTAGTTCTTCACGCGTCTTTGCGTTGTGGCCGAAGATCATGTCAGCATCTTCTTTACAGTCGATGATGTACCAGCATTCTGTCTTGCCAAGCTCTCCATTTTCGTTAACCTTGGCATACGCATCATCTGGGTGCACTTGAACGGATAAGTCCATATTCGCATCCAAAATTTTCGTTAATAGTGGGAAAACTTCTTCATTTGGATTTCCAAATATCTCTGGATGCTTCGTCCATAGCTCATCAAGCGTCATCCCTGCATATGTTCCATTTTCAATAACGGAAGGGCCATTCGGATGAGCGGAAATTGCCCAGCACTCTCCTGTATGTTCAGATGGAATCTCATATCCAAATTCCTGTTTTAAGGCTGTTCCTCCCCAAATTCTCTCTTTAAAGACGGGCTTCAAAAATAACGGCTGCATGTGTAATCCATTCCTCCTGCTCTATGTAGTCGCGGGTGTGGAGACTGTGTCGAATGGGGCTGACCCCAATGTCTCCATTAATAAATAAGTAGTATTTGCAAAAACTAAAAATGAACTCATTCACAAGAATACTCCATTTCCAAAATAGAAGCAAAACAAAATCCATCCGCCGAAGGTCCTAATCTTAGTGATGACAACCATTACAGAATATGATACCATTCTATCCTAGTTTGGTGTCAGGCACCGCCCGTGACCACTGTCCACCTTAGGAGGACACGCCCCCAACCCTACACAATAAAAGTGAGGTGAACCATAGATGAATGAACGGCAACGGACGATGTTACGGATTTTGCTTGAGTCTCGCGATGAGTTTTTGTCTTCGCAGCAGCTGGCGGATCGGCTCGGGTGCTCGGAGAAGACGGTACGCAATGATTCGAAGGTGCTCGACCTTTGGTTAAGCGATCATTCCCATGCGACGCTTTCCAGAAAACCGAATATCGGCTTTCAGCTCGAAATCAGCCACACCGAACGGGAAGAGCTCTTGAATACGCTATACCATGCAGATACAGGTGCTACCACTGAAGAAGTTGATGAGAATAACCGCTTAGCACGGATTCTTGAATTACTCCTAATAGAAAAAAAATCCTTAACCCTGCAAAAGCTTTCCGACCTCTTCTTTGTCAACAAAGCCGTAATTAAAAAAGATCTCGAAAAGATCGAAGGCTTCCTGGCAAAATTTAGCCTCCAACTGACAACCAAAAAGAAACTGGGCATTGAAGTAGAAGGATCTGAACAAAATTGGCGCCAAGCGATTTCAAGGGTGCCAGCCTTCGTGGAAGCCACATCCAACCAGATGCCATTTTGGGAGCAATTTTTCGAAAAGCAGGACATACAGGCAGTCAAGCACTCACTTGCAGAAGTCAACAACCAGAGCAAGAATCCCTATACGGATGAAACGTTGCAAAACCTCACTATACATATGCTGATTGCCATTAAGCGGTTGAAACAAGGGTATTCCATCCAACTTCCGGAAACGGAGCTCGAAAGCGTACAGACAAAGAAAGAATACACCATCGCCGAAGACATAATGAAAAAAGTAGAGCATCATTTTGCCATCCGTTTTCCCCAACAGGAAATCGCCTATATGACTCTTCATTTTTTAGGCGGAAAGGTGCAACATGCCAACGAAGCCGGCAATAAGGTGGATGAAGAAGTGGTAGAACTAACCGCCACGTTGGTTAGTCGACTTTCCCACATGATTCACATCCCTTTTTCACAAGATGAGGAGCTACTCCGCGGATTGCACGTTCACCTTCAATCCACGATGAATCGGATTCGCCATCGTCTGAATGTAAACAATCCCATCTTGGATGAAATTAAGCGAATGTATCCATATATGTTTGATACGATCATGAATGAAATCGTTCATATAAATCATGTCCGGGACCTAAAAATCCCTGAAGAAGAGGCAGCCTATCTCACCCTGCACTTCCAAGCCTCCCTTGAAAAAATGCAGCGGAAAAGCGGAAGCAATAAGAGAACGATCATTGTTTGTCCAATGGGCATTGGGGCGTCGGTTCTACTTCGCACGAAGCTGGAACGAAAATTCCATTCGTTAGATATTCTTGATTCAGTTTCGATTCACAAGATTAACCATTTTACAGCTGCAGATATTGATTTCATTATTTCGACTGTGCCAATCCCAAATACCGCCCTCCCTGTGATTCATGTTACACCGCTTTTAACAGCGGAAGAGGAGAATAAACTGCAGGCGTTTATTGAGGAGCTGAGCAGTCAAGCCGCTCCAGGCATGGCTCAACAAGATGGAACCTTCCCATATTTACGGGAACTAGTGACAGAAGAGTTGATTTTAATAGACTTACAATACAGTCATCCCTATGAAATCATTGAGGCTCTCACCACCAAGCTCGCAGAATACGGGTATGTCAGCAACGAATACATCGAATCCTCCATCATTCGGGAACAGCATTCTTCCACGAACATAGGCGGGGGTATTGCGATTCCGCATGGAAACCCATCGTATATTAAAAAATCCGCCATTGCTGTCGGCGTTTTAAAAAAGCCGCTGCTTTGGGGCAAAGAATATGTCTCTCTCGTCTTGACGTTAGCAACCAAGCCGGAGGAATATACGACGACAAGAGAACTATTTTCGGAAATCGGTCAATTAAGTGAGCATCCATTGCAGCTGACGAACTTGATCAAGCCAAAAACACCGGAAGACTTTATAAAAAATCTATAAAAAAACCGTCAAATCTGTGGCATTTGACGGTTTTTGTCGTATTAAAACCATTTTTTCCGCATATTGCGGTAAACATTCATTCTTTTTGCAAACGATTTCAGTAGTATAACAGTCAAGTCCTAAATATTGTGTAAAATTCCTATACAATGATTTCAACCAATTGAATTGCCTGGGGCCTTCTCCTATTAACATTTTTTTGCGAAACTTCCATGGGTTTAAAACTCCACATCCAGTAAAGGCTGTCAAAGGCTCTTTTCACTTTGACAGCCTTTACTGGATGTGGAAAAATCCATAAATGGAAGTTCAAAAAAACCATTAGCTATAGTGATTTTTTCTTAGCGTATATCGTGTCTTGATAGTGCATTAAAACAGCCCCTACTAGACGGAAAGCTGATTGGGTGTTTGGAAAAATACGTATAACTTTTTCCCTTCTACGTACTTCTTGATTTAATCGCTCAAGAGAGTTAGTACTTCTAATATGAGGACGAATGGATTCTGGATGATTCATGTATTGAATGGTATCTTCGAAACCTTTATCTAATACATCGAGTGCTTTTTCATATTTAGGGTTATCTCCAAACTTACTCATTAGTTCATCCTTAAATGTTCTAATATCGTCTATTGTGACAGCTTCAAACACACGTTTAATCATTAAGCGAATTTCAGCTGAATCCTTTTTAGGGAGTTTTTCAATAATATTACGTTTAAAATGTACATTGCATCTTTGCCAAGTAGTCCCGATAAATTCACGCTGTATAGCTTTTTGTAGACCCTGATGAGCGTCAGATATAACAAGTTTCGGGGATTGAAGGCCCCGTGATTTAAGTTGTTTAAAGAAATTACTCCAACTTTCATAGCTTTCAGCGTGATCTACACTTAATCCCAATATTTCACGCTTGTTTTTTTCAGTAAGAGCTGTGGCAATATAAACTGCTTTAGAGACGACACGTTGATGTTCACGTACTTTTATATACATTGCATCTACAAAAACAAAAGGAAAATAGACTGTGTTTAAAGGTCTTTTAGCCCAATCATTAACAATTGGATCTAACTTTTGAGTGAGTGATGAAACAAACGATTTAGAGATACTTTCACCACAAAGCTGCTCTACAATATGAGTGACCTTTCTTGTAGAGACACCATTAATGACCATCTCGAGCATAGAAAGGACTAAAGCCTGATCACAGCGAGCGTATTTTTCAAAGACCGAAGGTGAGAATTCACCATTACGAGTTCTTGGAACCTTGAGTTTTATCTTCCCAATACTCATTGTCAATTCGCGTTCATAATATCCATTACGGTAGTCATGACGCTCATCAGACCGCTCGTAAGGAGAAGTTTGTAAGTAGTCATCTCTTTCTTTTTCCATAAATTCATTTAAAACCAAAACAATAGCCGATTTAATAACGGTATCAATGTTTGAATTCATAACAGAATCTTTTAAAACTTCCATATCTAGGGTAAACTGTAACTGAGTCATTTTTATTCCTCTTTCATTGTTTATCGTGGTTGTTAAACATTGTAGCCAAGAAGGAATAAAATGACTCTTTTCTTTTTACACAATTATATGGACTTAATCAGTATAACTAATACATAGACATTATTTAAATTATTTTTCTAAAAAAATCTTTCATACAGGAGATGAAACACATACATGAAGTTATTAGCGATTACCTCATGTCCAAACGGCATTGCCCATACATATATGGCAGCTGAAAACTTACAAAAAGCAGCTGAAAAGCTTGGACATCAAATGAAAGTTGAAACTCAAGGCTCAATCGGTGTTGAAAACGAACTAACCGAACAAGAAATACAAGAAGCAGATGGTATTATCATCGCTGCGGACAAAACCGTTGATACAGCAAGATTTGTTGGCAAAAAGCTTCTCGTAACGGGTGTTCAAGACGGGATTCGCAAGCCTGAAGAATTAATCAACCAAGTGTTAACAGGTGACGTTCCTGTTCACCAAGAAAGCATGAAGTCCGTCGATCAAATTAAAAGTGAAAGAAAAGAGAAACAAAACCCGTTTTACCGCCACTTAATGAACGGTGTATCTTACATGATTCCATTCGTTGTGGTCGGCGGGATTTTAATTGCATTAGCATTAGGTCTAGGCGGTCATCCGACAGCTAAGGGAATGGTTGTCGATCCAGATTCGATTTGGAACTCTGTCTTAAATGTCGGTGCGGCATCATTCGGATTTATGGTTCCAATTTTAGCCGGATTTATCGCGATGAGTATTGCAGACCGTCCAGGATTAGTACCTGGTATGGTCGGTGGATATATTGCCGCACATGGGGAATTTTATAGCAGTGAAGCAGGCGCAGGGTTCCTTGGTGGAATTATTGCCGGTTTTATCGCAGGGTATGTTGCAAAATGGATCAAGAGCTGGAAGGTACCAAAAATGGTGCAGCCAATTATGCCAATCTTGATTATCCCGATTTTAGCAAGTGTCGTGGTTTCAGCCGTCTTTATCTTTATCCTTGGTAAACCAGTGGCAGGCGTGTTCACAGCATTAACTGATTTCTTAAATGGTATACAAGGTACAAGTTCTATTTTATTAGCGTTATTATTAGGTGCAATGATTTCCTTTGATATGGGTGGTCCAGTGAACAAGGTTGCGTTCTTATTCGGTTCTGCGATGATCGCTTCTGGTAACTACGCCATCATGGGTTCAATTGCAGCAGCGATCTGTATCCCTCCAATCGGTATGGGTCTTGCTACATTGATGAATAAGAAAAAATACGAAGATGCGGAAAAAGAAGCAGGAAAAGCAGCGTTCTTCATGGGTCTATTCGGTATCACGGAAGGTGCGATTCCATTCGCAGCGAAAGATCCACTGCGCGTTATTCCAAGTATCATGGTTGGTTCGATGGCCGGTGCTGTAATCGCAATGTTAAGCCACGTGGGCGACCACGTTCCACACGGTGGATTGATTGTTGCCGCACTTGGTGCAGTGGATAATGTAGTAATGTTCTTAGTGGCAATTATCGTTGGGGTCGTTGTGACAGCACTAATGGTCAATGCTTTGAAAAAGAATGTGGAGTGATAATAGATGAAATTGACAGATTTAATCAGTACAGAGCTTATTGAAACAGACATCAAAGGGAACACGAAAGAATCTGTAATCGATGAAATGATTGAGAAGTTAGACGCGTATGGCGCCATCAAATCGAAGCGTAAATTCAAAAAGGCGATCATGAATCGTGAAAAAGAAAGCACAACGGGAATCGGCATGTCGATTGCCATCCCTCACGGTAAATCGAAGGCGGTTGTCAAACCAACTGTTGTGTTCGGCCTCAAGCGTGATGGCGTGGATTGGGAAGCATATGATGGCACACCAGCAAGATTAATTTTCATGATTGCAGTGCCAGAAGAAGCAGCAGGCAACGAACATCTGAAAATCCTACAAATGCTATCTCGTAAGTTGATGAACGAAGAATACAGAGAGCAGTTGCTTGGGATTGAGACGAAAGAGCAGGCTTTGGAATTGTTGGGGCAGATTGAATAGGGTTGGATTGTTGGAGAGAAGAGTCCTTGTGGGGGGCTCTTCTTTTTTAATAAATATGGGATTGGTTAATGTAGACGGGCCCTACTTCTTCTAATTAAAATTCCTAAAACATCGATGTAAACGGGCCCTACTTCTACTTTTTCTAATTAAAAATCCTAAAACGTCGATGTAGACGCGCTCTACTTCTATTTTTTCTAATTAAAAATCCTAAAACGTCGATGTAGACGGGCCCTACTTCTACTTTTCTCAATAAAAGTCCTAGAACGTCGATGTAGACGCGCTCTACTTCTACTTTTTTCAATAAAAAGTCCTAGAACGTCGATGTAGACGCGCTCTACTTCTACTTTTTCTAATAATAACTCCTAAAATGTCGTTGTAGACGCGCCCTTCTTCTATTTTTTCTAATTAAAAATCCTAAAACCTCGATGTAGACGCACTCTACTTCTACTTTTTCTAATTAAATATCCTAAAACATCGATGTAGACGCGCTCTACTTCTACTTTTTTCAATAAAAAGTCCTAGAACGTCGATGTAAACGGGCCATACTTCTACTTTTTCTAAATAAAAATCCTAAAACGTCGATGTAGACGCGCTCTACTTCTATTTTTTCTAATAATAACTCCTAAAACGTCGATGTAGACGCGCTCTACTACTATTTTTTCTTAATAAAATTCCTAGAACGTCCATGTAGACGCGCCATACTTCTTCTTTTTTCTAAAATAATTCTCTCATCGAAAGGTTTCATATTTTTACCATTTGAATATTCGTTGACTTCTGGTTGCTACTTAATTATTATATGTTTAAACACTTAAACATTTAAACACTTGAACATAAATACATCTTATGGAGGACTACTTTATGAAAAAAACTGCATTAATTACCGGTGCAACGAGCGGCTTAGGCTATGAGTTTGCTAAACTGTTTGCGAAGGATGGCTATAATCTTGTTTTGGTCGCGAGAAGCAAAAACACTTTAACTGAAATGAAACAAACCTACTCTAATGTAGAAGTAACCGTTATTCCTAAAGACTTGAGTGCACCAGGAGCGGCGAAGGAAGTATTTGAAGAAATCGAACAAAAAGGGATTTCGGTTTACGTCCTAGTGAATAACGCTGGCTTCGGATTGATGGGCAAGTTTGATGAGCTGGAGATTGAAAAACAATCCAACATGATTCAATTAAACATCACGGCTCTGACAGAACTCACCTACTACTTCCTGCCAAAAATGAAGCAGGTGGGCAGCGGCAGAATTCTGAACGTTGCGAGCACAGCGGCATTCCAGCCAGGTCCGTTAATGGCCGTTTATTTTGCAAGTAAAGCCTATGTTCTTTCCTTATCGGAAGCACTGGTGGAGGAATTGGTTGGTACTGGCGTGACAGTCACCACTCTATGCCCGGGCGCCACGAAAACAAACTTTGGCGCAGTCGCAAGTGTGGAGAACTCGAAAATGTTCAGTTCAGCGATGTCCTCGGATGTAGTGGCGAAACAAGGGTATGAAGCATTGATGCGCGGGAAGCGCGTCATTGTGACAGGCGGCTTAAATAAAGCAGGAGTTCTTGGGGCAAAATTTATGCCAAGAAGTCTGGCGGCGAAAATTTCCAAGTATGTTGCAGGGGAAAAATAATTTTACGTACAAAAGGGGAAATATTAGGCATGGCTCAACAAGCAATCGATGTATTTCGTTCATGTATACCGTTATTCACCGCACTTGCGGACCCGGCAAGGCAAGATATCATTCTGTTACTTGCGGAAAAGGAACCATTAAGTGTCAATGAGATCGCCGAGCAATCGAGTCTTTCGCGCCCGGCCATCTCGCATCACTTAAAAATCATGCGCGACAACAATCTCGTCGTCAGTGAACAAAAAGGAACCCAGCGCTACTATTCTCTTTCACTGGAGCAGAGTGTCGCGCAATTGAAGCAGCTGATTCAGATTGTGGAGAGCGAGTGCATTTTGTGACTTGCTCTTTTTTCACCTAGAGTATTGGAATTATTTTTGCCCATGTACTTAGGTTAATTCGCTAGGATCCTGTGATGATAATTACACAAAAATACTTATTATGTTTTGATTGTCCACACCCTCATTCAGCACCAATCATAATTTATCTTAGAGAATAAGGGGGAAAGGGTGTAAAGGTCAGTGCAGGAGAAGGATAATCAAATGGAACGGAAACCAAATCGAGAATTAGACCGCTTCTCAAGCTTTATGTTTGGACAAAGGGATGCTTACAATAAAGATGACAACCAGTCAATGGAATTTCCTGAACAAAAAGAGCATTCATCTTTCAAAAGCAGTTCGGGGGATGATTGGTTTTTAGGCTCCAGGAGAAACGAGCCTGATCACCATAGGAGCAAAACTCAAAGCCAGCTTGAAGATCATATGAACAATATAGATTTTGTATTACTTATGGAAACGATCGATATGTTCGTTGCTACAGCTAACCAATATAAACCATTGTTTAATGAAGTTACTCCTATTTTTCAGAAATTTATTAAAAAATTCAAATCAAGTAAGTAGGGGGACTACCCCCAAACTCATATTCCTCCTCTGAAAAGAATAAGATGTACAAGCGAGGGGGAGTCTCAAATGGATATCCATGGACTTTTTAGCTTTATTCTTCTGAAAGTTAAGGAATTTATTATATTTTATTTATTCATTTTACTAGGGGAATGGTTTGCAGACAGACAGGGCTGGAACTTGTTTGATCGGGCTTGGCTCATCACTATCATCTCCCTCTCCATCATCACCTTTGTCTTTTGGGCCTACTTTGGGAGAAGTCTTAGATGGTTCTAGTAGTTTTTTTGGGGACAGTCCCCCGGCGCTTTAGCGCGACGGGGGACTGTCCCCATGAACATACGGATGGACTTTAGCATATAGTAGAAAACAAGAATTAACTCATAAAGGATGTTTGTGTATGTCTTTTGGACCAGGGCAAGTGAAGATTGATACGGTGAGTGGCGGTATTGTACAGTTTGGAGGCGCGGTATTTGTATCGCCGAAGAGTGCTTCGAAAAGTTTCAGTGGTTCGGGTATTAGCAACACTGGTGTAAATATCGTTACGATTAATGGAGCAAGTTCCACCAATACGGTAGATACTGACGTACTGGACCAGCCAATCGTTAACGACAACTAATTGGAACTCAAAGTAAAAAAGAATGAAAGAGCATGTTTGTGTGCTCATTCATTCTTTTTTAATAGGCGCTCTTCTTCTTTTTTCCAAAAAGATAAACCACCGACAAAACCACCAATGCCCCAAAGCTATCAATTAGTACATCCTTATAAGTTGCTGTCCTTCCAGGCATAAAGGATTGATGATATTCATCGCTCATCGCGTAAAGGGCCGTTAATATCCATGCAAGAAGATACGAAAAGTTTGAAGTCTCAACAGATTTGAACAATAAAAATGCTAAGATACCAAAAACCGTAAGATGAGTCGCCTTTCGAATAAGGAAGTTGAGCACCTTAACCACCCCATGGTCCGCACTGGGTGTATCTATCGTTTTATGTTCCGTGTTTACCACTTTTTCGATGGTCTGGGATGTGTTTTCTCCTGTGAAGTATGGAAGCTGTGTCGCACAGAAAATGCCGGTCATCCAGATAATCGCCGCAATAATCCACCACTTTCTCCTACCCATGTGCAAAACCTCCTTTCGTTATACAATCTATTTGTTTTATTTTACAGGAAAAATAGACCTAATACCTACTTAACTACACGTTTTTTGAAGATATCTACATACTTTCATGATTTATCTACACGTTTTCCACAGATATCTACACACTTATAACATTTATCTACATAAAATCTGAAGTTATCTACATATCTTTAAAGGAAATCTACATATCTATTAAATAGACCGATAGCCCCTCCGCGTTTTCTTCTTGACAGCCTGGGCAATTTGCTTTAATATATCTCAAGTTCAAGATTTTTACATTACGAAAATTTTTTCAAAACAAAGGGGATATATATATGAAGAGCAGAACAACTGTGATGGTTAGTATTGTTCTTGCGATGCTGGTTGCGTCCATCGATTCAACGATTATGAATACGACGATGCCCATCATTGCAAAAGAATTAGGCCGGTTTGACCTCTATGCGTGGTCGTTCGCGTCCTATATGATTACCAGCACCATTCTTTCTCCTGTGGCTGGTCGGTTATCCGATTTATTCGGACGTAAAAGAGTCTTTGGCACCGGAATCCTCCTATTCCTAGTTGGATCGCTCCTTTGCGGAATTTCCGCCAATATGGTGCAGTTAGTCCTTTTCCGTGCCGTACAAGGAATTGGCGCTGGATTCATGATGCCATTCCCTGCAATTATTGCGGGTGACTTATTTTCCGTTGAAAAACGAGGCAAAATCCAAGCCTTATTTACAGCGATGTGGGGCTTATCTGCCGTCCTCGCTCCATTGCTTGGTTCGTTTTTCGTTGAGTTTATGACTTGGCGCTGGATTTTCTTTGTGAATCTACCGGTGTGCTTAATTTCGTTTGTCACCCTGCTGCCTTACAAAGAAAATTATCAACCTAGAAAAGCGAAGGTCGACTACATTGGCGCCATTCTGTTTGCCATTGGTGTCACGTTCCTACTATTAGATACGATTGTAAAGGATAATCGCGTTCTTTTCGCAATTATTGGAATTGTCTTCTTGGTAGTTTTTTACTTTTTCGAAAAGAAACAAGAGTCACCAATTGTTCCACTGTCTATGTTTAAAAATAAGATGATTTCTCGCATCAACATCAATGCTTTTATTGGAACGACGGCTTTATTCGGGGCATCCAGCTTCGTTCCCTTGTTCTTGCAAAATATTGCCGGCCTGTCGCTGTTCCTTAGCGGGGTTGCCTTACTCGGAACGGCGATTGGCTGGATGGTGGCGGCCGTACCTGCGGGTAAATGGATTCTCAAATACGGTTATCGCATTCTATTAATAATCGGGAATGCGTTATTATTCTTGTCTGGCGCCTTGTTAACGATGCTAGACCCAAGCCACGGGTTCTGGTTTGTGTTCTTAGTGATGATTGTTCAAGGATTAGCGTTTGGTCTTCTTACAACCGTGGGAATGATCGGCGTCCAACAGCTTGTCGGCCCAACGGAAAAAGGAATCTCGACTTCATTCTTTATGTTCTGCCGAAATATGGGGACCGCGATTGGCGTCACCATCATGGGGGCATTATTAACAAGTGGAGTGAATTTCATGGAAGGCATTCACCACCTCTTTATTTTCGGATTCGTGGGCAGTATCTTAGCGTTTCTAACCTCCTTCCTGGTTCAGAAGGATTCATCATCCGAACAGCAAGGATTAGTAGCTAAACCGAAAATGAGTTAAAAAAACAAAAAAAGAGGGGACAGTCCCCCGGCGCGCTAAAGCGCTGGGGGACTGTCCCCATTTCTATTATTTCTGTTTCTCCAGCCCATTTACATCAATAAACGGCGTGGCTCCTCCTGTAACGCTCGGTAGACGGCCATCCCATTTTTCTAAAGCTTTTTCTTGGACTTCGATTTGTTTGAGTTGGATTAATTCCGGAGTGACTTCTTGCTTTTTCAAACGTAAGGCTTCGGCTTCTGCTCCCGCTTGAGCGACCTTCTGTTCCGCTTCAATTTTGATTCTTTCGAGGTCCCGCTGTGCCCGTAACGCATTTTGCTCTGCGGTTTGCTTGGCTTCGATGGCCTTATTGAATTCTTCGCTAAAAGCGAATTCTTTAATATTAATATCTTCTAGAATCATATAATATTTGGTTAATTTCGCTGCAAGCATCTCTTTGACTTTTGCTGAAACCTCCGGTCGTTTGGAAATCAATTCTTCCGCTGTATATTGTGCCGTAATGGCTTTTAGAGCTTCAGCAATCGCAGGGTCAACAATCCTGGAACGGTAATCCATTCCGATGTCTTGATAGAGTTTATTTACAGCTTCTGGATTAACAGAAAAGTTAACGGCTACATTGGTGGTAACGGTTTGTAGGTCCTTTGAAGCGGCCGTCTGCGAACTTTCTTCCTTTTGCACCCGTACCTCAATCGGTTGAACGGTTTGGATAAATGGAAGCTTAAAATGAAAGCCTTCCGTTAAAATCGTTGGCTTAACAGCCCCTAATTGCAACAGTACTCCACGATAACCTGATGAAACAGTGGTGGTCGAAAAAAAGCCAACTACTAAAATAACAATGGCAATGGCTCCACCAATTATCGACCTCTTATATTGCATGCTGCTCCCCCCTTTAAAACAGATCTCCTCCATGTTTCCTTCAAAAATGACTGTTTACATAACTTTATGAAAATCATTCTGACTTTATTCAACCAGGCCAAAAATGGGGACAGTCCCCCGTTGCGCTAAAGCGCCGGGGGACTGTCCCCAATCTTTTTTATTTTTTCATCCACTCAGGCTTCCCAAAGCCTTTGAACTTTTCGTCGATGACTTTTTCAAAGTCTGCAGATTCTACAACTTCTTTAATATCTTTTGCAAGCTGGGAATCTTTGTTTTCTGTTTTGACAGCCACGATATTGCGATAGGAATCTAGCATGTTTTCTAGTGCTAATGCATCAAGCAGATTCATTTTTGCAGCTAATGCGAAGTTTCCTGGTACTGCTGCTAAATCCACACTGTCCACCGACCGAGGAAGCTGACCCGCTTCAATCGCTTGGAACTTTAGTTTTTTCTTATTTTCAACAATATCCTTCTCAGATACTTTCAACGGATCGGCACTCTCGTTGATTGTAATTAAGCCTTCATCGCGAAGTGTATTTAAAGCACGTGCTGCGTTTGTTGGGTCATTCGGTAAAGTTACGGTCGCTCCGTCCTTTACTTCAGCCAATGATTTGTACTTCTTAGAGTAAAGTCCCATTGGTGCTGTTGGTACAGAAATCAATGCAGACAGCTTCATGTTGTTTTCCTTCGCAAAATTCTCTAGATAGATAGAGTGCTGGAATAGGTTTGCTTGGATGTCCCCATTATCTAATGCTTTGTTTGGCTGAATGTAATCGCTGAATTCTACAATTTCAACTTTGTAACCCTTCTTTTCTAACCCTGGAACAATTGCTTCCTTCAACATATCGCTATACGGGCCAGCAGTAGCACCTAATTTAATGTCCTTTGATTTTGCCTCTGCTTTGTCCTTGCTGTCAGAACTGCTGCCGCAAGCGGCTAACGCACCCACGACTACTACTAAAATCATTGCTAAAAACCACTTTTTCATGACCTTTTCCTTCTTTCCTTTATCTTCTTTTATCTACAACTTTGGCAACAAAATCACCAAGCAGTTGAATAACCTGAACTAAAATAATTAATATTACGACAGTGGCAATCATGATTGTATTGTCATAGCGATAATATCCAAAGCGAATCGCTAAATCGCCAATTCCTCCGCCGCCGACTGTACCAGCCATTGCCGAAAACCCTATTAAACTAATAAGGGTTAACGTAATACCCGATATGATTCCTGATCTCGCTTCAAGAAGCAAGACATCTTTTATAATCATGGTTGGCGTTGCGCCCGCCGCAATCGCTGCTTCAATGACCCCTTTGTCAATTTCCCTTAATGCGGTTTCGACAATCCTAGCAAAGAATGGAATCGCCGCCACTGAAAGTGAAACACTTGCGGCAGTTGGTCCAATCGTCGAACCAACAATGAGGTTGGTTAATGGTATAAGCGCCACCAGCAAGATAATAAATGGAATCGAACGAATCAAGTTCACCAAGAATCCCATCGTTACTTGAATGAAGCGGTTTTGTAAAAACAAGCCTTTGTCAGTAACAAATAACAGGATTCCTACTGGAAGGCCAATGACGATGGAAATCGCTAAGGATATCAGAATCATGTAGATCGTTTGTAAAAAAGCTGTATTGATATCAGGGATGAGCTCCACCAGATGCTGAAAATCAATGCCCATTATGTAACACCTCCACTTGTGCCGCACGGTCTTCGATGTATTGAAGCGCCGAGGAAACTTCCTCCTTCGCACCTTTCAGTTCCATAATGAAAATGCCCAAAGGCAATTCTTGTATATATTCAATCGAACCATGGAGGAAGTTCCCTTTTAGACTGAATGTCTGCAACATATCGGAAATGACACCCTCTCCGGCGACTTTTCCTTTAAATAACACCTTGATGATAGGACCATCACAGCTAGACAGGATTGATTGCGGAATGTCAAAGGAAACCACACTATCAATAAACTCTTTGGTGAGTTCCGCTTGGGGATTAGCAAATATGTCGTAGACCGCACCCTCTTCAATGACTCTGCCGTCTTGCATGATCGCCATTCGGTGGCAAATTTCTTTCACTACATCCATCTCATGTGTGATGAGAATAATCGTAATGTTAAGCTCCTTGTTGATCTTTTTTAATAGATTCAAGATCGACTTGGTTGTGGTCGGATCGAGTGCGGAGGTTGCCTCATCACATAATAAGACTGTTGGATTATTGGCGAGTGCCCGTGCAATCCCTACCCGCTGCTTTTGTCCTCCGCTCAGCTGGGCTGGGTACACATCGCGCTTATCCGCAAGTCCCACCGTTTCTAGTAATTCCATCACACGAGTGCTGATTTGATTCTTCGGATAGTTAGCCGCCTTCAGTGAAAAAGCAATATTCTCATACACGGTTTTCTGACTGATGAGGTAAAAGTGTTGAAAAATCATGCCGATCTTTAATCGGGCTAAGCGTAGCTTCTCCCCTTTTAAAGAAATAAGGTCCGTCTCATCGACAGCAATGCTTCCCGAAGTCGGCCGTTCCAATAGGTTGATGCAGCGGAGCAACGAGCTTTTCCCTGCACCAGAGTAGCCTACGATGCCATAAATCTCGCCTCGTTGAACATTTAAGGAAACGTCATCGACTCCCTTGACCGTGCCATTTTTCGTTTTATATTCCTTTGTTAGATGACGAATTTCAATCATAACGAGGACCTCTCTTTCTAAATAAGCGATATTTTATGTTTTTTCCTTTCTCCAATTAACAAGGGAGAAATAGTTGGTTTTTCCATAAAAAAAATGCCCCTTTCATCTGAAAGGAGCATCGAAATACAAACAATTATTTCAAGCTTATCTTTCAGAATGAAAGTCATTCTGCTGGAATTGGCACCTTCCCAATTAGGGGGTTGCCGGACGTCATAGGGCCAAGTCCCTCGGTCGCTCTCGATAAGAATTATTAGTTTTTTTTAACATTTTTGATATTACTAATCTAGTTTTATCTTGTCAATCCTCAGAAAATATTATTTTACTATTGTAAGTGTTTCCATTATTATCAAATCAACTATTTAGGTACTCTAAAAAATTTTTTTGGGGACAGTCCCCCGGTGCGCTAAAGCGCCGGGGGACTGTCCCCGCTCTACTAGATAAAGTTCTGTGTCGTGTTGTTCCTGCTGAACCGATACACGGCGATGAGGAAGAAGGCCGCGGCAAAGGCGAATAGGATGATGTAGTGTAGGTACAGGCTGCTGAAGCTGCTTCCTTCCTGCAGTTTCGTTAGAGTGTCTAATGTCCAGCGCTGCGGCAGGAATTCTGCGATTTTTTGCAACGCTTTCGGCATCACTTCCACAGGCCAAAAACAGCCGGAGAGCATAACCGTTGGGATGATGACTAAGTTTTGCAATGCACTCGCAGCATTCCGGCTGTTGGCAAAAGAGATAATCACCAATGACAACCCGACCGAAATCAAGGAGAAAAGGATCATGACAAAGGCCGCTTCCCAGAAAGATACGTTCACGCCCATATCAAAAACCGTTCTCATGATTGTTAGCGTAATTAACATCTGTACGGTCATAACGATCATATTCACGACCACATTCGCTAGTAAAAACTTCCTGGCATTGATTGGTGTCGATAGTAAACGGTAGTAGGTCCGCTGTTCTTTTTCCAAAAGAATGATTTCTGATAGATTCACAGCCGACATCAGCATAATCATAATCAAAAAGCCGATCGTTTGATTGGTCATATACTTATTTTTCGATGCATCCTCCACCGAATGAGTCGCAAGCTTATAGTGGCTTTGCTGATAGTCCGCCACCATCTGCTCGAACAGCGGCTGATTCCCCTCTGCTGCTCGGCTGATGGTTGCTAGATTATTAATATATTGATATAAATACGATTTCACGAAGCCAGTCACGGCTGCCCCTTTGATGGAGCTAATCTCGATATGATTAGGCGAACCCTTCAGCACGCTTTCCGAGAATCCTTTTTCAAAGGTAATTACAGAGTCCAGCTTACCGGATGTCACCCGTTCCTTTCCCTGTGCGGTGTTCACCTCGGAAACCTTTACATTCTCTAGCCCTTTGAGAAATTCAATCGTATGGTCCGTAATCTCACTTTTATCTTGATTCACGACGCCTATTGCAAGGATTGGTGTTTGCCCCCCTCCATAGGCAAGCAGCGCAATGAAAATCCCAACCAACGGCATACAGAGAAACATGATGATGTTTTTCCGTTTGCGAAACGTCATACGTAAGGTGTTTTGAATTATCCAGAGGATATCTTTCATTTATAGCCCCTCCCTTCTTTTTAAAGAAATAACTGCTACTAGTAAAAATAGGAGTGACCCAGCCAAATTAATTGAGATTGCAGGGATGGCCGCAGAAAGGTCATTCGCATAGATTAATTTCGTTAAGCCGTTGTTCATCCAGGTAAGGGGAGAAAGTTCCGTAATAAATTTGAAGAAACCCTCAGGATTCACAATTCTAAAATAAGACCCGCCAAAGAAGGAGGACAACTGGGCAACGAGTGTAATGATCACTTTTGGAGCAGCATGTGTTTTGGACAAAAAGCTAATCCCAATCCCTAGGCTCACTGCAAAAATAATCTCCGTCAAGAGTACCAGGTAGACCATCCCTTCATGATCGCCCCAATTCGCATCGAATAACAGCTTGCTCAACTGAACCACGAGCAAGGCAGATATGCTGCTGCTAACAAGACTTCCAAGTACTTTTCCGATAAAAATGTCACTTTTTCGAATCGGAGAGGCAATCAGACGATTTGCCGTCCCTCTCACACGTTCCTCCACAATTAACGAACTAGCTGACATCGCCCCGTACAAGATAATCATTGTCGTGATCACTATCGCATAATAGTCCATCGAACTCGGTTGCTTATCAGGTTGAAGCGAGGTTTCTTTGATAAAATTCCCGTTGCTTTCTTCGGAAAAAGCAATGGCCATCTTATCCGGCGCCGCCTTCATGATTTCAGTGGCAATATTGTATCGGTCGACATAGGCAGAAAGCATGCCTTGAAGGATATTTGCTTCGATGCTGTTGCTATTATTGAGAAAGAGCTGAAGCCCCTCATCTGTTACCTTTACGTAGCCGTCCACTTTACTTTGCTGCACGTCTTTTTTTGCCTTGGGTTCATCGGTGGCTTTTTTAAAATGAACGCCCGACTTTTTAACCTCCGTGATGAAGGGCTGGAAGTTCTCTCCCTTTGTCGTATCTGTGTATAACACGTGGATATCATCCACAGGAAGACTCGTCGTAAACGTATTCGACAGGGCGGTTCCCAGGACAAGCATCAAGACAATCGGAAAGAGGAGCATGAAAAACAAGGTTCTTCTGTCACGGAAATCTGATTTGATTTCCTTCCAAGCAATACTGAAAATGTTCATGGTCGTTCCCTCCTTTCCTTATTGGTCCCGTAAATTCCTGCCGGTTAACGTTAAAAAGACCGTCTCTAGGTTTGGCGCTTTTTCCTGCAGCGAACGGATTTCGATATGCTCGCTCATAAAGTGCTCAATGATGTGATTTAAGTTGTTAACGCCGGTATCCGAGTTAATTTTAATAATGTTTTCATCGATTGAAACCGCTTCGACCCCTTTAATTTCCTTAATGGCTTGAACGTTCACGTGTTCCGTTGATTTGACCTCTATCCACAAATCCTTTGTATTGGTGATGATTGATTTCAGCTGTTCCTTCGTGCCTTCTGCAATGATTTTTCCATGGTCGATAATAGCAATTTGCGTGCAGATTTCTTCGACTTCCTCCATATAGTGGCTCGTGTAAATGATCGTACAGCCCATCTCATTTAGCTTGCGGACCGAATTGAGGATGTAATTACGCGATTGTGGGTCGATGCCGACCGTTGGCTCATCCATGATAATCAGCTTTGGTCGATGGGCAATGGCACAGGCAATATTTAGGCGGCGTTTCATCCCGCCGGAAAAACTTTTCGGATAACTTTTATGGCGATCTTGTAATCCAACAAATTCTAAGGCCTCTTCGACCCGTTCCTTTAATTCCGCTCCGCGCAGGCCATACAGACCAGCAAAAAATTTCACATTTTCATAGGCCGTCATGTCCTCGTAAATGGCGAGGTCCTGCGGCACCATTCCAATATTCATTTTGGCGTATCGACTGTGTTTGGCCGTATCCTTACCGAGAATGGAAATCGTCCCCTCGTTGCTGCGTAAGAGGCCGGCAATCATGTTAATGGTCGTACTTTTCCCCGCCCCCATTGGATCCGAGGAACCCAAATATTTCTCCTTCTTTCACGGATAAGCTCATATGGTCGACAGCAATAAAATCACTGAATTTTTTCGTTAAGTTTCTAATTTCTAACACGTTCATCCTATTCACCCCTGCTCCCTTGTATAGTTCAAGTATAAAAAAAAGAATGAACCTGCATAAGTGCAATCGTTCATTCTTTTTACATGAGAATCTTCATGTTTTGCTTGTGAAATGATCATGGTGACTGGTTGGGCAACGTCGTCTTATATGAAAAACTTCACGGCGGTAGGTTCTGAGCTAAAAACCTCATGCTTGTGTGATCGGCAACAGAGTCGTGACCGAAAACCCATGCGTACTATCCACAATGATTTTACCATCCACAGAAGCCGTCCGTTCCTCCATCCCCATAATCCCAAGACCCTTCTTAATCATCTCCGTGCCGACGCCATTATCCTTCACTTCAACACGGATGATTTTGTTTAGTACTTTAACATCCACAGAAACCAGTGTTGCACCTGAATATTTCATGGCATTCGTTAATGACTCCGTGACATTCTCATGGATAATTTTCCATTGAATCGGCGTGATGTGGTCTAAATTTCCCTCATAGGTTAGGACGGTCTTGATGGATTGCTTCGCGTTGAAATCATCGAGCAAAAGCTTCATCCGGTTTATCCCCACTTGTTCGGTCGGCGGCTTCATATTTTTCAACGTCATGCGAATCTTCTCAATCCCCTCCTTGGAGATGTTGATGGCGTTTTGCAAGAGCTCGGTGGCTTTTTGCTTGTCGCTCTCCATCAAACGTTTGGCTGCCTCCATTTGAAAAAGAGCCCCCGTCATGGAGTGGCCGATTTTATCATGAATCTCCTGTGAAATTCGATTCCGTTCCTCTAATTTAAAGGTGTATTCCGACTGGCGGATGTATTCGGTATTTTCATTGATATTCTTCGTTAACCTGTGGAGCGTTTTTCGCATCGTATCGATCTGGGCTTCATTTTTTTCCAGTTTCTCTTGATACAGGTGTGCCATGGTAAAAATTAAAAAACAAAGAATCGTCACTAAGCTGTAAATGGGCTGGAGTTCGACCTTTATGTAAAGGATGGGAACCATGGATACAATCAACAGAGTGAGTCGGCTATGGACAAATTCGGCTGCCAGTTCAATAATTGCAAGCGGTAGGAACAAGCAAAATAAGGGTAATACAAGAACATAGGAAAGGACCGAGAGACCGATGGTGAGTATTAGCAACACCCGTTTGACAGTGTAATTTTTAAAGATATACATCGTAATATTTAGACAAAAGTACAGTAAAAAGGTGAGGACCACCCATGAGAAATGATTGATTTCTCCACGGATACAAGTAACCGCGATATACACTAAAAGACTAACCTTAGTAAAAATCATCCAAAGTTCCATCTTTACTCTACTTTCCCCGTCAGATAGTAAATCGCGATTTGGGTGCGGTGCTCCAGTCCCGTTTTATTTAGGACCGAGGTGATATAATTGGCGACCGTCCCTTCAGAAATAAACAATTCCTTTGAGATAGTTTTGTTGGAATAGCCTTTGGCAATCAAGGACATGATGGCGCGCTCTCTCTCGGTAAAAAGAGTGAGGTCCAACTTGGTTTCAGACGGATTCGTGCCGCTGCCCAGGTTCGATTTCAGCTTCTCTAAAATGACGTCCTGAATAATGCTATTTCCTTTGTACACACTTTTGATGGCATCACGGATTTGTTCCGGGTCGTTATTTTTCAATAAATATCCTTTCGCACCATTCCTAATGGCATCCGTTATGTATTCATCATCATCAAAGGTGGTGAGGATGATTGGCTTCGTATTCGTTTTTTCGGTAAGAATCTTGGTAGCTTCCACCCCATTCATATTGGGCATGCGGACGTCTAACAAAGCAATATCAACCTCATGTGTTTGGCAGTATTTCACGGCTTCATTTCCATCTCCTACGGTGTCTAGGACCTCGAATTCTGTATAGGTAGATAGAATGATTTTTAATCCTTCGCGAATAAATGAGTTATCATCGGCAATTATGACTTTTATTTTCATCAGCTGGGGAGCCCCTCCCTAAATTTGACTATATCTATCTGCTATTATAGCAAGATTATGGTAAAAGATTGAATAGCAAGTAATAGCCCCCGAATCGCTCGTTATAGTCCTTGATACCTCCACCACTATTTTTCCATATTTTTTACATACCTCTTGACTTATTTTTTTGTTATGATAGAAAACAATTGCAACTAGTTTGTAAGTTTTTAGGAGGTTCTGTTTTATGAGAGCTCGAAAAAAGAAAAGAAAGTTAAGAAAATGGGTAAAAGTGACGGGCGCCATCCTTCTTGCGATAGGAATCGGCGGCGGTGCGTACGGTTACTCTGTATATAAATCTTTAAATAACGCGGTTGATTCGATGCATCAGGCGTTTGACCGAAAATCAGATAAACGCAAGGAACCAGTTGTGGTGGAGAACAAGGAGCCATTTTCCGTGTTAATGCTTGGTGTGGACGAGCGTGAAGGGGATAAGGGCCGTTCGGACACGATGATTGTGTTGACGGTGAATCCGAAGAATCATACGGTAAAAATGCTGAGCATTCCACGTGATACTCGCACGGAGATTGCCGGAAAAGGAAAAGTAGATAAAATTAACCATGCCTACGCATTCGGCGGTGTGCCGATGGCGATGAATACGGTGGAGGATTTCCTTGATATTCCGATCGATTACTATATCCAGGTGAACATGGAAGGCTTTAAGGATATGGTGGACGCGGTTGGCGGTGTGACAGTGAATAACGATTTAGAATTCACGCAGGATGGTTTCCATTTTGCGAAGGGTAAGTTGAAGCTTAGTGGTGCAGAAGCGTTGAGCTATACTCGAATGAGACACGAAGACCCTCGCGGCGATTTCGGCCGTCAAATGAGACAGCGTGAAATTATTCAGGGTGTCATTGATGAGGGCGCAAGCTTCTCCAGCTTGAAAAACTTTGCTGGCATTTTTGACGTGCTTGGTAAAAACGTGAAAACGAACCTGACCTTCAAACAAATCGTGTCTATTCAAAAAGGCTACGACGTGAAGGATACAACAATTGAGCAAATGGAGCTAAAAGAAGAAGGAACTCGAATCAACAACATCTACTACGGATTAGTTTCTGCAGAAGAAAAGCAGCGCGTACAAAACATCTTACGTGCACAGCTGGATTTATAATCATTTGTTGGGGACAGTCCCCCACTGCGCTAAAGCGGTGGGGGACTGTCCCTACTTTTTATTTAATGTAATAAATTTTTCCTTTGTTAACCCATACTTCTGTTTTTCTACCTTTTTCATCTACTCCTCTAACTAAATAAAAAGGGCCAAGTTCTTTGTCATTTTCGCTGATCTGTTGATTGATACTAAAGACTTTGACCAGTTTTGTATTTTTCAACACTAGCTCACTTGCTAATTGTGCCTCGCTTTTTGGAGTCTTTTCCGCTCTCTCTTTACCTTTTGTGCTCAATTCTTTTGCAGTAGAAACTTCCGATTTGTCAGCCGTCTTAGTCGCTTCCTTATCTTTTGAGCATGAAATAAGCGATGCCACTAGTAGGGATGTTAGTACAAGCAGAACAAATTTTTTAAACAAAGGACTGGCTCCTTTCTAAGAAAGTTCTCAAACAAACACACGTTTCAAAAAAGTCGACCCCAGAAAATAAAGGCCGGCACTCTTACACTTGGTTAGTTAGAAAGATTAATACGCAATTGATCCATTCCAACTAATTTTCCATCTTCGACACTAAATTTAAGATTTAATACATACCACTTCGATTCAGATTCTAACCAAATACCATCTAATTGATAGGATCCATTTGGTACGACCAGACCAAAGCTTCCGTCTGCAGCTGTTTTCGCATTAAACCATTGATCACCACTAGTGGAATGGAAACTAAAAACAACATTGCCTAACGCTTCTGTTCCTTTCGTTAATACACCTGTCACGTTTTTAACTGGTGCAGTCGGAATCGTCACATCAAGCGTAAGTGAACCAGAAACAGTAAATTCCTTTTGTAGCTCATACCATTTGCCATCTTTATCAACCCAAATACCTTCAAGCTTGTAAGATCCATCTGGTAGACTGAACTTAAAGTTACCGTTCGCATCGGTTTGTGCATCATACCAAACACCAGTTGTCGTATGAACACTGAAGATCGTATTCGCTAATGGAGCATCCCCTTGTTTTAAAGTACCCGTTACATTTCCATCAACAGAAGTCACATTGACGAGTAATTGGTCTCCTCCCACTAGCTTCCCATCTTTTACAGTAAATTGTTGATTTAATACATGCCACTTGCCTTTTGCTGCTTCCCATATTCCATCTAATTGATACGTTCCATCTGGCACCTTGACTGCGAAATTCCCTTTCGCGTCTGTTCGTGTATCGTACCAGTTGGCGCCATCAAGTGTATGGACGCTAAAGGTGATGTTAGCAAATGCATCGCCATTTTTCGTTAATTTACCTGCAATGTTCCATTTGGCTGGGTCTATTGGAACTTGATAATCATTCGCGTTAATGACTAATTTGTTTCCATTTACAAGACCATTTTTAATCGTAAAGGATCCGTTTAATGGATACCAAGTCGGAGCGGCCCAGACACCATCAATCTTATAATCTCCATCTGGAAGATTATGTGTGAAGTTTCCATTTGTATCGGATTTTAAATCGTACCAAACTTGGTTTGCACCAGCTGTATACACGCTGAATGTAATGTTAGCTAATGGTTGGCCATCCAATAATAATTGACCTTTACCTGCATCTGGATTTGGTTCTGGATCAGCGGCCTTTCTTGTGACGGTGATTTCTTTTGAAGCAGAGTTTTGTGCATCATCATCGACCATAATCTTGACTTTGTTATCTCCTTCAGTCAAGCCATCTATGGAGATATTGAAAGAACCATCTTGATTAAGTGTAATAGCCGTTGTTCCTACTTGTGTTTCACCTTTGCTATTTGTTAATTGATACTTCGCTTTTAGTTTCGAATTGATGTCATACCCTTCTTCAAATACCTCTTCAACACCTGGTTCCCAATCGATATACGAGTCATTCAGGCTTCCGGATAGGTCAAATTTAGTCGTGTTTGTCGTATAACTGGCTTCAGTTACAATGGTTGGAGCTTTTGTTTTAACAAAAATCGGTCCAACCCATCCTGAAGCAGCAACCGCTGTTTGAGCTTGGTTTAAAGTGGTAATATCAATCGTGTATACACCGTCAGCAGCAAGAACTTTCTTGCTTGTTCCCCAATCCGTATACTGTCCATTGAAGGCAAGTGTTTTTGCTCCAACTGTTGTAGAAGAGGAAGCAAGTAAGTAGCCTAAATATCCGTCACCATATTCACCGGCTTCCTGATGGAAGGCATCCCAGACTTCAATATAAGTGGTGTATTGACGGTTATGGAATTCATAACGTAACGTTGTGCTGTCTAATTTTCCATCCCCATTTGGTGAGATCACTTTACTATCAATTGAGTAGCTCTTTAAGCCAGTTGGAGGAGCAAAGTTACCAGCAAACGGTAATATTAATTTCGTTTTACCATTCGTAATATGGATATAACCTAAAATTTCATTTCCGCTTGTTCCCGATCCTTTTGGAACATCTAATGTTACTTTTAACGCTTGTTCTCCTGAAGCAGCCAGGTTAAAGCTTGATTGATCAACCGATACTTTTGCAGCTGCTAACGTACCCGTTGCCGCCTTTGTTGTTTGCACTGTAACAGTATAATCACTTGCTTCCCCAGTTAGGTTTTTCACGACAATATCTCTTACTACCTTGGATTCAGCGGTGGTGCTTGTTGCCACGTTACCGAATGTAACCGTACCTTTGATATTTTGATAGGTTTTTCCGGAGAAACTTGTCTGATCGGTGGAATAGGCTAATGCCTCAGTAGTTGCAGCCTTTAACGGTTGCACTCGTCCAGGTCCTTGTGAGAAAACATCATATTTGGTTACATCTAGTTGTTTCGATGTATTGGAAATCGCTACCTTCAGATCAAATGGTGTCCAATCAGGATGTTCTGATTTTAGTAACGCAGCAATACCTGAAACATGCGGAGTTGCCATACTTGTTCCAGTGAAACGATCATAGGATTCAGAGTAATCAGCGTTTGGATAATCCTTTCCATAAGCTGGAACCGACGACATGATATTCGTACCTGGAGCAGACACGTCTGGCTTCAAATCGAAATTCGGATTTGCTGGTCCACGTGAACTTGAGCTATTGATATCATCTCCAGCCGTTTTGGCAGAAGTAAAATTACCAAAAGTCACAGTCGCCTTTTTCGTTGCTAACGCAGTTCTAAGCGCAGTACCATCTGTAGTTGACATATCAAATGTCGGAATGAAATGGAACGAATCCCCTAGGAAAATTCCTGCTGGAGTAGTTCCCGTATTATTATGAATAATCGCAGCCACTGCTCCTGCTTTTTTCGCTGCAGCAATTTTATCAACGAACGCAATACCGCCTCCACGAGAAACAAGGGCTACTTTTCCATTGACGTCTAAGCCTGTATAATCGGCATCTACTCCAAAGTTTGGAACAGCTACAACGTCATAAGTACCTGTTAATAAATCACTTGGCTCTGTACCGAATTTCCAACCCATAAGGTTCATATTATAGGGAGTTGGTGCGGTTCCCTCAGCTGTTACAGTCGCTTGGCCAGCCTTTGTTGTTTCAGGAACAGTAGAGTTTGCTACAGAAATAGCAAATGCAGCTACCCCAGGACTTCCAATTGTTCCGCGATTTGGACCGTCATTACCAGTTGCGATGACAGCCGTTACACCCACAAGGGCAGCATTGTTAATAGCAATCGCGTCTGAAGAGGTTTGGGTATTATTGCTGCCACCTAATGATAGGTTGATAATATCCATTTTCTCTTGGGCGGCTTTATCAATGGCTGCAATAATGCCAGAGTTAGCACCGCTTCCATAGGCACCTAATACGCGGTAGGCATATAAATCTACCTTTGGAGCAAGACCTTTGATCCCAAATGGATTTTTCCCTTGTGCCGCAATGGTTCCAGCAACGTGTGTACCGTGCTCGGTATAGAAGGCACTACCATCGGAATTAAACTCCGCTTTATTGCCCGGACGATCTAAAGGAGTCGTTTCATATGGATCATCCGCAGCTCTAGTTCGTGCATAGTTCGCAGAGTTGGACTGATCGATAAAGTTGTATCCACCTTTGTATACGCCCTCAAACTCAGGGTGATTATAGTCAATCCCAGTATCAAGGACTGCTACTTTTACCCCTTGTCCTTGATAGCCTAAGCCCCAAACAGATGGAACTTCTAAGAATGGATTGCTCGTATTCATGGTTGCATTCTTTTGATCACCAGGCACAACTTTTTCTCCAAGTGCAACTTTTTCTGCATCTGGTTCGACTAATTTAACACCATCAACTGAAAGAAGCTTCGCCACGTCACTAGCTTTTAATTTTAAGGCCAATCCGTTGAAGGTGTAGTTGTAAGTAAAGCCAACCTTTGCCGCAATGCCCTTTGCACTTAGGTTGGTTTTAAATTTTTGCTGTTGAGTAATAACTTTTTGTTGAATCGCCTTTTCTTCTGTTTTTGAAGTCGACTTACCAGCTTGTTTGTTGATTCCTTTAACTAAAGCAACTGGGTATTCAGACAACTCAACAATGACGGCGACTTCTTGATTGCCTTTAAGGTTTTTTAGACTGGGATGCAAAACAGGTCCTTGAGCTAAAGCTGCCTTTTGCTGTGCAATTAGATTTTTTGCTAATGAGTTAGATTCATTGCTTACTATGTTCTCTTTTTTCTCTAATCGTTGCGTAGCTGCAGCCCCATATGATGGGAAAAGCATGGTGAAAATAATTGTTAATACTAGATAATTGATACCTAATTTCCGCCTATTCCTACCCTTCAACCTTCCAATCCCCTTTCAAAACTATGAAATTTTCCGCAATAAAATAATGTGTTCACCTCCTTTAAAATATAGGCACTGTTAAATTTACCTGTTGGTTTCCGCTCAAGAAGCGAGCGGTACGGGGGTATTTCGGCGAGACTCCACGTAGCCTACGCCTCCGGGGGCTCCCCTGAACCATATTCCTACAGGACATTGTCATCGAATCTACACCGCACGAAGGAAATGCGATAGCATTTTCGAGGAGTCTTCGTGCCTTCCGCACCAATTAACGGGTGTAAAAATCAACACTGTTCTTAAAAAAACAGCCATAATATAAAAAAGTAGGGGAATGCCTAAAAACTTCTAAAATAGCAGAGAAACTATCCTACTTTATGTATGATATAGAACCATTTATACCTACTATTTTACTTAATAATTAAGAGAAATTATGATGTGTGGTACAAGTTGGAGAAAAATTGAGAGAGAGTTAAGGTTTCGTTGTCTAAAAAAGTGAATATTCAGTTATTTAATTGTACTTTATATTCACCTAGTAGTAAAGTCCTAAAAAGGGAAAACGGAAGCTTCTGAATCGACTCTATTTCCTTTTAATAAAGCTCTGTTGAACTTGTCTGTTGATTTTCGCTCAAGAAGCGAGCGGTGGGTCGTTTCGGCTAGTCTGACTCCACGAAATCAACAATGAAGGGACAGTCCCCCGCCACGTTAAAGCAGTGAGGGACTGACCCCGGATTGGTATCCTTCTGGATTTTTCTTTTGCCATTTCCATGAATCTCGACACATGTCTTCTATTCTTCTTGTTGCTCTCCAGTCTAGTTCATATTTTGCTTTAGATGGATCCGCATAGCAGATGGCAATATCTCCTGGTCTTCTATCACTCATTCGGTAAGGGATTTTTACTCCGGTTTCTCTTTCGAATGCAGCAATTAACTCTAAAACGCTATATCCGGTGCCTGTTCCTAGATTGTATGCTTCTATTCCCACTGAAAACATGACTTTCTCTAAGGCTTTAAGATGCCCGTTAGCAAGATCAATTACATGAATATAGTCTCTTACACCAGTTCCATCAACTGTTGCATAATCACTTCCGAATACCAGGAGCTCCTTCATGGTCCCCATGGCAACCTGAGTAATGATCGGCATTAAATTATTCGGGAAACCATTAGGGTCTTCACCAATTAAGCCACTTTCATGTGCACCAATCGGATTAAAATAACGTAATAGCGCAATACTCCATCTATCATCCGAGTTATACAAATCTCTGAATAGTTCCTCTAAAATCAACTTAGTTCGTCCGTAAGGATTGGTTGCATTCAATTTACAATCCTCTGAAATAGGTACTCTTTCCGGCACACCATAAACTGTAGCAGATGAACTAAATACTAGTTTATGGACACCGAATTCCTTCATCACCGTACAAAGATTCAGTGTTCCCATTATATTAGTTTGGTAGTAGTAGAGGGGCATATGGACCGATTCTCCAACAGCTTTTAATCCAGCAAAATGAATCACTGCCTCTATGGAATGATTGGCAAACAAGCTTCTCAACCCCATAGCATCCAACAAATCTAACTCATAAAAGCTAAAATCCTTACCAGTAATTTGGCTGATTCTCTGTAATGATTCTGGCTTGCTATTTGAAAAATTATCTAGAATGATAATCTCGTAACCGCTATTTAGTAGTTCCACACATGTATGACTACCAATATACCCTGCTCCGCCTGTAACCAAAACCGCCATAACCAAACCATTCCCCTCTATCAAAAAATCATCATTTCCTGACATCTACCATGATTGTAACACCATTAAATAGAATTTTCTCTCTATTTACAATAATATTATTATTCACAAATTCCTTATAGATTACATAGGACTTTTGTAATATAATTCAAAATATATGCTTACTTTTACAAAGTGATGAGTTGCAGTGATAAGGAGGAGCGAGTCTGATGAAATTACTCAATGAGATTAATCCCCATAACGAAATGCTGCCAAAAAGCAAAATACTTTATTCCAGTGTCAAACATGCCATTGATATCGTTATTAGTATTTGTTTCTTAACCACGCTTTCTCCTTTATTCCTTTTGGTCGTTCTATTGATTAAAGCAGATTCACCCGGAGCCGTTTTTTACACACAAGAACGAATAGGACTGGGTGGGGTTCCGTTTTATATAATTAAATTTAGAACCATGCATACGGACGCAGAAAAGAATGGTCCTCAATGGGCAGACCATTTTGACCCAAGAATCACAAAAGTTGGCTATTATTTAAGAAAATATCGAATCGATGAAATTCCACAGTTTTTTAATATTTTGCGCGGGGAAATGTCCATCATTGGTCCACGACCCGAGCGCTTAGTCTTCATTGAAGAGTTTGAAAAAGACCTTCCTAATTTTCGTAACCGTCTGCAAGTGAAACCTGGAATTACTGGTTTGGCACAAATCAACGGAGGTTACGAGCTTTCCCCCAGTGAAAAACTTGAATTGGATTTACAATATATTTATCAATTTTCATTTTTACTAGACTTAAAGATTTTTTTAAAATCAATTCCCGTTATCTTGTTCTCAAAAGGGTGGAGATAGGCTGTGAAGAGGATTCTATTTTACGAGAGTCGTCCGGAATGGGGTGGAGCTCAAAAATGTGAGCTTGAACTACTTAATGCACTTGAAAACAATGCCTTACAAACCTACTTTCTTACCTCCACCGACGGACCCATGAATCATCGTGTATCAGCACATGGGAAAAGTGTATTTCTGATTCCTATCAGTAGGCACATTGACAACATCCGCAAGGGGCAAGTAAGAACCGGTTTATTTTTTTTACTTATTCAAGTATTTTACTTACTGCCTCATTTCATAAAAGTCATGTTCTTTATTCTACGGAATCGGATTGACATCATCTATACTAGTCAATTTCGATCACAGCTCGTTATCGGCTGGCTAGCCAAACTCCTTGGTAGAAAGGTCATATGGCATATCCATGGAGAAGAGAAAATTGACAATCTATTAGGAAGAATATGCATTACAACAGCAGATAAAATAATTGTTGTTTCTCAACTATTAAATGATAGATACTGTACTCTCTATCCAAACAAGATTGACAAATTCATCACGGTACATAATGGAGTAGACAGCCCCTCTCTATCAAATACACACATCAAGAACAGTGAATTCACCATAAGTATGGTAGGAACTTTAATTGAAGGAAAAAGGCAGGACCTAGCCATCTTGGCTGTTGCAGAGCTTATCAAAATGGGATATAACGTCCAGCTAAAAATAATAGGCGAGAAGCCTCCATGGCTGAAAGAAGACTATTTCCTTTCCTTACAAAGACTAGTCCATCAATTAGGGCTCGCAAACTCTGTGTTATTTCTAGGTTGGCTGGATCAGCCGTGGAAGGCATTACTCCAATCAAATGTGTTCATTTTGCCTTCGGATACAGAAGGATTACCTCTTTCAATAATTGAAGCCATGGCTATAGGACTTCCCGTCATATCAACCAATGTTGGAGGTGTACCGGAATTAATTGAAGATGGAAAAACCGGTTTTATTATTCCACCTGGTAATGTTGAGGAATTAGTTAGAAAACTTAAAAAACTTATAGAATCTCCCTCCGCTTGTGAGCAAATGGGCAAGGAAGCTCTCAAGAGGTATGAGACCCGTTTTACGAAAGAATTATTTGTTAAAGGAGTGGCAGGTGTCATCCACACCGTAATTCAATGAAAATCCTTTATGTAATTACAGGCGCAGATATAGGTGGTGCACAGAGGCATTTACTCTATCTTTCTAATTGGTTTTCAAAGCAAGGTCACGAAGTACACGTGGTTTTGGGAGAAGATGGACCTTTCAAGGATGAGCTCGAAAAGCAAAATATAAAGGCAATCGTGATTCCGATACCAAGAACCATTAAGTGGAAAGAAGACTTATATGCCTTATGGAATTTAAGCCGGTTTATTCAAAAAGGAGGCTATGATGTTGTCCATTCTCACAGCTCAAAAGCGGGAATCATAGCCAGACTTGCCTCTTTCATGAATCGAGTAAGGAAAAACATCTATACAGCACATGGATTCGTATTTAATGATCCAACATTAACAAAGAAAAAGAAATACTTTTACTTATGGCTTGAAAAATCATTTAGCTGGATATCATCCCATATCATTACGGTTTCAGCCTATGACTATCATCAGGGAGCAACGTATGGAATGAAGGAACAGAAATTATCTGTCATTTATAACGGGATTCCTGAAAATCAAATTCTTTCACAATCTGAATGGGCGGTAAAGCAGAAAAGGCTTCGCCATACGAAAAGAAAAATTATAGGGTTTGTCGGCCGATTTGCATCAGAAAAAAATTTGGATATGCTGCTTCGGGTCGCCTCACATTTTACGGATGAAAATGTAGAGTTTTGGCTTATTGGGGATGGCCCCCTATTTAATCATTATCAACGTGAAGTCATGAAACAGAATCTACAGTCGACGATTCTGTTAAAGGGTAGTCAGGACAATGTGTATGAATGGATGGACCAAATGCACGTGATGATAATTACTTCTCATAAAGAAGGTTTTCCTTATGTTTTTGTTGAAGCATGTGGGAGGGGACTTCCGGTAATTAGTACAAATGTGGGTGGAATAAAGGAAGTTCTTGACTCACATGGTAAGGAAAACCTCCTTGTCCCTATCAATGGAGATGATGAAATGGTCCAACGGCTTCATTCCATACTTTCTGATGATACCATTCGCTTAGACCTAGGTATGTATTGTTTAGAGATTGCTCAACAATTAACTGTGGAACAAATGTGTGTAAAAACCAATAATGTATATTCTAGTTAATCTAAGGGGACCATGAGCATGAATACTTTCATAAATAAAAGTCGGATTGGCCGCGATACCATAATCTATATTCCTGTATTTTTAACACCTGCACTGGTCAATATCATCTTGCTGATGGTCTTTACGAGATATTTCTCACCAAAAGAATATGGTACCTATACTATTGTGGTGAATACAACGATTATCTTATCCTCCCTATTAACACAGTGGATTATATTATCGATCCAAAGATTCCGACCGGAATACAGTCATAAAGGGACGATTAATGAGTTTAATCGTCATCTAAACCACCTCCTCTTATATCTCTCTCTAGGTTTTGTCCTTTTGAGTATTCCCATGTATCTATTTTTACCATTTAGTCTACAACCCTACCAAGAGTATTATTGGCCCTCAGTACTACTGATTACGAGTTCTATTTACTTTATGGTACTAAGCGGAATCTATCAAGTTGACTTGCAATCTAAGAAATACCGAAACCTAAATGTGATCCAATCCCTTTTGAAGTTACTAATCATAATTGGGATGGTTAACTATTTACACTTGGCACCTGTTGCTTTTGTCTGGGGTTCTTTACTAGCCCAGCTATTGGTTACAACCCCCATGCTTCGATATGTTCACACCAATAGAATGTTTAAACCTAAAAAGACAAGTAAGGATTCATTTCGCAAATTTGTGAAGAAATTATGGACATATGGTTTCCCATTAATTGGATGGTACATTGGAACCACCGTTATGAATCTAACAGATCGATTTATGATTGAGTATTTCCGTTCATCACATGAAGTTGGGATTTATTCTGCTAATTTTACCATTGCAGTGCAGGCAATTGCTTTAATTTGCAACCCATTGTTTTTTGCCGTTCAGCCCAGAATGATGAATGAAATTCAACAAAATAAAGATAAAGAGTATATTGAACAGAAAATATCTCACTATACGCAATTATTTATCATGATCTCTTTACCTTTTGGTGTCTATTTTTCAATCTATCGAAAGGAAGTAAGTTCCCTCTTACTCGGTGAACAGTTTACTAGCGGAGCAATCATTATCCCCATATTAATCTTTGGCTTTTTCGCTTGGAATATTGGCTTATACGGACAACTTGTCTATCAAATAACTAAAAAGACAAAGGAAATGTTTTATTTTGTAACAGTGGCAGCAATAGTGAATTTTGCTCTTAATCTTTATTTTATTCCTCAATGGGGCTATGTGGGAGCCGCTATTTCAACCACTATCGGATTTTTCTTGTATAGCTCATTACTTTATTTTTTCTCATTCAGACTAATCCAATGGAAATTCCCCTGGATGGTATTAGGGAAAAATTCTATACTAGTCTTAACACTTTCTTTACCGGTAATTTTTGTAAAAAATATATATTTACAAGGTGTTTCCCCTCTAGTTAGTATGTTAGTAGGAATACCTTATTTCCTTATTTACATAGGAGCCGTATTCTTTCTTTGGAAAAATACACTAAAAAATATCCTAGCCTGAACAATATATGGAGTGATTAGAGAAATGACCATAAAAAAAATGAACCTATTTAGATTACTACTGATTAGCCTATCGATGGTCGTTCTTATTACAATCTATAAAGTCCCAGCCTTTGGCAGCCTAGGAATATTCCTTTGTGGTGTTTTTCTTTTACCTGTTATTTTCTCTTTCATCTATAAGCATCGGGGAACTTTTATCTTATTTGTATTTTTCTGCAGCTTTGGCATCATGAATACAGACATCAAACTCTTTGACCTCTTATTTATTATCGTAGGTTCCATTTATTGGGTAAAGCAAAAGGAAAAATTTCTGGCAATGCAACAGGTTAGGTCTATAAATTATGCTTTTCTACTATTTATTGGGATTACTATGCTCTCGATACCTAACAGCACTAATATTAGTGAAGGTATCGGCTACTTTATACATACCGTGTTTATGATAGCCATTTACTATTTTCTCTCAATTCTCATTCGAACGAAAAAGGAATTTTACTCCATAATTTTGGGCTATATTTGCACCGTCCTGGTTACAGTATTAGTGGTAATAGTACAGAAATTGGGGTTCATAGGTGATATGGGTACTTGGTTTCAAGGGGTTCGTGCGCAAGGATTTTTTATGGACCCGAATGACTTTTCACCGTTCTTGATCCTCGCTATTTTCCTTTTGATTGAACGGGCATTTTCTTATCATTATGTTTCCATTCATTATTTTTTCTGTTGTTTCCTTGCTGGGACTGTATTTGCCGTTTTACTTGCTAGTATGTCACGTGCAGCTCTATTAAATTTCACCATCGTGTCACTTATCTATCTTTATTTCTCTATTTTTCATAAGAAAAAGTACGGTCAATCCTTCATATTGGTCGGTATGATACTGCTAACAGTAAGTGTAACCCTAATAGTAGCAGGGGATTCTATTATGCATGATCTCTCTATCCGATTTTCCGGATCAACAGACGTATTGCAGTCATATGATGCGGATCGATTCTATTATCAGCGGCAAGGAATAATACTCGGCTCTACACATCTTTTCGGAATTGGCCCTGGACAATTTGAACTCCTATTCAACTATGCCACACACAATTTATTTGTCCGAATTATCGCAGAGAATGGTTGGCTCGCCTTCCTGATGTTTGTTATGGTCATTCTGTATATTTTATCTCGCCTTTTTCATTTTCGAAAAAAGGAAGTCTGGAATCTGCCCGTTTATTTATTTTTAGCGGTTTTTATCGGTGTAATTGTTAATAGCTTCTTTCTAGACACCTTACATTGGAGATACCTTTGGTTTATCTTAGGACTTTGCACTATACTATTAAATAACGCTTCTAAAGTAAACATAGAAAAAGGAAAACAATAACCCTTCATCGGGTTGTTGTTTTCCTTTTCTCCATTAATTTGCTTGTGTTTCCATCTCAAAGATCTTTAGATCCTTAATCCAGACCTCACTTACCTCTCCTCGTAAATCAATTCCACGGACAACAAAGAATGGACCTAAATCAGGATGCTGTTCTTTACTTCGTTTACTGATACTAGAAATTTGAACGATTTTTGTATTAGTTAATACAAAGTCAACAACCTCTTTTTCTCCTACATTCTGATTCTTATCTGTTTTTTCGGTTGGTTTCTCGGTTGTTTTTTCATTTGAGTTCTTCGTTGTTTTGTCTGTTGGTTTATTTGTTGAGTTTTCCGATGTTTTCTTTGATGATTTTTCTGCCGATTGTTCAGTTGTATTGGCGGCAACCTTATGATCATCCGTGGTAACACTTCCGGTAGTTTCAGTTACCTTTTTAGTAGTTTGATTGGTTTCTTTCGCTTTACTTGCAGGTTTATTATTGGCTTCAACCGACTTTTTCCCTCCAGCATCGGAAGCTGTTTCTTTACCAAAGCAACCACTTAAGCTAATTAATGCAAATGATAACAGTAAGACAAAGATGATTTTGCCTGATCGTTTCACCTTTTTTCCCCCTTTAAAACTAAGAAACATATGATTGGTGAAATTACACCGATTTTTCCTATCACTTAGTAAACTATTTTTATACGCCCTTACAAAAAGGAGGAAAAAAGCACCTGCCTCAATGAACAAAGTTCAGGTGCTTTTTTCTTTTACCAATTAACTCGCAGGCCAAATGGACTCTGCCCACTCTGGATGATCGATGAATGGATTACGATTTCCTTGAATGGATTGAATCACATCGTTTCTGTGCTTTTCAAAGGCATCCGGTGGATCCATTTTACTCCATTGAAGGAGGACAGACTTTTTGCCATGGAATGGCGTTGGATACGTATTCACCTTGTCAGCTAGCTCAAGGTTAAGCTCCCCGCCGTCGCCCTCATAACGGACATCCATGTACATAAGCATTCGAGCAATGTCACCTTTTACACGATCTGGCGGCTCGAAAGAATCGCTATCATATTTACATTGAGCACACTCCCCTTGAGGATTGCCGCCATTATCAAAATCCAAATGGCCGCGTGTGCTGTTTACTGATGCGTCAGCTGGTCGTAAATGATGAATATCTGTTCCAGGACCAACACTTGTTCCAAAATTACCGTGAGATTTTGCCCAAACATGCTCACGATTCCAATCGTTGACTCCTGAACCAAAGGTTGTTTTTGCCTGTGATCGACCCGTGTACAAAAGTATGACGTTATTGGAATTGTTGGGATCCTCGTCGGTTTTCTTTAAAGCTTCCGTTACTTGAGCATACGTTAATTTCGTTTGCACTTTAATGATATTGTGTAGAGCAAGCTTCAGGTCGGAACCTGTTTTTCCAGCAGCAGCCTGGTAATAAGGCTCTACGTCCCCTCCTGGTGTAGAACCTGCTGTTACGGTTACAGTAAAAGACACACTAGTCGTTTTCGCTCCGTCATTTGCTGTTACCGTCACATTGACTGTACCTGCCGTTGCTGTAGGAATCATTAACGCCGATCCTTGAACAATGCCGACAGTTGATGTGTACGTTAACACATCACCATCTGGATCAGCAAAATAGTCATTTAAATTAATGGATAATGTTGCATCTTTTTGAATGGTGAAAGCAGGAAACGGGTTGGATTGCACAGGTCCCTGATTCACTTTTGGCACCGTTATGGGAGAAGGGGTAATGACTACTCCATCAATGGTTGTACATTTGATCTTAGATGGGTCCACTCCATCTTTTACTGTCCATTTTTGAACCTTTTCAACGCCCCTGATTTGGCTGATATTCGCATTATCTATGATGACTTCTTTAACTTCTACGCCGCCAAAGTCAATAACAGCTGCGTCTCCTGGTTCTGTTGGACTAAGTGTGACAATGGTATTCTTTAACCCTTCGCCACCAAGCTTAGCGAAAGAGCTTTTTAACACAATTCCTTCCGAAATCACCGAAGCAGAATCCATGGTAATGTCAGTAGCTGCGTGGGTCACGGTTAACTTTTTCGTTTTAAATCCGCTTAATTTGTAAACCTTCGTTGATGCTGGCGGTGTTACCGGTGGTAAAACCTCTTCGGTTGCTTTTAATTTTGTCTGGATTAAGACTGGGTCATGATCACTTGCACGTCCATGTACTTCCATGAATCCAGAGTTAATGTGTAAGATATCGACAGTCGTGTTGACTACCATATTGTTCGTAACTAAGACATGGTCTAATTCTTGGGCGTTACCTTGGTATGAGTAATTGTAACGCTCCCTTTCTGGAACGAAGCCAACCATGTTGGTTAATTCATTTCCTTTTGCAATTTCTAACGTTTTAGTGAATTCAAAATCATTAAAGTCGCCAAGCAAGACAACATTGGCATTGGCATCCTTTGATTTCACATCTTTTACGAAGTTATTAACAATCCCAGCAATTTTATGACGTTGTATTTCACTGCTCAATACTGGTGGTTGAGTTTTACCAAACAATGGTTGGTCGCCGCTTTTAGAGTTAAAGTGATTAGCCACCACGATAACACTTTGGCCTTGGAAATCAAATTGCGCAGCCAGTGGCTTCCTGCTTGAGTTAAATGCAGAATTGGTTGGATCAATCCGTCCTGGATTTAGGGTAAGTTTGCCATTTTCAAAACCTACAGCCTGTGTCGCTGCTCCTTTAGGTGCTCCTGCAGTTAATGAAACACGAGCTTTGTTGTACAGGAAGGCAACACGAATATTTCCACCAGGTGCCCCGCCATCTTGATTATTAATTGGCGCGATTTCAGTATACAAATAGTCCGGTCCGCCAAGAGTTTTGATCTTACTAATGATCTTTTGTGCACTTTGCGTACCATCTACAATACCGTTATCTGTTTCGCCGTTATTATCCTGGACTTCGTTTAGGCCAATAATGTCAGGGTTTTTCATTTTATTAACTATCGCATCAGCAATTTTTGTTACTTTATCGTCTGGAGTGACTGTTGAGAAATTCTCAACATTATACGTCCCAATCGTTAATTTGTCTGTTGCCGGCGTAATTTTTGTAGCTGCCCTTACAATTGGTGTTTCAGTTAGGGTTGGTAAACTGGATTCTTGAGTCATGACTTTAAAGTTGCTATAACCGTAGTTCACAACACCTTTTATTGCTCCGGTATAATAGTCACCCATTTTAGCACGGTACGACTTATTAGCCGTAGCTCCATTTCTTACATCGACACCAATCCGATCTGGGTTATAATCTGTGGCTGTAATTCGTAAACCACCAGGATCAACGTTTGTAGGATAGTTTTTCGGTACAACCCAAACCAATCCATCTTTTTGAAGCGCAATCACTTTTGCGTCATCTACTTGAACATACATACCTTCAAGGCTTTCCCAGAAATCGATGGCATCCTCTGCTGGATCAAACTTAGCAAATTGGTCATTATCAATGATTTCTGGTGGAGCAATACGGTCCACACCAAGCTTGATTGGGGCTGGTAGCGGAGTTGTTCCACTTTTTGTGATCGTTGAAGCTTCAATTTCAGTAATAGTTAAGTCTGTTGATGTTTTCTCAGCATATCCTTCGCCGTAGTATTCTGTAACTTTTCCCGTTACTTTTACTCGGTCACCAATTGACACACCATGACTGGACTTGAAGACCAGAATTCCGTCAGAAGTACTATCATCACCGTCACCTTGCAGATCTTGGATAAAGAAACGGCTAGTACCATCAATATAGGTTACAACGCCCTCTACATCAGTTACCGTCTTGCCGTTAAAAATCGATGTGTGAGATTTCCCTTGAATATCATAAATGTGAACCGCACCATCTTGGATGACATAATCAAACGTTGCAATTGGACTATTAGTCATTCCAGCTTTCACTGCTACTGCCTTAATTGTAGTTGCTTTAGTTATAACAATTGGCTGTGTGAATACTGGGCTAGTAGCGGTTGGTTCACTTCCATCCAACGTATAATGAATGGATGCACCACTTGTACCAGTCGCTAAGGTGACCTGTGTACCCGAATTCACCATACCCGAGCCTGGCGTAGCGACAACCGATTGAACAATGCTGGAATCTTGAATAATGTCGCCTTCATTCCGTGGAATTAATTGATACACTCCGTTAAAGGCACTTAGTACGCCCGTAATTTCTTCATAGGTTGTACCTGTTGTCAGCATGGAGGAGCTTGGCGGCCGGATTTGGAAGCTTGTTCCATCACCATCTGTTGCCGTATAGTTACCGCCAGAGAACGCACCTACTGTTACATTTTTTAGTTTTAAAAGCTTTGCTTCTTTACTTTCTTGTAAATCCGCTGCCTTGACAAGCTCGGCTGCCGGAACAGTTTCTGTACCTGTAACCACAATATCTTCATGATTAGCTTCAATTTCAAGTAACGTGGAATATTCCGTTAATTTACCTGAAACAGTGATTTTGTTTCCTGGTTGAATAGTCGTGCTGTCAGTTGGTGTATAAGCCACAATCCCTGCTGTTGCATCTTGGAAGTAGATAGCTCTTCCTAAAACAGCTGTTACAACGCCGCTGGTTTGAACATTTGATTGCAGTGGCATAGCTCTGACTGCAGCAATGGAATTGGCTTGTAAAATCGTATAAGCCAATGTAGCTACATCGCTGTTATCTAAGCCCGCCTTGACCCCAATTGCTTTGATCGTCACATCTTCATTAATGACAATTGGAGCTTTATATTCAGAGCTTGAAGCAGTTGGCTGTGAGCCATCCGTGGTGTAATAAATTTTTGCATCCGCCGTTGCTGTTGATAATGTGACAGACGTTCCAGCGGCTACTGCACCTGCTACTGGGGTTGCGGTTACATTCGCCACCTTCGTTTCAACTGGTGTCGAACCGCCATCCATCGTATGTGAACCAAGATAGGTAAAAACATCTTTCCCCATATTATCCCATTCTAATGCTGGATCAAAGGCGTCATCCGGATTCTTATCTCCAGTGGTAACGGAGCTTTTGCGTACTAAAGTTTGATCAATGGTTTTCACCGTAGTTCCCCAGTTGATCCTCTCTCCCACTTTTCCAATCACATCAATGATTGCTCCGTTATGTTTTAATACAATCGCGTCATCGCCATTAAAGTTGATAACGGTTTTGCCTGCATCCAATAGGTTTGCTTTAGCTACAATGGTCGCATCCGCATCACTGCGTGAAATAACAAAAGTAGATCCATTGGCAAGCGTTGCAGTTGGATCAGAAGATAGTGCCATTTTAAGGGTTGTTGTGGTAGCACCATTAGCGTAATGTTCAAGCGTGTATTCACTTAACTTAACCGCTGCACCAGTGCCATTATAAACTTCAATGGCTTTGTTGAAGCTACTGCCCTCGATATATTCTGAGATGAATAGATCCGTAGCATTTGTCGCGGCCGTCACTTTTCCTGCAAAGTTTGGTAAAACTAAGCCAAGCAATAAGATCACAACAAGAAATAAACTGCTGCTTTTTCTCCTCTTCCTACTCAATTAATCACCCCATAAATAATAAGTATGATTTAGTCTTATAAGGGGTCTGACCCCACTTAAAATACCAACTGTGGGGTCTACCCTTTTTTTCTTACGTCTGACTTCTGTTTTTGATTAATCTTCGAAAATGGTTTCGCCTTCGACAATTACATTAGAAAGCTCAACACTCGTATTACCTTTTAAGGTAAGGTTCCCTTTCACCGTAGCGTTTTCAAGCTTAGCCACACCATTTACATCAACAATGACGTTTCCAAAGTAAACCTTTGGATTGGCCGTAGTTCCACTGAAGGATGCGGCTGGAACAGTTTGTGGAAGCACGTTAATGATCCGTCCTTCTACCTGAGCGTTCACCGATTTATTTGGCTGTGCTTCAATATAGTCACGGAACATTTCCCAATCTACGAAACCTGGCTCACTTACACGTCCTTCTGAGTAAGCTTTAGCGAACATTGTGAATCCGTCGCCGCCTTTAGCCGTGAAAATATTCGTTGCTACGAAATAGTTTTTCGCTAAGTCTAATGCCTTATAGCTACCATCTTGGCCTTTGACTTCAATCGTTTGGATTTTTTGACCAACTGGTTTAGAGCTGTCATACGTAACTTTCAATCCTGAAACCTGTAAGAATCCGCCGAATGCAGTTGTTGGTGCATCCTTCACACTGTATTCAAGCGCCTCTTTAATCTCAGAACCTTTTAAATCCATGATTCCTAATGCGTTACCAAATGGTAGGACCGTAAAGATATTGGCTAACGTAATGTTTCCAGCGTTAAGGGTCGTGCGAACGCCTCCGCCATTTTGAAGCGCAATCACTGTATTTGGATTGATTGTTTTGGCTTTTGCCAGCATACCGTCAGCAATAAAATTACCTAGATTTGTTTCCCCCGTACGAGCCGCAGGATTTCCCCCAACTAATGTATTGACAGTTGTACCAACTACTGTTGCTTTCTTTTGATCGATGGCTGGCTTATATTTTGTGTTTAAGATGTTAGCTGTAGCAGGATCTTCCGCATACGTGCTAATATCTAGAAGTTTACCTGTTGTTTCTGGAACGATTACTTTTCCAGAAGCATCGAAAGTTACATCCAATGTTCCAAGGAACTTGTTGTATTCATTCGCTTGAACTATAACTGTTGGCTCATCTCCCGTTGTATCAAACACCGGAGCAGATAGCTGTGTATGTGAGTGGCCGCCGACAATCACGTCGATTCCTTCAACGGCTGCCGCTAATTGTTTATCATTGTCCCAAACAAGGGAATCGTCAAAGCCAATATGGGTTAACGCAATGATTTTGTTTACACCTTGCGCTTCAAGGGCAGCAACTGATTTTTTAGCCTCTTGAATATAATCCTCGAATACAACTCCAGCTCCAGGGCTTGAGATGGTAGGAGTCTCTGCGGTTGTTAACCCAAAAATTCCAATTTTTTCCCCATTTACAACCTTAATGATTCCGTTGTAAATTTCGCCGCCAGATGGATTATTGGTTGTGACACCGTCATGGAAGCGAGATTGTAAATTGGTATCCTGTGCAAAGTTTACGTTCGCACTAACAAACGGGAAGGATGCACCTTTTACAAAGTTAGACAGTACTGCAGTGCCCATGTCAAACTCATGGTTTCCAAATGTCATCGCATCATAACCAGCTAAATTCATGAACTCTACATCGGCTAATCCTTGATACTCATTAAAATACAGGGTTCCAGAGAACACATCTCCAGCATCCAGTAATAATGCATCAGGTTTTGTAGCACGAACCGACTTAATAGCGGTCATTTTCTTAGCCACATTATCAAGATTGGCGTGAGTATCATTTGTGTGCATAACATTCAATGTATATTTTGCATTTCCATCTAAAACATTTATCGTTAATTCTTTCGTTCCATTCACGGTGAATTCTTGTTGCAAATTATACCAGTGTTTTTCTGAATCGAGCCAAATTCCTTCTAGCACGTAGCTGCCGTTCGGTAGTGGCGTGCTAAAGCGTCCATTCACATCTGTTGTTATGTCATACCATTTCACTTCACCAGAAGTAGTGTGAACACTGAACACTATATTCGGTAATACTTCATTACCTTTCTTCACAACGCCCGTCACATTTGGTGTCAGATCCACTGGTCCATCCTTAAGTACATCGATGTTCAATTGCAGCGTACCAGAAACCGTAAAGTTCTTCTGTAGAACATACCATTTACTTTCAGCTTGATCCCAAATACCATCAATAGTATAAGAACCATCTGCTAGCTTTAAGGCATAGTTTCCATTTGCATCCGTTTTGGCGTCAAACCACTTTGTTTCGCCAGTTGAGGTATGGATACTAAATACGGTGTCGTTCAATGCTTTCAATCCTTTTGTCACCGTTCCAGTTACGTTTTCTTTGTTAACAGCTGTATCAATATCAATTAGTAATTCAGTTGCTCCTTCAAGCTTGCCAGACTTCATGCTGAAAGCTTTATTTAACTCATGCCATTTTCCAGCTGCACCATCCCAAATTCCGTCGACTTGATAGCTGCCATCTGGCAAGTTAAAATTGAATTTTCCATTCTTATCCGTTACCGCATCGTACCATTTTCCATCTGTACTATGTACGCTAAATGGAATATTGGTTAAAGTTTTGGTGCCATTTTTAACAAATCCCGATAGATTCCATGTTCCTTCAGCAGGATTTAATCCATCGACTACTAATTCATGCAATCCATCTACTAGACCATTTTTTATCGTAATAGTTTTGCCAAGCGGATACCACCTTGGCGCAACCCAGACACCTTCAATCTTGTAGGTACCATCTGCTAGATTGTGAGTAAAGACTCCATTCGCATCAGATGTGAAATCAAACCATTGATCGGTGCTAGTATTCTTAAAGCTAAAGGTGACATTGGCTAATTTTTCATCCCCCAATACCAGCTTTCCTTGGCCTGGGACTGCTCCTGGATCGGGTTGAGGCTCTTGAACAGCCGCTTCCCCTTTAAACTCAATTTCCCCGATACGGCTTGTTCCGCCGGAAGCAACTGGGCTGCCATTGATTGCTGTGTCAGTGGATTTTAACCATCTAACATAGACTACATCCTTATCATTTGCCGCACTAGGCAGTGCAACATTCGTTAAAACTCCACTCGTCCAATTGTTGCCTACCGTTACAGTAGCACCTGGGACATCATTCCATGTGGAATTATCTAAGCTATATTGAACTTTAAAATCTTTTGGTCCTGTATTGGAACCTGATTGTTTAGAAGATAGGGTAATATTTTGATAACCTTTTGTAGAAATGGATACCTTCCAGAATGAAGGATTGGCTGTCCACGGCGAGGCATTGGGTACCGTGATTCCTGTTGTAGGTCCTGCAACATAGGTTGTGGAAATAGTTGTCCCAGTTGCGGATAAAAGTTTGTCTGTGTTTGCGGCAATTCCTGATGTAGCTTGTAGTTTATTTGTGTTGCTAAAATCCCACTTCGCCAAAGATACCGGCGCAGCGACTGCTTTTACACTGATTGGGACTACCATCGCTAATAGTAGAATGGCTGTTAAAACCATGCTAATCCATTTTTTAGATCTGCTAAACAGCTTTGTCACAGTTTGATTCCCCCCTATTAAGTTTGCTAAAACTAAAATTTAGAACGTTTACTACTATATTTGTCATTTTCGATTCCTTCCAAAAACCACCTCCTTAACCAATAGGTAAATACTACTACTAGTGTATAATTATTTTTGACAGAATACTATATTTTTTCAAAACTTTAGAAATACTCAATATTACTGGTGAAATATACTATAAATACTAACTACTATTTGGTAAATAAGTGCAATCAAAAAAGGATCTGTTTACTTATAACCCCGTTTAAATGGATAAATGCAAAAAAACTACAGGGACAAGCATATGAATCTTATCCACTGAAAAGTGGGGACTGTCCCCTTTTTATTAGGTAATTTATGTTAAAATCTAGTAAACTCCCATGAAAAGGAGCATTATATATGGAAAATTAGGGTTAAAAATGATGATACTTAGAGGAGTTGAGTGGGGGAAAAGGTTCCCTCAAATTCAATTTCGCCTGTTTGGACTGAAACCGCAAAGCTACCGCTGTAAAAGAAGAGCCCTAGTAAATATCCAGTCCATCGATTTCTAAATGCCTGTTTGTGCTTGTGCAATCCAAAGGCGGCTAACCCCTTTTGCCTCGTACTTTAGCCACGATACGTGCGGCAATAAAGAAGAGAAGAAAGGAAGCAAAAAGCAGAACCGGGCTTAGTGGGAATCATTTTACTTACGTTCCTTTCATCGACAAGTGAAGACATTTTAACCCGTGGATACGTGTTCAAGTATCTACCAAATCATTGGTCAACCGGGATGCTGGTGGTCGTCTCTTCAGTGATCTACGTTTTCAATCACATCTAACGTCTCGGAGATGGATACACCCAGTGGATCATGCTATTTCTCATGGGACTTACCTATGCTATTCCATTTGCGGTGACGCGGTCTCTTTGGTTCACAGTCGGCTGTCATTGGGGTTGGAACACCGTGTCCCTGTTTAAAAGCCAGATTGGTAATTTCAGTAAATTCAAGATCATCGATCATACAACCGACTGGACCTATATCGTCACTATGCTCCTCTTCCTTCTCTTTGTGTGGGGACAGTCCCCCACTGCGCTAAAGCGCCGGGGGACTGTCCCCGCCAAAAATGAAACCGTCCGACGGTAACCTCGTCTAACAGGTAAGTGCAAAAAACTAAAGGGAACGAGGGTATGGAATGAAAAAATTCGGTTTGATTTTTGTTGTGATTCTGATTGTGGCCGGGGTGTTTGGGTACAAAATGGTCACGGCTGACAAAAGTGTAAGCATTAAAACACAGGTAAAAAACTTTGGAGAAAAGAAAACCAATAAGGTACCAGAGGATTATACAAAAGAAGAAGCGCTCGAAAATGGAGACATCCTACAGGGACAAATTAAAGCGAAGGAACGGAAACGAATTAACGAGTTTAAAAAGAACGTAGAAGAGGGAAAACCTGACCTCCTTCGCTTTATTCGCTTCAATACGGATGACAAACCGGGAGAGATTACTGAATTTCAATTCAACGGAGAGATCATCTATTATAGCCAGGAAGCAAGAGATTTTGATGGTCAAAAGGAAATAGTTAGCGACTACTGCCAAAAAATCGAGAAGTTAAAGAAGCCTTGGGAAGGAACCTTTCTCACACACTGTCTGAATCCTAAAGGGGTATATGAGTTTTAAACGAAAAAAGTAGGGACAGTCCCCCGTCGCGCTAAAGCGCCGGGGGACTGTCCCCATTTTTTTATTTTGCTCGGTCCGCAAGCATCAATGCCCCTGTGATTCCAGCATTGTCGCCTAAACCCGGGCGCACGATGTAGTCGGATAGCTCTGGCAACGAAACGTAGTCATTTAGCAGTTCTGGCAAATACTTATAGATGGCTGCAAATACTGCTTCTTGATGGCTGACTCCGCCGCCAAGAATGATTTTTTTCGGAGAAAGAATCAGAATATATTGCATGAGAGCTTGAGACAAATAGTAGCCCTCTAAGTCCCAAACCTCCGGACGATCCACGAGATTCACACCCTTATCGCCCCAACGCGCTTCGATGGCCGGACCTGCTGCCATCCCTTCTAAGCAATCGCCATGGTACGGACATTTTCCTTGGTACGAATCCTCTGGGTGACGACGTAATAGGATATGTCCCATTTCCGGATGGGACCACCCTTGCAACAATTGTCCCTGGACAATCGCCCCGGCACCGATACCGGTACCAACCGTGATATACAAACAACTGTCCAAGCCCTTCGCCGCACCAAACGAAGCCTCGCCTAACGCCGCTGCGTTCACGTCCGTATTAAAGCCAATCGGCACACCGAACGCTTCCTTCAGCGTCTGTACGAACGGATAATCCTTCCACCCTGGCTTTGGCGTAGACGTAATATTTCCGTAGGTTGGACTCTCTTCATTAACATCAATCGGTCCAAACGATCCAATTCCGATCGCATCGACCGCAAATTTTTTAAAAAAGGCAATCACCTGTGGCATTGTCTCTTCAGGTACAGTGGTCGGGATTTGAATCCGCTCCACAATCGTCCCTTTTTCATCTCCTACCGCACAAACAAACTTTGTTCCGCCCGCTTCAATGGCACCTAGCATACAACAATTCCTCCATGCAAAAAATTTACTCTAGCATTTGTTCGAACCCAACACCGCTTCCTTTTTCGGCTTTTTCCAAATGATATAAAGCGCTGGAATCATTATGACATAAACAATTGGAAAAAGGCTAAAGGATACTGGTAAGAGCTGTTCAAAATCAAAGAACTTCCTCATTGCTAAAAACAGAAACACCCCAATGATTCGTCCCACACCGAGTGGAATTTCACGAATGATAATATAATCCAACCGCCGTTCCTTGTAATGAGGATCCTTCTCGATCGATTCGTAAATCATCGCATTCATGGATGTGTTAATCATATTCATTGCTACAGGAGAAACGATGCCGAAGACCACCAGCGACGCAAGCACCGGCATCGCAGATAACAAGGTCGAGCTTAAAAATACACTAAGCGAGCCTATTGCAAAAATGGCCAGCCGGAATTTCGGATTCGAAAACTTAGCGAGCACATAGAACGCGACAATCGCGACAATCTCCGCCGCCGTATTATACACCCCTAAGCTCAGCTCTCCACCCGCTACTTTGAATGTAATCATCGTAATTAAAAAAGTAGTATAGACACCAGAAACGATGCCATCTGCAAACATCACTTTGTACATCTTCTGCCATTCCGGTGAAGGCCGTTTAATGACATCCCAGAAATAGCTTTTGGTTGTAACCGGGCTTCCTTTGACTTTTAACGAAATCAAAAACGAAATGAAGAAAAACACACAGGTCGCAATAAACACCACATAATAACCAAACATACCGTTGTATTGTGAAATCAGCACCCCGGCTATAAGCGGTGCGATGACGCCTCCAATCGTTAGCAAGATCCCTTGCACATATAAAAACTGATCGCGCTTATCATTGGTCGTTAAATCTAACACGGCCATATGTACGCCCACATAGTACAGGCTCATGGCCAGGCCATTGGACATTCCCAGCAAAAAGATGTGATCTTGTAACGTATTATGGAAACCCAACATAATGAGATAGGTAATAAGATAAAAAACAAACCCTAACCGCATCGTAATCATCGGGCTTGTTTTCCTAGCAATCCAGGCACATACGCCGAAAAAGACAATAATCGCCAATGACCAGTACAAGCTATAATAAGCGAGCAGGGAATACGTTTTATCCAATTTCCACAGAAACACACTCTGAAACACACCTGATAAACTACATCCAAAGGAAAAAAAAGTACTCATCAATAAATAAAACTTTAATTCCGTGGAAAAAGATTGAAATATTTTAAACATGGTTCTAATCTCCTTTAAAGCAGCGGGGGACTGTCCCCCGTCGCTTTAATGCGTTATAACGCCTTTTGACACTCCGAGGGAAGGATAGTCCGCCATCGCTACAGGCAATTCCTCTTTTGTAAAGCGGTGTGAGATAAGCGAGCTCACATCGACTACCTTTTTCGCGATTAATGCAATCGCTTCTTCGTGTGTAAAAGGGTTAATAAACGATCCTTTGATCGTTAATTCTTTTGAAAAAATTTCAAATGGGGACACAGAAATCATCGTGTCAGGGGCAGCCACTCCAAACAGCAGCACCTGTCCGCCTTTCGCCGCCGATTTCACCGCCAACTCCATGCTTTCCGGCCGGCCGACACATTCAATGACAACATCTGCTTCCAGCTTCGCAGCCTCCATCGGGTGTATTACCTCATCCGCCCCGAGCTGATACAAAAGCTCTTTTTTATTTTCAGCCGGTTCACTGACAACGATAGACTGGACATGCTGATGCTTCACTAACTGTAAAAACAATTGACCGATGAATCCGCCGCCGATAATCAATACTTTGCTCAGTGGTGACAGGTTTATTTTTCTAAAACCATGCAACACACAGCCTAACGGCTCCACCAATGCCGCTTCATCGAACGTCATCTCATCGGGAATCGTATAGCCATTCGCACTCGGCACCGTACAATATTCCGCCATGCCGCCGTCTCTTGTGACACCTACCGCCTCAAGATTCGAGCATAAATGCACTCGATTGCTGCGGCAGTAATCACAGGTTCCGCAGTATATATTCGGATCAATCGACACGCGGTCGCCTACTTGTAAACTCGATACCTCTGAACCTACTTCCACCACTTCACCCGCTAACTCATGGCCAAGCACGATTGGAGGATGAACCTCGGCAGAACCCGGATGGCCGTGGTAAATATGTTGATCTGTTCCGCAAATGCCGCAGCTTTTCACCTTCACAACTATTTCATGTGCGAGCGGTCTCTGATTTTCCCACTCTACTACTTCCAACTGCTTCGTTCCCTTTAACACCGCTGCCTTCATTCGCCTCATCCCTCCACACTATTGATCGCTTTTACTCGTAACGTATCCCATGGAATCTCTTTACCCTGTGCCTGCTCGATTCGAATCGTTCGCGACTCACCAGCCAGCAGATCAAAGAAGTTATCCTCTATCACCAGTTGCTCCACGTCGAGCTCAATCGTAACCATCCTTGCTAGGGAATTCGTTGAAACGGTCAACTCGTTCGTCTCGCGGTCAACGGAGACTAGCAACTGCGCCTCTCCTAATCTCAAATCCTTTTGATCGCGGAAATAATAGCTGTTTTCACCGGTTCGTTGATGTTTGGAACGGACGACCAGCACAGCCTCTTCCGGTTGCAGACCACCGAGCGCTTCGTGTTCAAGGATTGTCGCAATCTGTGTCGCCATATTGGCTTCTACATTGACCGTCCACTCTATAGAAAACACCTTTTTTCCGTAAAAATCGTACACGGAAAGCTCTATCTCATCTTGGTAGGCTTCTAACTTGTCATTCACCACCCAAACCTTAACGTCTTCCCCTGGTGTTTGATCAAGTGTCAAAAGGATCGGACTGAAGAATTTCCGTGCATAATGATAAGAAGCCTTTGGCAATAGATAATAATCAATCACCGACCAGCTCGTCCCCGGCCAGCAATCGTTCAGTTGCCAGAACAACGCCCCGCTTGTATGCGGCTTGTTACGGCGATAATGTTCAATCCCAAACTTTAAGCCCTCCGCCTGCGTGAGCATTGAATAGGCGATATATTCATTGAGGTCCTTCGGTGCACCCGTATACCCTTCCATTAACAATATGCCTTTTGGATGGTGGATATCTTTATTCCGGTACGCCATTTCTTCGCTTCCCCAGAAAAATTGTTCTTTAGGGATGTTCCGTTCGAGCGTATAGCGGTTTGACGAAGCATGCATGCCAAATTCACTGGCAAACAGCGTCGTGTCCGTTTTGAAATTTTTAAATGAAAGGCCTTCGATACTGTAATTGACGTGCTGCGGTTCCCCGAACACCCGCGGTTCAATGTTTCCGTGCCACACCTGCCAGTTATGCGTGTCGCCCTCTTCCCGGGAGTTATGGTCATTCCCACCAAATGGGGAACTTGGCCAAAACAGTCGTGTCGGATCGAGTTCCTCCAGCAATTCAGGCATTAGTTCATGGTAGATTTTCTCGCCGTAAAAAGGATGCGGAATCTCTCCGGAAGACTTTAATGCTTCATACAGCCAGTCATTCTCATTGTTGCCGCACCAAATCGCAAGGCACGGATAATTGCGCAGCCGCTTAACCACATGAATAATCTCTTCGCGCACATTCGCCATGAAGTTCTTGTTGTAATCCGGATACAGCGCACAGGCGAACATGAAGTCTTGCCATACGAGAATTCCGAGGCGGTTACACTCTTCGTAAAACACCTCTTTTTCATAAATGCCGCCGCCCCAGACGCGGAGCATATTCATGTTGGCGTCCTTCGACATCTGGATCAAGTGCTTATATCGGGTGTCAGGCACCGCTCCTATGAAACTATCAATCGGAATCCAGTTGGCTCCTTTGGCAAAAATCTTTTCCCCGTTTAGAACGAAGGTAAAGCTCGGCTGGCCGTTCTCGTCTCTTCGTCTGACTTCGATCGTGCGAATACCGATGGATTCTTGTTTTTCGTCGATTTTCGCCCCATCCGCTAGCAGCTCGACCTTTAGCTCGTACAGGTGCGGCGTACCGATATCATGGGTCCACCAAAGTTTCGGTTCGTCCACTTCCAGGACAGCTGCAGCTTTTTTCCGGTCCACTTTCACCTTTGTGGTGGTGATTCGTTCCTCACCGTCATGTAGGCTGATAAGGACCTCAAGTTCTTTTTCTCGTGTGTAAGAGGTGATGTCCACATCAACTGCAACGGTCGCCTTGCCATCGTCAATGCTTGTGGTTCTCGCAAACACATGGTCAATTTTCGCTGTCGAGCGTTTTTCTAGATGGACATCCTTCCAAATTCCTGCGGCGACGAGCCGTGGACCCCAGTCCCAACCATAATGACTTTGTGCCTTCCTGGTCCAAATTCTTTTTTTGCTAAAACCAGACCAGTAATATTGCACCTTATCCTTCACGTGGACATGAACGGGATCGAAGCGAACAGCCAGTACATTTTTCCCATGTTTGAGCTCTCGTGCGACTTCAAACGTATGGCTGATAAACATGTTCTCAGTGGACCCGAGCTCCACACCGTTTAAGTACACCGTTGCGAACGTATCGAGGCCTTCGAAAATAAGCTCGTAGCGGTCGCCTGACTGAATTTCCTCGTTGAATTCAAACGTCGTCCGATACCACCACACTTTTTCCTCGACCCACTGGCACTTCAAATCGTTATGCCCGTAAAAGGGATCGTCGATCAGTTTCCGTTCAATTAAGGTAGAATGAACATCCCCCGGCACCGCGGTGGTCATCCAAAAATAATCAATATACTCAGGCGAAGCCACCTCCAGTTCACGTGCAGCCCCCACATCAAAATACTTTAACTTCCAATTATCATTCAGTTTCATAGAAACCTCACCTGCCTTGTTGTAAGCTCATTTTTGTAAAAAACAAACGAAAGGCCAAAATCGCGTGAACAATTTTGGCACTATAAACAACTACTTTATATAGGTCAATGAATCTAATATTTCTTGTACACTTAACTCCGCGCAAGCCATCGACGTATCGGCCACACCGTAGAACATCTTGACCACATCGCCTTCCACCACAGCACCGCAAGAGAACACCACATTTCCAAAGAACCCTTCTACCTCATAGTCCGCTTCCGGCTCCAAGATCGGCTGATCAGAGCGCGCAATGACCTTTGTCGGATCCTCTAAATCTAGCAGCACAGCGCCCATGCAATAACGGTGATCCGTCGTCGCACCATGGTACAGTTCAAGCCAGCCTTTTTCCGTTCTAAACGGAACCGCTCCTCCGCCCATGCGCGCGCTATCCCACATGCCTTCGCGCAAACCTAGCAAATGCTTGTGGTTGCCCCAGTGTAATAGATTCGTAGATTCCGCAATCCACATCTCCGGCATCCCTACACTCTTTGGAACAGGTCGGTGAATCGCGTAATATTTTCCGTTTATTTTTTCCGGAAAAATTAACACGTCTTTATTTTCCGGTGCAAAAATCATTCCGTGGTGTTCATACGTTACAAAGTCCTTTGTGGAAACCATCGATTCCCCTACACCAACAGGTGAAACTGCACTGAAATAAACATAATACGTATCTTCAATTTGCGTGATCCGTGGATCTTCAATTCCAAATGTCTCTAACTCATTGGAAGGATACACAAACGGTTTCTCATCAATCGTAAAATGGTGACCGCCGTCGTTGCTGCGGGCAATGCGTAAATATGCGATCGATGTTAAGTATTCAAAGCCTTGTGTATCGCCGTTGCGACGAATCACACGCGGATCGGAAAAATCATACGTCGTATCATCCAAACGGAACTCGATAATTTCCAGCTCGTTTGTTTGTGGATTATAAATTGGAGCCTTCACGATATTCGGGTCGTGACTAATCGGGCGCTCCGCCACGCGAAGCATCATGATAATTTCATCGTTGAAAGTGGTTACCCCTGCGTTAAACGCACCAATAACTTCGAAATCCTCGCGGTGAGGTGTCACATCTGCTGGAGTTACTAATGGGTTCTGTTCATATCTATATACGTTCATTGTTATAGTCTCCTCTTAACCTTCGTATTGTAAAAACGGATCAATTATCGTGATTTTTTGCGCTTCTGCATCGCTGATTCCTGCGTACATATCCGCCGTTCCATCAGCTTTTCGGACAAGACCGCCGCTGAATACCACATCTATTAAATCAGGACGCTTTGCTGGGCCAGGTAAAAAATGACTTCTTGTCGCAATTAACTCGATATCAGAGATAGCGCCGGTGTCTGGGTCGAGCGCAAACACCATTGGATAATAGTGACGGTTTCCTTCTTCATCAAATGAAGCGATGTGACCTAACACGCCGACAAGTCCGTTCGCAAGAAGATGCGGTTCGTTCGCTCCGCCCCACTGTTCGTCGATGAACTGACCTTCTAATAATGGAGCCTGCTCCACTACTTCAATCGTTAACTCGTCAAGAGAAGAAATACGTGTCCAGCCAATTTTTCCACGGCCGCCTTTTTCCCCTTGAGGTCTTGTTAACACACCGATACTTTCGTCCTTTAGTTCAACCAGGCGAAGGTCCTTCATGCCATCTGGCCCTTTAGCGAACTCCTTCAGGCTTGCAATGTTAGCGCCTTTGTAAAAAACCGTACGCCAGCCGAGGGCGCCTTCATTGATAGGGTGCGGGAAAATCTGCACGCCGCCCAACACGAGTTCTCCTGCAATTTTTGTAAAAAATGGATCCTGTAATTCTAGGACTGGTGCACCTTCTCGTGGCACCCACTGTCCGTCACGTTCAACAAAGAAATACACATTCGAATGTTCGCTGTCACGTGACTCGACACGTCCAGCAATGACAAGCTCCCCTTCGTCTTCAAACGGCGCCGAAATGTTATACACATCGTTTTCACCTACACCTGTGAAGACAATTTTTTCAGGATTCATCGGTGTTTTCGTAAATTCTTTTACCAGCTGTTCACAGGTTTTGACAGTTCCTTTCGTTAAAACGGTCATTACTTGAGATCCTCCTTTAAAATCATGGCTTCGTTGCCTACAATTATTCCAATTTTTCCATCATGAGCTGTTCGCTTGTTCGAAAGCAGCAAGCCGCTACCTGTTGTGAACCCTTCAAGTGTTTTCGACTGCTCCGAAAAATTCAGCGCCACAAGAATTCGTTCTGATTCATTCCTTCTGACGAACGTCAACAATCCATCCTCGTACCGTAAAGATTCATAGGTTCCTAAGGTGAGAGCGGGGTGTTCCTTGCGCAAACTCATCAAGCTTTTATAAAAAGAAAGCATCGATTCCGGTTTGTCTAACTGATTTTCTACATTCGTTAGTGCCGCTTCATTCGGAACGGTAATCCATGGTTTCTGCTCAGAAAAGCCGACATACTCGCTTGCATCCCATTGCATCGGTGTCCGCGATTTGTCACGTGATTTGTCATTCGCGATGACAAGGGCCTCCTCATGTGACTTGCCAGCCTCCAGTGCCAGCTTGTAACCCATGATTCCTTGCACATCCTTCATTTTCGCGATGTCGTCCGTAATCCAGTCGCGCATGCCGATTTCATCACCGAAATAGATGAACGGCACCCCTCTAGCAGTTAGCATTAAGGTCGCAATGAGTTTCGCACGGTCCTCATCACCGCCAAATCGTGAAATAAAGCGGGACATATCATGACTGCCGAAGAACAGCGTCGGCACCTGCGTCTCGTCGTAGGCCGCCTCCGTGTCCGCGAGTTGCTGATACAACCTCTCCGGATTAAACTCCGCGATACTTCCGATATTGAAATTAAACACGACATCTAATTTACCTCGACCGGAATACTGTTTGAGGATGTTGATGTCCTCTGATCCCACTTCGCCGACGAGGAATTTATCCGGATACTGTTGAACAAAGGCAGCAATCTCCTCGATAATGTTGTGGATGCCTTCTTGGTCTTTATCATATAGATGCTCTTGTTCCTGTTTCGTGGCATCAAACGGATTGTCTGTGAACTCTTTATTTACTTTTAAAAAGTTGATGACATCAAGTCGGAAGCCATCGACACCTTTTTCTAACCAGAACTTCATGACCTCGAACATGGCAGCCTTCACTTCCGGGTTGGCCCAGTTTAAGTCGACTTGTTCCTTCGCAAAAGCATGATAATAATACTGCTGGGTCGCCTCATCGTACTCCCAGGCCGTCCCGCCGAAGAACGATTCCCAGTTGTTCGGCTCATCTCTCCAAATGTACCAATCGCGTTTCGGATGGTCCTTTGATGACTTCGACTCCTGAAACCATTGATGTGCGGAAGAGGTATGGTTGAGAACCAAATCGGCGATGACCTTGATGCCGCGCTGATGGGCTTCTTTTATAAAAAGCTCAAACTCTTCCATCGTTCCGTACGCCGGGTCGATGCTCACGTAATCCGAAATGTCATAGCCGTTATCCACCTTTGGCGATGGATAAAACGGCGTCAGCCACAGGCCATCAATTCCTAGTTCTTTTAAATAGTCGAGCTTGGAAGTGATGCCGGCGAAATCACCCATTCCATCGCCATTTCCATCCTTAAAGCTCGGCATATAGATTTCATAAAAAGTCGATTGCTGCCACCATTTCACCATTTGATTGGACTCCTAACCATTGAAAACTTCGATTTTTCGGACTGGATTCTGTTTTTAATTGAGATTTGGTTTAGCTTCGATGGTGGGATTCCGCCAATTTTGTGAATTATTCCGCCAACTTTATGTGGAATTCCGCCACTTTTTGCATTTATTCCGCCAACTTTGGCCAGAATTCCGCCAACTTCAACGTTTTTTCCGCCAACTCAACAAACAAGGCCCCAGTCTAACAGATTATTTAAGTGTAAACTGCATTCCTTCTTGGAATTTTTTCGCAAAAAGTAAGAAAATGATAATGATCGGCATTGTTAGTAACACCGATGCTGCATACATTGGGCCTGGATAGCCGCCGTATGGTCCGAACATTTGTGATAGCAACACATTTAGGGTCAGCATGCTGTCGCTCTTCGCCACTAACATATCCCATAAAAGCTCTGTCCAACGCTCCATGAACAAGAACAAGAAAATAACTGACGTAATTGACTTTGACATCGGTAACACGATCTTGAACATGATCTGCAGCTCACTCGCTCCATCCAGCTTCGCGGCTTCGATAAACGTATCCGGGATCGCCTTGAAGAAGTTTGTGTACATAAACACCGCCCATAAGCTGAGTGCTTTTGGCAAAATCATGCCCCAGTAAGAGTCGTACATGCCTAGACGTTGAATCACTAGGAAAGTTGGGATTAGTAAAATAATCGCCGGGAAGAACATTTGGAACAAAATCACGTTGTTAACCGTGTCTCTTCCTTTGAAAGGAATTTTGGCCCAGCGCATAAGCGACCATAACACCCGTGACCATCATCAAGAACGTAGAACCGGCCGATACTAGGAAGCTGTTGAAGAAGGCGCTAATCCAAGGTCTTGGTATAACAGCTTCCCCTCCGCCTAGCAGCCACTCGTATGATTTCAAGCTAAACTGTGTGGGAATGAGCTTTTTATCGACTTGATCCCAATCAGCAAAGGAATTCAGTACCATATAAATGTATGGAAAAATCATGACTAGTAAGAGAACAACCGCTAGCACGTAGCGAAGCCATACTCCCTTTTTCTTAGCTCCATCCATTTCGTTTCCCCCACATTTCTAGAAGTTTTCGAATGATAAAAATAGAAATAAACGTGACAACGGAAGCAATGATGGCAATAGCAGAAGCATAACCCGCTTGAAGATTCGAGAACGCTCGTGTGAAAATCTCCATTTGCCACGTGTTCGTTGCAAAGTTTGGTCCACCGCCTGTTAACTGGTATACCTCGGTGAAAATACCGAATGTCACACCGATCGATAAAATCAAGACCGTAAATAATGCAGGATAAAGAAGCGGGAAGGTAATCTTCCAAAAACGCTGCCAGCCTGTTACTCCATCAATACTAGCGGCTTCGTATACTTCCTTATCAATGCTTTGAAAGCCTGATGTTAAAATAAGTGCATAATAGCCAGTGAATTTCCATGCAATAATAACGGCAACTGTAAACAAGGCTGCAAACGGTGTGCCGAGCCAGTCAATATCTAAACCGAACGTGCCGCGTAAAAATTCATTCACCGGACTGTTGTATGATAAAAGTCCTTTAATAATGAGCGAGGATACAACCCCTGACGCTAAGTACGGCAGGAAGAATCCGATTAAGAACAACCCTCTGAATCTTGGCAAACCTTGAACGATCATTGCCACAATAATGGATGAAGCGATTACCAATGGGACAAACACGGCCATAAATTTAAATGAAACGAAAAATGCCGATTGCACCCCTGGGCTTTTAAACGCCTCTGAATAATTTTCTAAGCCGACGAAACTAAACGTAGGTGCGATCAAATTCCAATCTGTGAACGATAGGAACAGTGACCATACTAGCGGGATGAGAAAGAAAACAATCGCGTATAAAAGATAAGGACTGGCAAATAGCCAGCCCAACCTTCCTTGCTTTGTGCTCATTACTTAAGAGCCCCCTCAATAGCCTTCTGCATATCCTTCCATGCAGTTTTTGGATCTTTTTCACCCTTTACTACTGGATTGAATGCCTGTTGGCCAATTAATGTTTGAATATCATTATATTTAGCGTTATCCATTGAAGGAATTCCGTTTGGAACAGCGGCTGCATATGGTTGTAATGCTGGGTTTTTGTCAAAGAACGCTTTGAACGCATCATTAGATGTTAAATCATCACGTGCAGGTGGTAAGCTTGTCTTTTCAAGCCATTTCACATCATTTTCAGGGTTAGCATACACCCATTTGATGAATTCCATTGCTGCTTTTTGCTGTTCTTTCGTTGCAGAAGCGTATACGACTAAACCTTTTGTATCAGCGAACGTCTTCGCATTAGCTGGGTCCATCTCATCTGGAACTGGCGGTAATGCTAATGTATAAGTTTCATTAAATTTCATATCTGGGAATTTGTCTGCCCAGTACGGAATAGTCCAAGGACCAATGTCAGTGAAGATTCCTAATCCTGTTTCAAAAGGATCTTTTGCTTGCTTTGGAAGTAACGCATTCTCTTTACGAAGACCATCAACTAATGAAAGAACTTGTTCGCCTGCTTTTGCATCACCAGTGAACTTTGTACCTTCCACGAACTTGTTACCGTTTGATGCTGCATCGTAAAGCATGAAGAAATCAAACCATCTCTTCCAAGCAGTTGGGTCAGCTAAATCAGCTTTAGCCCAAACATATTTGTCAGGATATTTTTCTTTTAATTTCTTAGCAACTGCTAACATTTCGCTGTAAGTTTTTGGCGCTTCGTTAAAGCCAAGCTCTTTTAAGATATCCAGTCTCCAGCCAAATAACATCGCGTTAGAGTAGATTGGTAATACATATTGGTGGCCGTCTGCGAACTCCCAGCCCTTCATGGTATTTTCCATCTTACGGCTTTCAGTTACATCCTTCCATCCATCTAATTCATCTAGTGGAACAAGCGCTTTACTATCTGCTAGTTGAGCCGCGAACCCACGGTTAATGTTTTCAGATAGAGTTGGCGCGCTGCCGCCAGCAATCGCTGATTGGATGCTTGCCTCTGATGTTGGGCTTTCCTTCATCGGACTTACGTTTACTTTGATCTTAGGATTTTCTTTCGTGAACTCGTCCGCTACTTCCTTCCAATACACTTGCTGTGTCGGGTTTGGAGCTGCCCAGAATTCAATTGTTGTTACACCATCTTTAGATCCTGCTGTTTTCGTATCCTTGTTTCCTGTTGAACAGCCTGCAAGGCCAGAAACAGTCAGTGAAGCTGCAAATAAAACCGATGCTACCTTTTTTATTTTCATCGTAAGTTCCTCCAATTATTAATATCTTGTCTTAATTTGAAGAAGTGTAAAACATGATTACGAAACTACTAAAAGAAATAATGATAACGCTATCATTGTCCTGCAAAAAAATTTACAATAGACGTGTAAATCATTTTGTCATGGAGATCAGCTTTGCCAGAATCCCTCTTTTCTTTTTAAATGATTTCACCATTACAAAACTAGCAAATTAGTTAACTTGTAATGTCGCTATTAACGTTACAAGTACATTATTGCACTGCAATTCTGTAATGTCAAACATATTTTATGAAAAAATTACATTACCAACGATGAAAGTTCTATTGAAATAATTTATTTGTAACGTTACAATATAATTACAATTTAAATTACAAAATAACTTAACGTAAAGTTACTATATAAAGGGAGATCTTGATATGGAAAGAAAGGTATCGATGCAGGACATAGCCGATAGGCTTAATATATCGAAGAACTCTGTTTCTCAGGCTTTGTCAGGGAAACCGGGAGTTAGCGAGGAAACGAGACAACTGGTGCAAAAGGTTGCAGACGAACTGGGGTATCAATATGCAGGGAGCCGCAAACAGAAGCAAGTAGAACAAACGGGGCCTAAAAACATTGCCCTCATTGCCTCCGATTTCGCTTTTTCATTAGTCAGCTTTTTCGGAGAAATTTATTTAAGTGTAGAAAAAGAAGTAAGAGAACGCGGCATGAACTTATTTATTGAATCGATTAACCAAGAGTCGAAAGAAAAGTTAATTCTGCCTTCTCTTCTGACCAATCATGAAATCGATGGCATCATCATCTTATCTCATATAAGTACAGATTATATTGCTAAAGTAATCGATACAGGGATTCCAACGGTTTTAATTGACCATCATGACCCGATCCTTCAAGCCGATGCCATTTTAACCAACAATCGTTTCGGCGCTTACACTGCGGTGGAGCATTTAATTCAGTTAGGGCATCAGGACATTGCATTCTTAGGTGACGTCGATTTTTCACCGAGCTATCAAGAACGTTTCGAGGGGTATTTACTTGCGCTTAGAAAATACGGGTTGGAGCCGAAGCATGAGTTCATTTTTTCAAAAGCGCAGGAGGATTTAGGGGAATTACATCAGTATTTTGAAGCACTGGAAACGAAGCCGAGCGCCTGGTTCTGCGTGAATGACGGCCATGGATTTCTGATTACTTCCTTATTACAGCAAAAGGGCTACAAGATTCCGGACGATGTGTCTGTTTGCAATTTTGATAATGGACAGTTGTCGCAACTTTCGACACCAAAGATTACCACGATGGATATCGATTTACGCTATTTTGGTAAAAAAGCGGTGGAACAGTTGTGGTGGCGCATTTACCATCGGGATGAGCCAATTCAGGAAATCCTCCTTCCGACGAAGTTGATTGTGAGAGATTCAACTGCAGCATTCCATAAAATTGGATAAAGTAGAAAAGCGGAAGCGCCTTGGTTAGCCCCAACAGGCAAATGTTCTACGGCAAGAAAAGTCGCTCTTTGACTTTACTTGCCGAAGGTTATTTGACCCGAGCTGTAACAATCATCGCTTAATCAAGCCAGGATTGACACAAGATACTCAAGGCAGATTATTCAGGATGAAAACTGGCTAGGCGCTGGAGCTGGACAATTCTAGAAGTCGAATTTTATACATTCTTGTAATGTGAGCAAATACACCTTGTCCAAATCCTGGACAGGGTTTATTCTAATAAGAGGAAAAATAGAGGGAGAGATGACTTTGAATTGGACACAGCAAGCAGATAAATGGTTCTCTTTTTCAGGCTTAGAAAATGATTTAAATGAGAAATTAGTAGAAATGAAGGAAAATACAGGTCTGTTAGAGGATAGCTTCTATAAGCACCTTGAGTTCGGAACAGGCGGAATGCGCGGTGAGCTTGGACCTGGTACAAACCGTTTAAATACGTATACGATCCGCAGAGCGGCAGAAGGTTTAGCGCAATATATCGTGGAACAGGGCGAGGAAGCAATGAAACGCGGCATCGTGATTGCCTATGATTCTCGTCATAAGTCACCTGAGTTTGCGTTGGAAGTGGCAAAGACGGTTGGAAAGCACGGCGTGAAGGCGTATGTATTTGATGCACTTCGCCCAACACCAGTTCTATCTTTTGCGGTTCGATACTTAGGCGCTTTTTCCGGTGCGGTGATTACGGCGAGCCATAACCCGCCGGAATATAACGGCTTTAAAGTGTACGGCGAAGACGGCGGACAGCTTCCTCCTGAAGCTGCTGATATCATCATTCGCTATGTGAATGATGTGGAGAACGAGTTAGCCGTGGAAGTTGGCGAAGAACAAGATTTACTTGCTAGCGGGTTATTAACGTACGTAGGTGAAGAAATCGACAACGCTTATGTCGAGCAGTTAAAAACGCTTCAGTTAAACCCTGAGATGGTGGCAAGTGTGGCGAAAGAATTAAAGGTGGTTTACTCTCCATTACACGGTACAGGGAACAAGCCCGTTCGTGCCGGTTTGAAGGCATTCGGTTTTGAAAACGTAACGGTGGTGGCCGAGCAAGAGCTACCGGATGCGAACTTCTCAACTGTGAAGTCGCCAAATCCTGAAGAGCATGCGGCGTTTGAATTAGCGATTAAGGTCGGCGACGAAATCGGCGCGGACGTCTTGATGGCAACGGATCCGGATGCAGACCGTTTGGGTGTGGCTGTGAAAAATAATGCCGGCGAATATACAGTATTAACAGGGAACCAATTGGGCGCTCTTATGCTTGAATACTTGTTATCTTCAAAACAAGCACAAGGCACGTTGCCTGCAAATGGCGTTGTGATTAAAACGATCGTTACGTCTGAAATCGGTCGTGCAATTGCGGAACATTACGGTGTTCAAGCGATGGATACACTGACTGGCTTTAAATTCATCGGTGAAAAAATCAATGAATTTGAGCAAACAGGCGAGCACACTTTCCTTTTCGGTTATGAAGAAAGCTATGGCTACTTGATTGGTGATTTTGTCCGCGATAAGGATGCGGTTCAGTCAGCGATTTTTGCAGCAGAGGTTGCGGCTTATTATAAATCAAAAGGCATGACCATGTTCGAAGGCTTGCTTGCGATTTTTGAAAAATATGGTTTCTATCAGGAATCACTTCAGTCGATTACGTTGAAGGGTAAAAACGGCGCGGAGCAGATTGCCGGTTTGATGGAAACATTTAGAGCGGAGAGAATGAGTGAAGTAGCTGGAATTAAGGTTGCGGCTATTGAGGATTATGCAACTTCGATCCGTGTGGCGGCGAATGGTGAAGAAAGCCAGATTGACCTGCCTCGTTCGAATGTGTTGAAGTACTTCTTGGCAGACGGGTCTTGGTTCTGCTTGCGTCCTTCAGGCACGGAGCCTAAGGCGAAGTTCTATTTTGCAGTAAAAGGCGCGTCTTTAGAGGACAGCCAAATGAAGTTGTCATCTATTCAAACGGCTGTGATGAATAGAGTGAAAGAAATCGTAGGTTAATTGGTTAGTTTGACCCCTTGTCTATTTTTATAGGCAGGGGTTTTTTAATGGAATAGAAGCTCATATGCGGCTAAAGCCACGCTGCCCAAACCAATGCAAATAACAAATACAATGATGTCCCGTTTTTCCTTTTGCGCCAATTTTTTCTTATTAAGCTGCTCTCGATAGATTTCCTGCGCTCTTTGTTGCTTAAAAGCAATAGGATCTAACTGCTTCATGGGTTCTGCACCTTCCTGTATAGGTCTTTATAATTATGACGATTCTCCCGTGGTGTTGGTTACAGTAATTGTTAAAATTTTCGATTAATTATGATTGTTGGCGGAGTTTTCCTTTAATAGCATATAGAGCAGCCTCTTTCCTATACTCCCACCTCCTTCCTTCTTTTCCTCAAAATGTACCATTTACTACATATAACTAGGATAGTAGAATGAATCAGTATGTATTAGAAAGATAGGGGGCAATCATATGAAAAAGATTCTTCAAGCTGTAGCCTTGGTGACCGGCTTAACGCTGCTTGTATCACCTGTTTCATCCTTTGCAGCAACATCTGGCACGACTGCTGTTAAGTATCAAAATCAATGGGTAAAAAAGGGCAGCTATTGGACTTATTACAATGCGAACGGCGCATTACAAAAGGGCTGGCTCCTTCTAAATAACAAATGGTATTACTTTGACGCATCTGGCATCATGAAAACCGGCTGGGTTCAGCTCAGCAACAAATGGTACTACTTCGATTCTAGCGGTGCGATGAAAACTGGTTGGGTATACATATCAAAACAGTGGTATTACTTCGAAAGCTCGGGTGCAATGAAGACTGGCTGGATAAAAATTGGTCCTGACTGGTATTATTTGAGTTCAAGCGGTGCAATGAAAACAGGCTGGCTGCAGTCTGGCGGTAAATGGTATTATTTCAATCTTTCCAGCGGGAAAATGTTCCTTGGCTGGAACGTCATTAATGGAAAAACGTACTTCTTCTACAGCACAGGAATGGCGACCAATACAACGATTGAAGGAAAGAAAATTGGTTCCGACGGAGCTGTAATCGAAGATGTGGCTGCAACAATAGCTAAGATTGCCGCTCAATATGGCGTAACAGTAAAATATGATGCAGAATCAGATGCCTATGATTTATTTTCTGGCGAAGAAACGATTGGTTTCGCTATGCCAGATGGATTAATTATGGGAGCCCCTGCATTTGGAGAACTACTAAACAAGCTATCTCTTGCATTAGGAATCTCAGTAACAGAAGCACAGCTAAATGATTTAGTCGCTCAAGCAAAACAAAATGGTGAAGCGGAATCAGGAGATGTCTTCATTTACATCAATACCGACGAAGACACCTACATGATCTCATGGGGATCTGAAGGAGAATAAAATATTGGATAAAATTAAGGCCCTTTTGATAAAAAGGGCCTTTTTTTATTGGGGGGGGGACAGTCCCCTGGCACAGTAAAGCACTACCGCATCGGGGGACTGTCCCCCCATAAAAAAAGTTTTTAAAGGGCCTGTCGTTTATGTTTCTTTCTCTCTATATAAAGGGTGAAAGGAGGTGAACGAGATGGCACAAGCGTTATTAGAAGGAACGAAGCTTCGATTGGTGTTTGAAACAGGCGTTGTGGATGGTGAAGGAAATCCAATTTTCCGTGCAAAAACATTTAGCAACGTGAAAAGCGGATCTACGACAGACCAGCTACACCAGGCCGCACAAGCAATTAGTGTGTTATGTACCGACGTTCTAAGCAAGGTAGAGCGCAATGACACCACTAATATTATCGACTAAGAGTGAGGGGCGAATGAAACAGGATGAAAAATAGACGCAGAGGAGGTGAATAGAATGGCAAAAGCATTGGAGTTGGAATTCACAACGGAGCTTGGTAAGAGTGCCCGTATTTCGATTGATAATCCAAAAGAGCCGATCGATGAAGAAGTAGTGAAACTGTCCATGGCCCAAATTATTGCAGCCGATGTATTTTCCACTAGCAGCGGGAAGCTCGCTGCAGTGAAAGGTGCAAGAGTCGTCGAACGCAACGTAACAGACTACGAACTAGTCTAATAAACCAGGGTGGGGACAGTCCCCCAGCGCTTTAGCGCATTGGGGGACTGTCCCCAATTTCATGAGAAAGGAGTGAACTTTCGTGGAGCAAATCATTCCTCTTATTAGCGAAGTGGGTTTTCCTATTGTGGTTACGCTGTATCTGCTTTATCGTATCGAGTCAAAGCTGGATCTGGTCGTTCAATCCATTCAGAATCTCCCTGACCGCATGAAGGCATGATTAAACATGCAATGAAAGACACAAAACGGAATGATAATCCGGAAGAGGTATTTTGGGGAAGCTACGGGCAGTGCGTAGAAAGCTATAGGTCATTTCAATACTTCTAAATAGGAATATTCTTTTGTATAATGGATATATAATAAAAAAGAGAAGTGCGGGAACACTTCTCCTACAACTGCTACCGTCAGGGTGGTTGTTGTTTATGAGGTTATTTATGAGAACCACCCTTTAGCTTGCGACGGCGTAGGGTGGTTTTCTTGTGTTCCAGGACATTCCTTCGAAACAAATAAGCGGTCACTTCACGCACTAGTCCCTTCAGAATTTCTTGTAGAATTTCAAGAAAATACTCCAGATTATCACCTCCCTCCCTTTTTAATCAAGGCAAGAAGATCAACAACCGGCACCCTCACCATATACAGTTGTACCTCCATTCTACCATTTTTTTCACCCTACAAACCTAGCAACCTTCGACAAATTCTAATATGAAAAATGGGGTCAGTCCCCCACTGCTTTAACGCAGTGGGGGACTGTCACTGTTTCGAGTACATCATTAATGGCTAGAAGCTCATAAAGCAGCACCAGTTGTGGTTGGAAAATGTGATGATTGTGCTGCTCTTCCTGCTCCTTACTCTGATCCTCCCGTTCCATCTGAGCCTGACGGAATTGTTTGAGCAACCCTTGAACTAGCTGGCGATGAGAATCAGAGATGTCCAAGTGTTGTTGACTAAGGATAGATTTCAGTGATGTTATGGTATCGAGAATCACTTGCCTAACTTCTAACTGCAAGGTCCATTTCACTATAGGAAGAGCATTGAGATTCCCTAGATGGTAGATTAATTGATGGTAGCCCATTAACTTCTTATATTCGTAGTGGAAGACCCTCACCTGTTCACGGGTAAATTGGTGATACCTCCATTCTTCTTTCTGGTACTTACACAACGTTTCAATACTATCTATATCTTTTACTAGCTTCCTAAATTGCAAGGCTGTTTCCTTGTGGAGCGGCTGCTGGCACAAAATCTCCTGCCCTCTTTTTTCAAGAAAAGAACCAGCTTCTCTAGAAAGCTGTTGAATTTTCGTCATAATGCTCTCCGAGTAATCAGGACGGATCACTAGAAGATTCACTAAGGAAGATACTACAAGTCCTGTAGTGGTTGTTCCCAGTCTGACGAAAAAAGAGACGATATATTGATCATGAACAGTGGAGATCATCGCTACCCCTGTAAGGGTAGCAACCACAATCCCATCGTGTAATCGTAGTGCATTACACGTTATGATGGTTCCTAAAGCAACCAATGTATAGGTAAACGGTGTATCCCCTAGAGCATACGTAAAAAGCACCGAATACGCAGCCCCAATCGCTGAAGCCGGAAAACGAACAAATGCTTTTCTAATAGAGTCATGAACCGTCGGCTCAATCGTGACGATCGCGGTAATAACAGCAAACATTTCCGGCCATTTTAATAAATAACAAATAACGGATGTTAACAGGACGGCAATACCAGTCTTAACAATCCGCCCTCCCACAAACTTTTTCTTTCTAACTAACCCCATAATACCTACCCTCTTCTAACCTAGTTCTATTCATTATATCGTAAAACTATTGATTTTGTGGGGACAGTCCCCCGGCGCTTTAGCGCAGCGGGGGACTGTCCCCATGTATGTTTTTCGTTTTTTTCGGCCATACTTGTGAAAGAGAACATTAGATTAGAAGCTTGATATGTTGGGGAGAGTGGAAATGTGGAGAATCTTCATTTTATGTTTAGTGAGCTATCGGTGATGAAAAAGAAAGATTTAGAGGAATGCAAACAGGAGCTTGAGAACAGCAGCCATAGTGCCATTGTTCGGAAAGCGTTAATGGTGTATAAATCAGAATTACTTGAATGCCTGGAGCTGTATGATCGGTATTTGGATGTTAAAAATAACAATTAGAAAGTTTTGCTGCGTAACACTAATCAGTATGATAATAAAGCTTGTGAGGCCCTATTCCTCACAAGCTTTAAATTTTAAAAAATGGAAAAAATATCTGTAACTGCAGACTTGATAGATTCAAACAACATATCGCCCATAATCCCAATAGCAATAAAGGTTAAAACAAAAGTGAATAATGTACCGTAAATGACATCTAATCCCTCTTGTGACTCTTTTTTATAACTAGCAATCACTAATGGAGGAACAATAAAAATAGATGTGATAAAACCAATGAAAAGGAATAATAAAAATAATTTAATTTTTAAGATAGACATAATAAGTGCAACAAAAAGAATGGCTACAAAAGGAATTAGGAATGAACCAAATCTTGAAATAACTTCTTTATAAGTAACATTTACCTTACCTAGCTTAATAGCAAAGAATGTGAATGAAGCTACCAAAAGTATAAATACAGCATACGCAAAAGTTGGTTTAATAACAACATCTGTAAACGGTGGTTGTATATCCATTTCTCCACCAAACATACTTCCAAATTCATTTACAGAAGACAATAGAGTTTTTAACCCGAAGTAAATCATTAATGGAATAACGACAGAATAAAGAACCATTGTTATAATCCCATTAATAAAGTGCTCAGACCCCACTGATTTGGAGCTTGCATATGGCTTTTTTAGCACTTGTAGAAAGTAACTAAAATACATTTTGGAAATATTTTTTGCACCCTCAAGATATTGATTAGGTTGTGTATTAACCTGTGATTGTTGATAGCTTGGATTTGAAGTTGGCTCAACATCAACAGCTGAAGCAGTTTCTTGGAAAGCATTAGAAACTAACTTAGTACCACACTGCTCACAAAATTTCCCTCCTTCATTTTGATGCGAACACGCTGGACACTGCATAATCATCTTCCTTTCATATGTACATTGCTAATAGAATTTAGTTCACTCATCGTTAAAATATGTATATTGTTATCCTCAAACGACCCAGAACTATTACATAAGTATTATAGAATAATATAGTCAATAGGTAAATATTAGTAAGTAAAGTTCCGACACATTTTCGACACATTTTTTCATATTTCTGGTTATTTTTCGTTTCTCCTCACCAATAACTATCTTGAACTTCCACAACTCGGACAAAACTTTGATGTAACACTTACTTCTTGTCCACAATGTTTACAATATTGTTTAAGATTTTCACTTGTCTGATTCAACTCAGCACTATTGTAATCCCCATGTGTACTAGCAATTTCTTGCCTAACATCTGTTGTACCGTTAGTAACGTTATTCTGATTTTTAATAAAAAACGAGAGGAAAATACCAATAACTCCTATAGTAAACACAACTGCACCATACATTCTGTACTCACTAATATCTTCAGAACCATAGAACATGAATAGCCAAAAAGCACTGGGTACAAGCGCCAAGATAGTTAAAATCAACTTTGGAAATACCGCAACCAAAAGTGTTAGTATAGCAGTTACTATGGCAAGAACAGCTACAAAAGTGCCTTCCTCAGATCCATCATTGAACCCTTCAGTAATAATTGCTAATCCACTATAATCAGTTAAAAAATCTTCGTACCAAGGTAATAAAAACGATAGTAGAATAATTCCTGCAGATAGTCTCCTTAATAATAGTTTGCTCATAATATTCAATCCCCTTCAAATAATATAATGATAAAACACTACTATTCTCTTATAGCAAATCCTTTTAGATTAGACATTTTAACACAATAACACAATTACTTCCATTTTAATAGGTTATTTTACCCAAATAACATTTAAATTTATATCTTTTCTCATAAAAAATACAACCATCTACTTACTTTTTTGTGATTTTTTACTACAAACATAGTGCGAATGTTATATAATATTCTTTGTGTATTTTTTTATATATCATAGGGGGAAGATTCATGAAGTATTGTAAAGAATGTGGTCAAGAATTAAAAGAAGGAGGGCAATATTGTAATGAGTGCGGAACACCAGTGGATACCACCATAACGCAACCTAATCCACAAGGACCAACAATTCCGCAAACCAACCAATCCATGACAAGACTACCAATGACAAAGAAAAATAAAAAATTGCTAGTCGTAGCTGGTACCGCATTGGTTATACTGATCGGGGGGTATAAGACAGGAGAAGCATTAACCTCTAAGGACAGGTTAATTAATAAATTTGAAACAGCATTAGTAGAAAAAGATGCAGCAGCTGCTGCAAAATTACTTTCCTCTGATGACAAAAAAGCAGAATTGAATGAAAAAACTGTTAAAGGCTTTATGAAGTACTTTGAAAAACATCCTGAGGAAGTAACCGATCTAATTCGTACATTAAAGACAGAATCAAAATTAATGGATCAAACGAATAATACCAATCCTGAGTTAAATCAACTGGCAAGTGATTTTTTAGACGAGGGTTTTGTTACTTTAGAGATGGATGGAAAATTTCTTTTCTTTGATAAATACCGATTAACTGTTCCTACTGTATATTTAGCCTTATCAACAAATTACAAAAATTCAAATCTATATATTGATGGAAAAAAATTAGGAAAAAGTAACAAACCAAATTTTGAACATACATACGGTCCTTTCTTACCAGGAATTTATAAAATAAAAGCAGATTTAAAAACTGACTTTGTGGATTTAGTAAAAGAAGACGAAATCTTATTGAATGATAGTAAAGAAGAAGCAAGTTTATATCTAGAAGGTGAAAATGTCACCGTAGACTTAGGCATGGGAGAAGCCAATACAGCTATAAAAGGAAAACTGTTCATTAACGGAAAAGATGTAAAAGTAAATCCATTCGCAAACCCTACCTTTGGGCCAGTTTTGACTGACGGCTCTATGAAATTAGCAGTTGAGGCTGAGACTCCATGGGGTAAAATAAAAACAGCCGAAGTACCAATAAAGGATTCTGATATTTACCTTAATCTAGGAAGTAACGAAAGTTTTCAAATACAAATTATGGATCAGATCATGAAGTTTACCGATCAATATTTAACGGCAATTACGTCAGGAACGACAAATAATCTGACCACCGCTACCTCTAATCTCAAAAATAAAACACAAGAATTCATCAAATCAGAGGCCGAATATCAGGAAATGTATCAAGGGCAGCATCTCTCAACTACTTTTGATTTGAATAGCTTCCAGGTGTCAAACATTGATGGTGTTTGGAGTGTAAATGTAGATACATCAGAAAAATACAATGAAGATTATTTTTACAGTGAAGACACACCATCATTAGAAGAAACGGAACACCAAAATTCATATAATTTAGTTTATGATGAAAAGAATAAGAATTGGTTAATAGATAATTTAGATGATGCTTGGTCATTTGATGATGAGAATACTAAAGTAGTGAAAGTGGACAAGCCAAAGACGTATGTAACAAGTGGCACTGCCACTACAGCGACTGGAACAGTATCTTTCTCCAAAGATGAAGTCGAATCTTTTATGAAAGACTACTTAACCTCATCCGTCAGCGCTATAAATAACACAGATTTCTCTATCATGGAAAGTTACCTAACACCTGATGGAAAATCCTATAAAGAATCTAAAGATTATATTGATTATCTTAAGAAGAAAGGGATAACAGAAGACCTTTTAAGTGTATCTCTATCAAATATGGAACCTACTACAAACGGATACCAAGTCTACACCGATGAACAATACAATATCCATTATGGAGATGGTACAAGTATGAAGAAATCCTATACTTCACAATATCTATTGAAAATTGATGGGTCAAACTTAAAGGTTGATTCCCTAGTAAAGACATCAGAAAAATAATAATAATAATGTTAAAATTTTCTAAACGTAATCTAAAAAATTAAAAGAAGCTCTGCGCCTCCATATGGGGAGCAGAGCTTTTTTATGAAGGCTCTTTTAACCAGAAAATATTAATTTAATGTGTTCATAGGCTCACCTTGTGTGCTTCCAACTAATATTAATCAGTCAAAAACTTATATCTAAGTACAGCAGCCAACCCTGCCCCATGTTTGAATTCGCCTTGGCTAATCAAATCCTTTAATTCTTCCATGGAAAGATAGTGCAGCTCAATTTGTTCGCTGCTTTCTAAACTTTGGATGGACGGAGTAAGCCCGGCCGCCGCATATAGGTAGATCTCCTCCGTAGTCGAACCTGGAGACGGATAAAAGCTGCCCAACTCCAGCCAATGCTCCGCGACATACCCTGTTTCTTCTTCAAGTTCTTTTTTAGCACTGTCCAGCGGCGTCGGGTCTGTCGGGTCAATCATTCCCGCAGGAAGCTCCCATTCCCAGTTCTTCATAGCATGGCGATATTGTTTGATACAAATGACTTCTTTGTTCGCCGTAATCGGAAGAACGCAAACTCCTTTAGCAAAATCCAAATAAGAAAATGTCTTTTCCTCACCGTTTGGCAGGACGACCTGATCAATAGAAATCCCGAACCTGTCCACCTTTGCTGCAGTGGTGTTTTTTACTTTCCAAACCATATTATGTTCCTCCTTTAGATGACTGTTTTCCTGGCAGATTTTCAGTCTGTTCCCTGTAACTCCTTGATACTTTTTCCAAACAAGAAGGCATGGCCGTTGGTTAGCTTTGCTACCGTTTGAAATCCATATTTCGAGTACACCTTTTCAACTCTTTCGTTTATCGGAAACACCCAAAAATCCTCTAAGCCGCGCTTTTTCACTTCTTTTTGTAAAAAATAAATGAGCTCTCCAATGAGACCTTTACCTCGATATTCTTCGATGGTAGCTACACTTTCTAGCCGCACCTGGTTTTCATGCTCAAATAAGCAAGCAGTTGAACAGGCCACGCCATCGTAACGGAGGAGATAATGCGTAAAGGCAGGATGGTTGAATTCTTCAGGGAATGCTTTCTCCTTTACTTCCCTTCCGCCGAATTCCTTGATACTGCATTCAATCTCTAACGCCTCGTTAAAATTATCCTGGGTTACAAGTTCAATGGTCACCTTATCATTCGGTGTATGTTGGAAAATCGTTTGATTCCAATACTGCACGGGATGAACCATGCTTTCCACCTGGAATTGGTATGACTTTAAGGATTCGACCAATTGCCCTTGTTTCTCAAAATTATTGATATAAAATCTGGGATTGAGTTGTTTCTCACGATAAAACTGAAGAACCTCTTCTATCACAGCCTCCGGTTGCTCCGGAACCTCGATGATATGGGCATGGTTAGCGTCATAATAAGCCGGTTGGTCTTCATTATGAAAAAGATAGCCCCACGAAGTATTGACCCGACTAGTAAGTGTATCAAAATACGCAAGATCGAGCTCCCACACCTTTTGTACTATGTCCACTTCATTCTCCCCCTTTGCCTCTTCGAACACACCTTATCAATGCTAATTTTTACTATAGCGGTTCCTAGGATCAACTTCAAACAAAAAGGGTGGGGTCAGTCCCCCGGCGCGCTAAAGCGCTGGGGGACTGTCCCCACCCTTGTGGTTACCACCATGAGTGCTGGAATGACTATTGGTCTTACAATAAAGGTATCTATCAGTACACCCACCGCGACGGCAAAGCCGAATACACGAAGCTCCAGAACTGGTTGCGTGATTAAAACGGCGAACGTGGCCGCCAGGATTAGTCCGGCAGAGGAAATGACGCCGCCTGTTTTTCCCACGCCCTCCCGAACGGCGTCCTTCAGTGGCAAGTGCTTCTTCTCTTCACGGATGCGGGAGATGAGCATGATGGAGTAATCCACCCCAAGGGCGACCAGGAACACAAACGTGTATAAAGGAATTCGGTAGCTCACCCCCGGATACCCCAGCAACTCCTGAAAAACGAAAATGCTTAACCCAAGAGCTGCTCCATAGGATAACAGAATCGTCCCCATCATATACACAGGCGCTAGAATCGAACGGGTCTGGATTCCTAACATAACCATGATCAACACCGTCATCATCGTGATAATCCGAATCTCATCCCCATGGCTCGCCTCACGAATATCCGCATTTTGTGCGCTTTCACCTGCGACTAGCAGCTTGGCGTCAGCAGCAGCCAGGCCGCTGGACTTCAAGAGGTTCGCGGAGTCCTCCCGCAAGCTCTCAATATCATCAAAAGCCTGCTCCGAATAAGGGTTATTTTTCAAAACAAGATTGACCTTTACCACATTCGGATTCCCTTCAGCGTAGGGATTCCCCTGTACGTCTGCCTTGGAGACAAAGTCCTTCTGATTCAACTCCTCCACTAACCGTTGAATCTGATCTTGCGACACAGCCCCTTTTGCTTTTACAATGACAGTGCTTGGCGCAATCTCTCCAGCAGAAAACGCATCATTTAAACGGTTAAAGCCTTTAATCGACGACATCTCCTGTGGGAAGGAATCCAACAGGTTGAAAGAGAAGTGGACTTGTCGGGTCAACGACGCACAAAACACTAACACCACCAAAATCGGAGCCATAAACACCCATGGCTTGTTTGTGACCCATCGGCCCATTTTATGCCAAAAGCCCTCTCTTCCGGCACGCTTAACCGCCCGTGGGTTAGCCGGCCAAAATGCTTTTTCCCCAGCAATTGCAAATAACGCTGGCAACAGCGTAAGCCCTGCAAGAATCATAAGTGCAACGGCGACCGCAAATACAGGAGCAAAGCCGCGGTATGGTTCGTACACCGCAAAGAATAACGTCAACATACTTAAGAAAATGGTTCCTCCACTGAAAAAAATCGGTTCTTTGACAACGCGTACCGCCGTTTTCATCGCTTCATTCACCGGCACGTCTTTTTCCAATTCCTCCCGAAAACGGGCGAATAACAAGAGTGAATAATCGGTGATGACCGCAAACAATAGAATGGTCATAATCGATAGCGACTGGCTGTCGATAGCAAACCATTTAAGCTCTCCCATGAACCCTAGCAACCGGTCGACGACCATGTAGGAAATCCCTGCGCCTATCAACGGAATGAACGCTAATAAGGGCGAACGGTAAATCACAATCAACAATAGAAAAATTAATCCCACAGTGGCAAGGATGAGAACAACATCTGCCTTTGTGAACATTTCATACGTATCCGCAATGATTCCTGCTGGACCCGTGAAATAGGTGTCTAGATGTGCTGGTACCTCTTTGGAGACATCTTTTTTAAGCCCATCTATCGTGGCTTTCACCACTTTGTTCTCCAACCCATTAGGGAATAGGACTGGTAAAAAGAACGTGGTGTGGTCCTTTGAGAAAAAGGAGGCGCGCGCTTGTGTTGGCAACTTAGATAACGGGACAACCGTTAAATCCTGATCCGCGTTCCCCATCACTTTTTCGATGGATGTCATGGCTTGTTCCACATCCGCATCCTTCAAACCGTCCTTGTCATAGACCACGACAAACAACGGGACCCCTTCAGAGGAAGGGAAATATTTCTGCAGGGACTTTTCTGCTTGAATGCTAGCCGCGGTTTCAGGCAATCCTTCATTTTTATTCGGAGAGGTTTGCTCCTTCGCACCTGTGGCAAAAAGAGAAAGCGCCAGAGCTGCCACCAGCCAGGCCAACAAAATCAACAACCAGCGTTTTTTATCTTTGAAAAATTTCATCATGCTTGCTCACCTTTTGCTGATTCAATCATGAACGTAGCAATGATGAACAGGACGAAGCTAATCAACAGGATGGTGCCGCCGACAATATAAAAAATTAAGGCAAAGGTTTCATTCACTTGGAAGGGTCTAACGTTATGAAGCCACATCCCAACTGTTAAACCGACTGCGCCAATCATGGCGCTCCAGCCTTGTGCCGCTACGATTTTTGCCGACTTGATTTTACACACACGGTAAAAAATCCCCCATGCAAAAAGCGATAACCAGCCGACCACTAATATATGGGCATGGATCGGGCGGATTTGATAATTCCCGGAACCTGCCATATCGGAACCAATGACGGCTCCTATTAAACCAAAGATTGCTGCTAGTCGAATGAGTCGAAGACTCCATTTATGTTCTATCATCATGTCATGTTTACCCCCATAGATTTGATTACTACAGTGACTATGGTAATTGGCCAACATGAACTCTATATGAACTTTAGATTACAAATAAGGCAATCGGATGGAAAAAGTCGTCCCTTCGTTCGGTGCGCTAGTCACATGAACCTCCCCGTGATGCAGCTCGACAATTTGCTTCACGATCGATAATCCGAGACCGGTACCTTCTTCAGTACGCGAACGGTCGGCCCGGAAAAAGCGCTCGAATATCTGGGCTTTATCCGCTTGCGCAAGCCCGATGCCGGTGTCGCTTACAGTCACTTCGACAAAAGCTTCATTTGCGTGGAGCCTGATTTGGATTTCCCCTTCTGTCCGGTTATATTTAATCGCATTGCTCAAGAGATTGTCCCAGACATTTTCTAGTAACGCCTCGTCCCCGTGATACGTGGTTGGCTCCAATTCCATCAGCAGGTTCAACTGCTTTTCCTCCAACCGCCAGCGGTATTTATTCACACAATCCTTTACCTGCTCGTCCAACCGAAAGTCCTGATAGTTCAACATTCTTGTTGATTGGTCGAGTGAGGTTAACAATAAAAGTTGCCTTGTTAGCTTGGATAACCGTTTGGTTTCTGATTGAATAATGTCTGCATAGTTGACACGATCTTGGTCTGATAAATCCGTTGATTTCAACAGGCCCGCATAGCCTTGAATATTTAAAAGTGGCGATTGGAAGTCATGGCTCACGTTGCTGATGAACTCCTTCCGCATCCTGTCATTTTCCTGAAGCTGCTCGACCATCGTATGGAAGCTCGCCGCTAACTGGCCAATTTCATCCCGGCGCTCAATGTTCAGCTGGGTGTCATAGTTTTCCTTGGCAATCTGCTTGGTCGCCTCCGTTAACTGGGTGATGGGTACAATCAAAAACTTGGCCACCACTAGCATTAGCAAAAGGCTTAAAAGTGCCGTTCCTAGGATGAGTCCACCGAGAATCGTATGGACTTCGCTGAATAAAAGCTTGATGTCTGGACGTACAAAGAGCGCATACTTTGTGTTTTGAAACGTAAACGGCACGCCGATGGTATTCGACAGTTCATTGGCGAAAAAACCGGTCACGAAGGTTTGACGTGGAAAATCACGCATTCCATGATAGATGTGGCCGCTGAGTACATTTTTCACAAAGGAAGGGTTTAAATCTTTGACGCGATACTTCCCGCCGAAAAATTGCTCGTGCCCTGATTCGTCGACCACATATAGCTGGTAGCCGATTTTTCCGACTGTGGATAAGTAATCGGATAAGTCGAGCTGTGGGGAGTTTTCGATGTGGGACACGATCGATTCGGCGATTTTGACATTTTTCTTATCGTTCCGTTCTTTCATCACGCTTTGGTAGTAGGTGTTGGTTAGGAAAAAGCCGCAAATAGTGCTGAAAAGCATGATGAGGACGGTGGTTAAGACGAATTTTCCGTATAGTGATTTCATGACGGGTGGACCTCGAGTTTGTAGCCGACGCCTCGAACGGTAGTGATTTCGACGTCGCTGGCGATTTTGTTAAGGCGTTCACGGATTCGTTTGATGTGTGTGTTGAGTGTTTGTTCGTCTCCCTCATAGTCATAGCCCCAGATTTTCTCCATGATGGCGGCTCGCTCGTAGACCTGGTTGGGCTTGGAAGCGAGTAAGGAGAGCAATTCGAATTCCTTTAGCGGCAGGAGTAAGGTGCTCGAACCTGCGGTGACCTCGAATCTTTTGCGATTAATGGTAAGGGAGCCCACTTGCATCAGGGTGCTAGCCGGCTTATCGTAGCGCCTTAGGATGGCGGTGATACGGAAGAGCAGTTCTTTTGGTTCGAATGGTTTGACGATATAATCGTCTGAGCCTGCGAGGAAGCCCTTTTCCTTGTCCTCCAATTCTCCTTTGGCTGTCAGTAATAGGACCGGGATGTCGACATGATCGTTTCGTATGGTTTTCGTCAGTTCGATGCCGTCGATGCCCGGCATCATCACATCCACTATGGCCAAGTCCGGCAGCTCATTTTCCAATATTCCAAGGGCTTGAATGCCGTTCTCCGCCTTCAGCACCTGATACCCCGCTTGGGTCAAATGAATGCTAACCAAGTCCAGTATATGTTTATCATCATCCACAACTAAAATCTTCCTCATACGTGGTCGCTCCGTTTCCGTTTCATTTCAGTAACACATGTTTCCTCCATTATAACGAAAGAGATGGGGGTGGGGACAGTCCCCCGCTGCGCTAAAGCGCCGGGGGACTGTCCCCAAAATGTTCATAAATACGAAGGTTATCAGGGGCCATCCTCTATTATGATGAAGGTAAGAATTAAACTAATATTTATTTGTTTGGAGGAGTCATTGTGAAACGACTTTGGGCTGTTTCTGCTACTTCACTACTCATGTTGCTATTTTTACTAACGGGTTGTTCGTCTGAGAGTTCCAGTTCTGCCAAGGATGGTGAAACCATTTATAAGGATAACTGTGCGGCCTGCCACGGCGATCAATTGCAAGGTGCGGTTGGCCCGTCCATAGTCAATATGAAAAGCAAGTATTCTGAGGATGAAGTGCTAAAAATCATTAATGAAGGCACCACTAAAATGCCTGGGAATCTTTTAACTGACGAGGAGTCAAAAATTGTGACGAAATGGTTGTGGGAGAAATAAATTCATTTCAGCGGGCACGTTTAAAAGCCTTTTGTTGATTTTAAACACCTGTTGATTGGAGCGGAAGGCGCGAAGACTCCTGTGGGAGTTTGGTTCAGGGGAGACCCCGCAGGCGTGAGCGCCGAGGAGGCTCGCCGAAACACCCACGAACCGCTCGCGCCTGGAGCGGAAATCAACAGACAATTTTAAAAGAGCATTAAAATTAAGCTTTTCTTAAGTTTCCTCCAATAAACTGGAAAACAGTTAAGGCACTATTTTTTAAATTGGAGGAAATTACTTTGAAAAAGAATTATATAAAAATCATACTGGATTTGCTGATGGCCATTACTTTTGTATTGCTAATGAATCCAAGAGTGTTGGGCGGTCTCCCGTTTCATGAGATTGCAGGACTGGCGATCGGGGTAGCGATTCTGACGCATATTGGTTTGAACTATCGATGGGTGTTCAATACAATCAAAAAGATTTTCGATCCGAACCTACCTAAGAAAACACGATTCAATCTCACGTTAAATATCCTGTTATTAGTATCGATGGCTAGCGTCATCATTACGGGGATTTTAATCTCAAGGGTGGTTCTTCCTAGTCTTGCTGTACAGGGCGATCACTCGATTCGTGGACTTCATGGGTTGTCTGCTGATGCCACGCTTGCGTTAGTAGGGCTTCATGTGGCGGTTCACTGGCAATGGATTTTGAGTATTTGTAAAAAGGCCTTCAAGACGAAGGAAGGAAAGTTCAGGAAGGGCGTTATTGCACCCGTTGTCCTATCACTAGCTATTTTGGCAGGTGGGATGCAATGGTTTGCCTCCACAGCGTCTTATAGCATGGGTGATTTTAAACCGCAGCAAATGCAACAAAGTGATCAGTATTTTAATAGGGGAAATGTCGGAAACACTGGTGACTCCGGGACAACAGCGGAAATGCAACAAGGGCCACCGAATGGTGATTTTCGTGAAGGAAAGTTTCATGGAAGAGAGGGACATGGTGAACATGGCGGCAGCAGCAACCCCTTTCTCGTCATACTAAACTACTTTGCCATTTGGGCCGCCATCATCATTCCTGTTTATTATCTGGAGAAGCGGATTCTTAGGAACAAGCGGAAAGCTGGGAGTGTTCAACTGAAAGCGACTGAAAACCTGTAACGATTTTTAAGCAAAAAAGGAGAGCTAATTCGTATGGGGAATTTAGCTCTCCTTTTATTTAATACAATTATAAAGCTTGGCTGCCTTTCACTCCATTAATGGAGTAGCTTGCGGTGATTTCTGCACTCAAGGAATGGGACACAGAGCAATACTTATCCTTTGATAATTGGATCGCTCGTACCACCTTCTCCTCAGGCAGATCCCCTTCTAACGCGTAATGGATATTAATGGTGGTAAACTTTTTAGGATGATCGTCAGCCCGTTCGCCCTGCACGTCCATCTGAAACGATGTTGGCTCAAGACGCATTTTATGCAAAATCGAGATGATATCGATTCCTGTACAACCCGCAACAGCATTCAAAAGCAGTTCTGTTGGCCTCGCTCCTGTATTCTCCCCGCCCACTTCTGGAGCAGCATCCATCTTGATTTCATGACCAGACGGTGTCGTCCCCGAAAACGCCATCTTCTCATTCCACTTCACTGATAATTCCATAAACATATCCCCTTTCATTATGTTAATTTTACCAAAATCAAACAGGTTTATGTTAATAAAAGGGGACAGTCCCCCGGCGCGTTAAAGCGCTGGGGGACTGTCCCCACAATTATTTATTCCGATAGAGTTCACGACTTTTGTATCCTGCTCCAAGGATCATCTTCATTTCTTGACGCCGCTTTTCTTTGGTTGCCTCCTGTTTCGCACTATAAATATAACGGGCCCAATCTTTTTGGTAACCTTGGGTTAGGGATTGATAAAAGGAGAGCAGATTTTGATTGTCCTGCAAATCCTTTTCTATTTCCGGAATCATAGAAATGTAATCATCTACACATTGGCTGGCTTTAGACGTTTTACTTTTACTTTTCTTATCTCGATTTTCTTCTTTTAATCCAACCACCGTAAATACGTCATCTAGTCCAACCATTCGGGCAAATTTAATACTGCTAGTTCCCACATACCCTTCTTCATCCGCACCGAGAGCCTCGAATAACTCATCACGATGAATATACGTCTCATAGACCTTATTCCCTTTTTTCGGATAAGCGATATATATATAACCCTTTTCATTTAAATAATTTTTCTCAAACACCGTATCGATTAATATTTTCAATTCGCTCTTTGTGAGGACAAAAGCAAATATAAGATCGTACCCTCTATCGTTAAACTTTGTATCATAGTCATGTAAATCGTTAAAGTAGTCTCCATCCTCAGGCATGTCCAAAATAACGACTTTCTTATACTTCAGAGAGTTTAATTTTTCAACGATGGTTTTTGTCATCCCTATTTCTCCTTCAGCCGTTAATTTGAATGCTGAATAAATCTTAAAACAAATTGAGTTTCTCTACAAGTACAAGGAAGGGGACAGTCCCCCGGCGCGTTAAAGCGCTGGGGGACTGTCCCCACTCTTTTCTTTTATCTCACTGTCTTACAGCCCGGACATGCGGCGTTGATGGAATCATATTGATTCCCACAACTACGGCAGAATACGATGCCGGATACTACAGCTGCTGCAGCCTGTACTACGCCGCTGTCCTCTTTCCCGACAGCGCCAGCCGCAGCCCCCGCTCTATTTTTCCTAAACAACACAATCACAACCACAAGCGTAACGAGGTTAACAAGTAAGCTGGCAACCAGCAAAACAATCACAACCGATGAATTTTCAAACATAGTTCCCATTACCATTAACCTCCTACCACTCGGTCTTCAACTTCATCTTGATCATCTCTATTCTTCTGCTTGCGGTAAAGGAAATATCCGCCTAAGGCGATCCCAATTCCGCCCACACCGCCAAGAGAGCCGGCGAACACAGGTGTATTGTTGTACCAGCGCACAATTGGGTTAGTCGACACGAGAATGTCTTTTACCTTGGATGTCAGCTCATTCCCCGCGGCATCCACGGCAATGATCTTCACATTCTGCTTCGAGTTCGAGCTTCTAATATCAAACACGAAATTCTCGCCCTCGACCTTATGCTTCACCTTTTTATCATCCACATAAATCTCCGCGTTCTTAAGAACAAGATTATCCTTAATAGAAACCGTCACAGCCTTCTTCTCCACCGGATATTGCTCGCCCGATTCAATATTAATCGGCACAATCACAGGCGCCGTCTTATCGATTCCAAACGAAATCTCTGCCTTCTTCGTTTCATCGATTGTCTCATTAATATTGCCTGCCGCATCTTCCGAATAAAGCGCCACCGTATATCGGCCATCACCGTCAAACAAGGACTTCTTAATCACATACGTGTACTGACTCCACTTGCCCTTACCGCCAGATGCAGTGACTGTGTAATCCTTGCCTGCAACCAAATCCGATGGCGTCCCGTTCTTCGTCATCTTCACCAACATCGTTTCCGGCTTCAAGCTGTCCACATTCGTTTCCGTCACAGTAATATCCGTTGCATCCCGAACATACTTGCCGTCGATATTCTTCAGTGCTTTATCAAAAACATACACAGAACCGAAGCGGTTGACCGAGAACTGAATCGTTTTGGTCGCACGGTTGCCCGCCTTATCCACAAGCGTAGCCGTCAACGTATAAATATCGTCAACTTCCTTCTTTTTCTCAAAATTATTGAACGTGTAAATCTGGCCGTTTGCCATATCTGCATAGCGGCCGCTTGGCGTCACTCCGCCTCTATTTGCTCCATCTAACTTAATCGAAACGGCATTTTTATTAAAATTCGTATCGGAATAAGTAATCACCGGAATCACATCACCCTTATTCGCCGACTGATTCTCCACACCTCTAATATCCAGTTTAGGCGCTGTTTGGTCCACGAAAAACTCATCCGCTTTGTAATCGGCCGCGATATTCCCAGCCATGTCCGTATAATCAATGTCGAAATGATACTTGGCATCACTTGAATAATGAATCGTTGCCGTATGCACATCGCCACTCGTTCTCCAGCCGCTGACCGCCGGGAACGCCACACCCTTGCCATTATCCGTTGCGGTGCCTGACACCTTGATGCGACTTGTGTCAAAATTATGCTCGGTAATCGAAATCGTCGCTGTACGTGCGGCTTTATAATAATTGCCATTCGCCGCTGACCCACCGCTATACGATACCTTGATCACAGGCTTAGTTTTATCAATCGTAAACTTCTGCTGGGCAAAATCCGGCGCGGCATTTTCTGCATTATCCTTATACTGAATATCAAACGTATAATCACCATCGGCGGCATATTTTACCGTCGCCGTATGTGTGGTTTGATCTGGATCCTTCGCATTAACCTTCGTCGTCCAACCCACCAGCTTCGGAATCACACCATCCGTGTTCGTGATTTTATGAAGCACATCTTTGGCGTTGAAGTTACGTTCCGTAATCACAACAGTCGCCGTGCGATCCTCTTTGTAAAAGTCCTTATTCGCTGGGTCGGATTGGTTGTTATCATACGTCACCTGAATCGTCGGTGCCGTCTTATCGATGCTGAACTTCATCTCATCTTCCGACACGTTGCCAGCCCGGTCCGTCACTTTTACCTTTACCACAATGCTATTGCTATTATTTTTTACCGTCAGGGTTTTCGTCAGTTCGGTTACAAGATTCAAATCCGACTTGGTCTGCTTCCAACCTTCCACCGAACTTCCTACCGCGTACGTTTTATCTCTGTTAATCGTCAGGCTGCCAGACTGATTATTCGTTGTATCATAAGGCGCAACCACTGACCATTCCACCTTCTGAATCCCTGAATAGGAATCCGCAACCTTCACATTTACGTCTACATTTTTCGCATAAAGCTCTAAGTTGTTCGCATCCTTATAACTCGTTTTCGCTTTTTCAAGTGTAATATGTGATTCCTTCGCGTGTTGCTTTTCGTTTTCAATCACAGTGCCGTCCGGCGTTTCAAACGTACCCGTGTTGTTGACGCGGTCCGTTGCTTTTGAAAAAATTTGTCCCTTGAACGCTTCTGGCACATTGAAAGTGAACTCACCCGTGACAGGCACCGGCTCAATTTTTCCAACAGCAGACTCCGCGACTTCCTTATAGGATCCGTCCGCTAACACCGCATAGTACTTTCCATTCTCGTAATCTTTCAAATACACGATCATTGATTTCACTTGACTCGTGTATTCGTAAGGAACGACCGGGTCCTCCGCCTTCACGCTGACTCGCGTTGGCCTTTTGAAAAAATAACCATACCCCGTCAGTTCAACCGAATCCTTCAGCGTGACGGTTTCCTCTACTTTTTCATAGCTCCCCTGATCATTCTGTGTTAAGAAACTGAAATCCGTAATCTTAGGTGCCGTTTTATCGACATAAATCGTTTTAGTAACAGTGTTCGTGTTCCCGGCGTTATCCACCACATAGATCGAAACCACGTAGGTTCCATCCTCTTTAATCTGAATTCCCGGATCATCCGAGGCAAACGTATAGGTCTGCTTCTCGATCATTTCAGAATAATCGTATTCGATCTTTTTTCCGTTTACATCAATACTTACCGTGTTGATGCCCGATTCTCCATCTTGAACGGTCACATTATAAGTAACATCACCATTGTATGCGTCGCCATCGTAAGAAACGTCTTCTTTCGGCATAACCTCCACCTTGGCAGTTGGTGCCTTCTTCTCAATCATCACCACGCCGCTGTTGTCGGCTTCGATGTTCGAGTTGTCTTTTGTCACCAAGTACGGCTCGGCGTTTTTATTTTTCACATGGTCAGTTACCGTGACATGGAACGTTCCCTTGAAGCTTTCCGCATCCACCGTGAACTTCGCTTGCGCATATAGTCCATCGTTCTCGAAACTACCGTCCACGAGCTTTGGAACAACCTTCTCATCGCTCGTTTTTAGCGAGATCGCCTGAACACCAGAGGCATCGTCCTTCACTCGGACCGTTACTTCCACTTCTTTGTTGAAAAACGTTCCAAATGATAGGAAGTTTAACACTTTGGAAAAATAATCAGTGTTCTTCTGTTCAAAGGTAACCGCTTCTCCGTCCGCAAGCGTCGGTTCCTTTTTATCAATATTAACCTGAACCGTCTTCACGGTTGATGCGTTCCCCGCTTGGTCTACCGCCCAAATGCTATAGACCCCGCTGTACCTCTCATCTTCAGGCTTGAAGGAATAGCTTTTTTTCTCTGCATTAAAGGTAGCTTCCTTGCCTAGTTCATACGGAGTATAAGGCCCCTTCTGGTAATACACTTTTTCAATAGGGGTCGAAAAAGTCACGCCATCAAAGGTCTGCTCCGTGTTATCAATCTTACCTGAAACGGTGACGCCGCCACTGAACCAGGTCGCATCATCCACGGTTGCTTCGTTATCACCCTTAACGGTCGGGTCTTCTACCGTTGGCCCCTCTGTATCAAACAACAGAATTAAATGGCCCGGAAGCTTGATTTCCTCTCCGCCGAAAGGACCCTTCGCGACTAGCAATCGTTTAATCGTCGTCGATTCTCGTAAAATATAATTCCCTTTCCAATGTTTAATGGAATCGGAAATGTCGACACGATAATACGGGTCAACCGCCGATACCACGACAATCGCGTCTTTGGAGTAGACACGAATTTCATTATTGCCCTCTTTATACGATTTGAGTAACGAACCGGAAGCCGGCTTAATTGAGACGTAGGTTTCCCAATCTCCCTCCAGCATCGCAATCCGCTCAAACGACACCTCAATCGTCGTATCCTTGGTCACATTTTTCACGGTGTAGGTGTAGCTTGTGCCGTCATTATTATCAACAAAGTTGTCATTGTTGGTGAGGTCTATTGTTTCCCCATTCACCTTTAGGGCAGCGACTTTGTAAGAGTTATCCTCCGGCGTAATCACCGCCTTCGCGTCACTGCCGTAGTCGACTTCAGACTGCGCGAGTTCAATCGTTCCGTGGTCCCCTTGGACAGTGGCCGCCACCTGATAGGTATTGATCGCGAATGTCACTTCTACCCGATGGTTTTCTGTCACTTTTGAAAAAGTGTACTCGTAACCGTCCTTGGTCGGTGTCAGTTCATTCGCTAGATTAATAGGCGCTCCATCAATCTCGATGCTTCCAAGATGGTAGCCTGTTGTTGGGGTAACGGTAAACGAAGAATCAGCGCCATGCTGAACCTCGACCGTCCCGCCGTCAGAGTTAATCGTTTGGTTTTGCTCATCCTTGACGGTTCCATTTTTATAGCTGGAAAAAGAAATCGTGTAGGTTTTTAACACAAACTGTACGTCAATCGTGGTATCCGCCGAAAGGGCATCGATTGTTTCTATGTATCCTTCGTTGTTCGTAACCTTCTTTTCCTCTCCGTTCACTTTTACGTATTTAATCTCGTAATTCGGGTCCGGAGTAATAGCAACGTCTACTTTTGTCCCCTCGTCAAATTGGGCAGGGGTTTTGTAGTCGATGTCATTTAGTTTGATCTGACCAGAACCGGTTTGATTGATGGTCACGGAGTATTTCGCTTTCACCGGCGGTGCAGGTGGTTCTTCTTCTGCGAGGGTCAGTTTTTCGGTGGCCACATCGTAAGTATAGTGGTCCGTGGTTCCCTCTGTTAGCACGATGGAAAAAGTCTTTGAAGCTACTAAAAAATCAAACTGATTGTTTTTGTCGAATAAGGCATTGGTGAGTTCCGGGAACTGCACCAGGCCGTCCTTGTCGGTAGTGCCCGTGACACTGACCTCATTGTTGGCATTATGCCCGGTAATTTCCTGATTGGGAACGGGGGCACCATTTTCTACGATTTCCATGGTGAATACCTTTTGGTTAGTGCCTGTTTCGGCAAACGCCTTGGTGATGACACCAACAGGTATGTTATAAGCGACAAGCATGATGGTCAGAACGACGGCCATCAGCCGCGTCAGCTTGGATTTCCTTTTGGCAAACATGATTCACACTCCTTTGCTGGGTGGTTTTTTTTGAAAAAGTCTTGCTAGTCTCTGTCTGAAGTTAAGATGACTTTTGACTATCTTGATAGTTTTAGGCTCATCTTTGTCAGAAGTTAACGTTTCTTCTGACTATCTTGATAGTTTTGGGCTCATCTTTGTCAGAAGTTCACGCTTCTTCTGACTATCTTGATGGTTTTGAGCTCATCTTTGTCAGAAGTTCACGCTTCTTCTGACTATCTTGGTAGTTTCTCGCTCATCTTTGTCAGAAGTTAACGCTTCTTCTGACTATCTTGTTGGTTTCCGCCCATCTTTGTCAGAAGTTCTGACTTCTTCTGACTATCTTGATAGTTTCTCACCTATCTTTGTCAGAAGTTCAAGCTTCTTCTGACTATCTTGATGGTTTCTCACCTATCTTTGTCAGAAGTTCACGCTTCTTCTGACTATCTTGATCGTTTCTCGCTCATCTTTGTCAGAAGTTCAGGTGACTTCTGACTATCTTGGTAGTTTCCGCTCATCTTTATCAGAAGTTCACGCTTCTTCTGACTATCTTGATAGGTTCTCGCTCATCTTTATCAGAAGTTCAGGTGACTTCTGACTATCTTGATAGTTTCTCGCCTATCTTTGTCAGAAGATCAAGCTTCTTCTGACTATCTTGATAGTTTCACACTCTACTTTGTCCGAAACAGTAACCCACTCAAATCTTCTTGTTTGTATGAGTAACCTTAATGTCCTTCACTACCTTAAAAGAAACCGCTGGAACATCCTTCCCACTCTCATTTTCTAGTTCAGCAGTCGGATATAATACGGTGGTTCCTTGATCTTCTGCTAATAACTCAGTCCCATAGTCCAAAACCTCGGTCTCAGTTGTTAATACATCCGTTCGGGGCCTTAAATCCTCTTTTTTATCGGATAGCACTTCCGTACGAGGTCTCAGAACATCCCTCTCATCAGTCGAAACAGACAGTGCTTCTTTAGAGCCCTTTTCAGAGCTAGCCGAGACAACCGCTGCATTTTTTGACAAAATTTCAGTCAGAGATAAAAGTACCTCTTTCGGCACCTCAACGGATGCGGAAGATTTTTCAGCATTTGTAGACAAAATTTCAGTCAATGATAAAAGAACCTCGCGTTCTTTTAATTTGGCTTCCATCGTCACTTCTTTTTCATTAGAAAGTACTTCAGTTAAAGACAAAAGCAACTCATTTCCTGCATCAGCGGTAGGAGGCTCACCTTCTTTGTAGTTGTCCAGGATTTCAGTCAGAGATAACGGGACCACTCGATCAGAGGATGCTCGCCTTCTCGGTGCCGCATTCCTGCCCTCAGAGGAAATCGGCTTTTTCTCATCATTCAATACGTCCGTTAACGCATAATGAACATCATTTTCAAGCGGCTGATCCTCTAAATGAGCGTTCAGCACGTCTGTTAGCGCATATCGGTCCTCTTTTGAAACAGGCTTTTCCTTCCGTTCTTCAGCCAGTACATCCGTTAATGAGTACCGCTCTTCTTTTTCAGGCGACTGCCCTTGACGACCATCGTTCAGCACGTCCGTTAACGAGTAACGCTCTCCTTTTTCAAGCAGCCTCTCTTCATGTCCATCGCTCAGAATCTCGGTCCCCTCAAAACCCTTTTCTGAAAAAGTCCCCAGATACAAACCACCCTCATCCTGATCTAGAACCTCGGTTGGCAAACTGCCCAGCAGTGTTGGTCGGGAGTGATCCTCCGTCTCTCCCTTTGCCTCCATCACCGGACGACTAACCGGCTCAAATCCCTCAGATACCAACGGCTCTCGCACAATCCCCGGGTCCACATCAAAGACATTCGGCTGGTGGCGCTTGTTGCCACGATGCTCTCGGATTTCTTGAATCTGCCTCGCCGCCGTCCGGCCCGTTAACTCGCCGATAATCGCCGGAACCTTCATCTTAAAAAACAACACGATCGCCGTAATCAGGAGCGCGCCTGCCAGGGAATATCCGACAATGGAAATGATTTGCCATGTAGTTGCATCCATTCGAATCCCCCCTTAATCCTTCCGATATGCAAGATTAATCGCTCGATCGGTTGGATCGAAACGACTAATCACCTCATTCTTGATTGTATCCGTTTTTTCAGTGGTGACCGCTATCTGATTCGTGCTCTGCTTCACGGCTTCTGTCACCGAACGGATCTCGCCTTCCTTCACGCCATCTAGCTTAAACTTACGCGCATACGTCTCGATGGAATACATCGTTAACTTATAGAGCTCGAGCTTCACAATCTCGCTCTCTTCGGGATTCTGATCCACCATTTTAATCAGGTTTTTCATATCGTCCCAATAGGGTTTGTACTTCCCTTTATCAGACGCCTCTTCAATGTTGAGTGTGATATCGCGATTGAACCGGCCGATATCCCGGTAAATGGTAGCCATCTCGTAATAGTCGCGATCCTTTGACCCATAGCGGATCGCATCCTCAAACCATTGAATCGAGCTTTTCATCCTTGTCACTTGATTATCGTTTGTCTCGGTTTTTCCATAATTGTAGTAGTACCAATAGGTTTTGCCAATATCAAACGCCAAATCACCGTACTTAGGATTCTCTCGAATTTCGCTGAGATGCGCGTTCACTTTTTTCTTCAGCTCCGCTTCTTCCTCCACCGTAAACGCGGCATCCCCTTTAAAAGCGTCGAGTAAACCGACATAGGCTGGCTTTTCCATTGGTTTTATGTCAATTGCCTTCAGATAATAGTCCACTTTCAGCTCATCGGTTGCGGCCTTCTCCGCCATCTGGATGTTATTATCGTAGTCCGCATTATTGGTCTTCGTTTTCATCACTTGCCCTACTACACCCACACCCAAACACAACACCGCCGCCCCGGTCACCAGGCCAAAATTGCGCAGCTTCCGTTTTTGCTTCGCCCGGTACAGGTCATCTACCTGTTCATAATGATTGAGCGCATATAGGAGCTCGGCACAGGACTGATACCGGTCCTCCGGGTTGAGCTGGGTACATTTTTGAATAATTTTTTCCAAACCGCCCGACAGCTGCGGATTCCATTCGCGGATCGGATATAATTCGTACGGCGGCTCACACGGGTTCTGCCCGGTCACCAAGTGATAGAGTGTCACTCCCAAACAATAGACATCCGTTCTCGCATCGGTTTGTCCCTTGCCTCCGAACTGTTCCGGCGCTGCATACCCTTTCGTTCCAAGGCTGACCGTATCCTCCAGATTTTGTTCCTTATACTCCCGCGCGATTCCGAAATCAATGAGCTTCAAATGCCCATCCGGCTTCAGCATGACATTGGCCGGCTTCATATCGCGATAAATGATCGCAGGGTCACAAGTATGTAAATAATCGAGCACCTCGCACAGCTGCTTCGCCCAATCGATGACCAGTTCCTGAGGCTGGGCGCCATATTCATCTAAAATCTTGCTCAACGGCTCCCCTTCGATATAGTCCATGATGACAAAAATCACCTTTCCGTTATCGATGATGTCGACAATCCGCGGCAACGCCGGATGGTCCAGCCTCTTAATCATATTCGCTTCGGCAATCGCACTCTGGATGATGACTTCGTTGTTCTTGTCTCTTCCTCTTTTTTGAATTTCTTTTACTGCCCACTGTTTATTGAGCCGTTTGTCCATGGCGAGGTATACCTTTGACATACCACCTTGTCCAATCAGCTTGAGTATTTCGTATTTACCGTCTATAACAGACCCAATAGCTGCCAAAGTTTTTCCCCATCCTTACTGAATTTTCACAAGCAAAACAGTGATATTATCTGTTTCATTCCGCTCTTTATTGAGCTCCACCAATTCGCTTGCCTTTTGTGCCATGATCCTTTCGTCCGTGAGAACGTGTGGCGATAACGCACGATAGATTTCACCCTCAGTAATCATATGGCGAAATCCATCCGAACAAAGCATATAAACTTCCCCTTGAGTTGGCTTGCCATGGATGAATTCAGGTTCCACCAGCTTGGATGCCCCAATGCACTGCAAGAGGACATTTCTGCGCGGATCTTTCTTCGCTTGTTCCGGCGTGATTCGTCCTCGTTTCAACTCTCTCCCCACGACCGTCTGATCGTCCGTCAGCACCTCGACATCCTGGTCGATTCGATAGACTCTCGAGTCACCGACATGACCAATCAGCAGGTGCTCGGAATCAATCAGCAGCAGTGCGGTCAACGTGGTTCCGAGCTGAATCTTGATCTCACGACCGTATTCGGCAATCCGCTGGTTCTGCTCTTGAATAATCCGGCCCCAACGGTACTGAATCTCGTTCCAATCCTGGTTGGCAAGCTGAAGGGGAAGCTCGTTGTCGAACCACTCGGAAAAAGCATGGATGACGCTTGCACTGGCGACTTCTCCCTGGGAAAGCCCGCCCATACCATCACAAATGACGGCCAAAACGACCTTTCCCAGAGAGGTTTCTGCCATCTTTAGCAGGTAGCTGTCTTGATTGGTTTCTTTTTTCAATCCAATATCGGTGCATGCTGCAGTTAATACTTCCATCTCCAAACTCCTTGCTTCTAAGCTTTTTGTGCATTATTTTCCAACATCACCAAGCCGCTTAAATGTAAAAAACAAAGTCTTCGTTGGCAAGTCGTAATTTAGTACCTGAGAAGATCTCTATCTCTTTTTCTACTGGAATCACTCGCCCGTCGACGAAGGTTTTATTAGTGGAGCCGTTGTCGACAATATAATAGCGTCCATTTCTCTTGAGGATGAGAGCATGATTACGGCTCACCGCGTTATTATCGGAAACCACATAATCACATTGCTGACGTTCCTTTCCGATTCGAAAAGAAGGCCGGTTAATCGTGATTTTTTCCTGCGTTTTCTCTCTTACCATATACGGATAGCTCGGCTCCTCAAACAGGTCCGCACCCAATACCGTGGTCCCGCCATCCACATCCATCATGCCTAGCACTGACGTCTCACTCACTTGTGAGAGCTCCTCCTTCTGGGTCTCCTCATGGCTCGCGAACGGATTATAGGCCACATTCCCCGTGCTCCCTTTTTTCTCCTCCACTCTCGAAGCCAGAGGCTCCGGACCCGTAGAACCTGATGGAATATGAGACTTGTTCTCTACGACTTTCCCCATCAGTCCGAAGATAAATTTTTCAAATTGATTAATAGAAAAAGGAACCTGGCTCTTGAAATACTCAATATAGCTGGCTACATACCTAGCGTCTTCATGCTTGGAAAAAACAACGCGGAACGGCAGCTCACGGAAAAATTCAGCTAATAGGACGGAATGCTGATTGTTCACAATCGGCCAGAACAGGCATTTTACTTTTTTCGTCCGCGGGTCTAGAAAAATATAGTCCCAGTCGAGCATCAAATTGTTCACATTCATCAAATTCTTTTCGCAGGCCTTCACAATTGCCGCCAATTGAATCAGCGTATCCAGGAACATCTTCTTAGAAACTACACTGCTAAAATAAGACTTCAAGGAAATCATATCCTCGATCGTACTTTGAATGAGAACGCCCTTCTTCGTTTTCTCCGTCATCACGGGAATGAGTCCATCGACGACGCCTCCAGCGATGGCGCGTAATTCCCGTTCATTGATGGCTTCAGGATACGCCAGCCGATTGACCACGGTATAATCATTTTTGTTTTGTTCAACTGTCGTTCTTCCCATAAAAAATCACCCGAATATCAAAATCTAATCTTAAAGGCCGTTCGCTCGATTGACCGCTTTCGATTGCGCGTCCTTATATTGACCTGCCGCATATCGTAAAAAGTCTGCATAATTCGTTAACGCCTTCGTCATATTTCGTGAGGTTGAATCTGCCTCCGTCAACTGATTCCACTGATTCTGAAATTGCGAGCTGTCAGTACCTTGCCAAGTGGCAGAAAGGGTTTTTACCTCTTGCCCTGCCGCGTCCATGTTTTTATTATGGCTGGTTACATAGGTGTCAATGGCATCGGCAGCCGCTTCAAATTCTCGGTGGTTTACCTTTATATAGTTGCTCAATTCCGTCCCCCCTTAGGCTATGAATCTATCATTTAAACCGATCCGCTAACGAGACATTCGTATTCTCTGTTTGGGTATAGCCCGGATCCACCTGCTGGTGTAAAAAGGTCACATAGTTATTCATCACTTCATAGCGCGGTTCGTCATAAGCGTGCTTTAACTCATGAAATGCACTCATCGCCTGACTGGAGGCCGTGCCGTCCCATACGTTATTCAATGCTCTCATCGCTGCTTCCACGGCGGAAAAATTCTCTCTAATCTTCCGGTTATACTGCGCGATTTGTTTTGCGGCAGCAGACACACGCTCCGTATCTACTTTAATCCTATCAGCCATCGTTACCCCTTCTTTCTATCGTTATTTGGAAGTGGCAGCTCCACCATGACTTTTGGCGAACTCTTCGGTTACCTTGGAGGTATCGATATTGTTGAGTTTCCCTTTTACAAATCTGTATTGCTCCGCAATTCGATTCACTTTTGAAGCACATTTTTCATTGCCGATTCCCTCAAAATCACTTTGGATGCCCGCTGCAATACTCTCTAACTCGTTGATAATATTTTGAAGCTCTTGTTTGATTAAATAGAGCTCCTGCTGTCCACTTTCATTCATGACCCCAGCCCCCCATTACAACTGTTGGATAATCTTCCGTTCCACCATTTCAAAATCGTCGGCCGTTTCGTTTAGATAATAGATACACTTCTTGATATTCCAGCTTTCCTCCGTGAATAAATCCGCCTGCAGCAGATTCCATAAGTCGGAAAAGCCTGCTTTTAAATAGAGAGAATCCATCCTACGGTCAATTTGGCTAATCCGTCTGTTGATGCTCTCTAATCGATCGGCGTAGTTTCGTAGTTTATACGTATCTACTTTTATCACCGGATTCGCGGTCGCATAGCGGTAGCCGGCATTGAAGGTCAACTTGAACAAGAGCGACACACCTTTGACCAGACTGCCGACGAACTCGATGAGGGCAATCCTTGCCGCATGGGAAATCACTCGGAGTCGATCAATGGCCTGTTTCAAGTATTCCACGAATTGGTGCACCATGTCCGGCAAGTCATTGATCATGAAGTTCCCGGCGCGGACCACCGTATTAATGGCGAAGGAATACACTCGTAGATGGCTTTGAATATCACCCATAACGGCGGTCGCTATGGTGGACGCCAGACCTTGCCAGACATAGCCTGAAAAAGGATCCTTCTCAATTACGGCATAGCCCCGATTATCTAATTTCATAGCATCAACCGAGTGCGGTCCAAAAAAGCCTGGCTGTGTGCCGTTGTTTTCAACATAGCGAACGGGGTAAGGAGTACGGCCTAGCCAGGATACAATGTCTCCGTTTACGACGACCGCATCAAACTTTTTCGACTGTAGTGCAGCTAATTGATCAGGCCCGAGCTTGTAGGGATTAATCGGCTGCGGGTTAATGATGTGAACCCCTAGAACATTGGTATAATTGGTTGCGTACACCTCGGCCGCTAGTTCTCCGCCTTTCGAGTGACCAAATAGATAGTTTTTTCCGCTCTTCTCTTCATTTTTTTCAAAAAAAGCAATTGCCTCTAATGACTGTGGCGAGACCCCAATGGATGCAGTTAATGTATTATCCGCCATATCCTTTGGGTTGTGGAGCAGGTCATCCATGCCTTCCGTTCCCCTGAAGGACATGCCGACTTCCCCGGTCTTCGGATCTTCGAACGCAATGGCGCAAAAGCCGGAATGGTTGTTTCTATTCACATAATCCTTGATGACGAGATGTTCGAGGCCGGCCGCTTTTAGTTCTGCTGCCAAGTCGGTATCTACCTGGGCCACCAGTTTATATAAGGATTGTCCAGGCTTCCATTCATCAATGACGGTGGCATAGGCAAGTTTATTTAACACGGCATTTTGCTGATCCCTCAGCTCACTAAGTGGAACTTGCTCGGTTCCATCTTTTTGATTAGGCATCCATCCAACCCCCTACTTCAGTTGATTCTTAAATTCTTCAAAAGATAATCCGTTTTCGTTAACTTTCAGTACGTGTTTCACCGATTTGTCGTACTCTTCCCACTTTTGATTTCCATAAAGGAAGAAATTATTGACGTACGATTCTGCTTTGTCTTTGTCAGGCGAGAATGCAACGATAAGGGCGGTGTCTGGATAACCTAAGGATTGAAGCTGCTGATAAACATCGTATAATGCCTTGAGCGTGTTTTCATTGGCATCGCTAGAAACGGATACGACACTATACACCATGATGACATCGTCTTTTGCTACGCTCGATACACCATTTTTTAATGTGTTAAGATCCACTTCGGGTGTAAGAGTGATATAGGTTTTTGCTAGATGCAGGTTTTCAATGGACCCATAATTGATTTTGTCCTTAAGGGATTTAGAAGCAACGGCATTACGGTAATCATCAAAAAACTTACCAGGTTTGGACAATCTTTCACGAACATTGACTAGTAAGCCGTCTTCTGATTTCGCCACTAAGATGTTCAGGTTCATGCTATCATTGAATCCCCGCTTGGCCGGGATATAGTTGATCGCCGAAAAATTCTGGTCGTACTTCTTATCCAAGTAAGAAAGCATCGCTGATTCGCTCGTCTTCTTTTCCTCTTTCGTCGGTTGCTGGCTCATACATCCACTCACTCCTGCCACTAAAAGTACTAAAAAAATACTAACTAATAATTTTCTCATCAGCTACTTCTCCAATGTTATTTAATCTATATCTATATCATCCAAATGGTATTGTTTTCAAAGTTGTGGTGGGGGACAGTCCACCAGGGTGGTAACGCATTACCGTAGTGGGGGTCTGTCCCCCAACCTAGTAACGCACTACCGGGGCGGGGGTCTGTCCCCCAACCTAGTAACGCACTACCGGGGCGGGGGTCTGTCCCCCGACCTAGTAACGCGCTACCGGGGCGGGGGTCTGTCCCCCGACCTAGTAACGCACTACCGTAGCGGGGGTCTGTCCCCCGACCTAGTAACGCGCTACCGGGGCGGGGGTCTGTCCCCCGACCTAGTAACGCACTACCGTAGCGGGGGTCTGTCCCCTCTATTTGAATGCGTCAGCCAGGTTGGTGTTGACGCTTTCTGTTTCAAAGTATCCTTGGTCGACGTTGAGTCGCAGGAATTTCACGTAGTTATCAAGGATTTCGTAGTAATTCTGGAAGAACTTCGCCGCAAACTCTTCATAGGAAGAGATCGTTGCTTGGGCTGCTTCCCCATCCCACGTGTTTGAAAGATTCTTGATTGTGTTCTGACTTGTTTTCAATTCTTCTGCCAATTGTTTGTTTAAACGCTCAATCGTTGATGCAATGTCGGCCACCTGCGCCGTATTAACTTTAATATGCCCAGCCATTCCACTCACTCCTTTACGAGTCTATTAGTTTGTTAACTTTCTAACTTGAACCGTGTTGTTTTCTTGCGTCGCCACATAGTTGGCTCTTTGCTTTTCCAGCGCCTGACCAGCAGTGGCTAGCTTATTAGCCATATTCTTCAGATCTTCATTGAAGCCGTTGATTTGATCAACGAAGGCAAGGTTGTCTTCCCCTTCCCAGGCTTCACCCATAGTTCCTGCAGCCTGCATAAGCTGAGTATAGATTCCTGTGTACGTTTCAGATAGCTCCGTTAGTTTCTTGGATGCTGTTTCAAGCTCTTGTGGAGTGACTTTGATTCGTTTCCCCATGTTCGTACCCCTTTCTTCTTTTGAAGTTGTTTGTTTGGTTATAACGGCCAGTTTATTGGCGCTCAAGGCGCTCAGCCAGCCTATATTTATATCAGCATGAGTTTCGAACCGTTTTGGATGCCCAGTTCGGAAACAGTCATGTTAATATTGAAAATAATTCCAGTCGTAGCGTCACACAAGACCGCATTGCCCGCCAGTGCCTTATACTTGCCGGCAGCTAAATCGCTGAGCAGAGTGGAAACTAGAACCAGCACCTCACTCATTCGACTTTCGAGCGGCAGGTACACGTCAAAGCTCGTGTTCGCAGCAGGAAGAAAAATTTCAACAAGCACCTTATTCATCGTTGTCATCATTCTCCTTTTCCGCGTTTACTAACTTCACCTTGACGCACTTCCCTTTTTGTAAGGAAAAGCCAAAATCAGCCGGCATCTCCTCGCGCATTTCTGGCGTCGTTTTCGAAGGCTTAAGCTGATATTGCTCCGTAAACCCGCTTCCGACCCAAATCCCGTCTCCCGGATTCATATGACGTTTAAACCACTTATCATAAGAAACCCCGGAAAGATTCTTCGCCTGCTCCGCAAAGACAATCGTGAGGTTATACTTCGCCTCACCCTTTTCCAAAAGTAATGCCAGCTTCTCTGCACTTTGGCCGGAGAGCGCATTTTTCAACGAGACGATGCTGTTGATGACAATGACCTTTTGTGCAAATGGTTCGGGGTCGAATCCCTGCTCTAACGCTTCTTTATAGGTGTTGTTGCGGTAAACTACGAGTTCAAACATGTCATCAATAGCCGCTTCCCATTCTTTAACCGTACCGTAGTACGTACATGCTGCGTTCTTTTTCCCAGAAAAGCTTTGCTGGGCATCGAGAATCGTGACGTCCAATCCGCATGTCTGCGCCATAAACACCGACAGGTCATGCGTAAAGCTTTCATGGTCGCTGCCAGCCGTCAGAATCATCGAAAGATAGGACTGCCCGAATGGATAATAGTGCACATGGAGCGAGTTCTTCTCCACACCAATCGGGATCGTGAGGCTCTGCTCGGGACCCACGTATTCTGCCAGAAATTCAAAATCCACAACCTCTGGTAAAATAGGAATCTTTTTCGCGGCATGGCCCTGCCAAGCCACCTGCATCTTTTGGCATTTTTGTTGAATGAACGCAAATGGCAACTCCTCATCAGTGATCGTCGCGAGTTGGAATTCGTACACCTCGTCTTTTTTCACCAAGCCGCGGCCCTTATATTTCGATGGAAACAGGCCATCCGTTTTCCCCACGACCGTTGAATAATCCGATTCGTCATTTAATTGAAGTGTGATCAGTTGCTTGAAATTCTGCAGCAAGCGGAAGCGAACGGCGTTGGTGCCAAGAGCGGTTAAGACGAAATAGATGCCGTATTTCGTTCCTTCCCGTGACAAGAAGCTGACGGCCGCTTCTTTTTCCTCATAAATTTCGGTAAAAGCAGCAAAGTTATTGATCGCCACCACAATCGACGGTAGCTTCTCACCCGTTGCTTTCACGTAAGAGGCGTAATCGCCGCCAAAATCTGCGAACCGCTTCTTCCGCTTCTCCACTTCGGTTTGCAACAGCTTAAATAGATTGCTAACCTTCTCGCTTTCATAGGAAAGGATGACGTCGCCCACATGCGGTGCCTTGGCAAACGCCCGTAAGGTTTCGGACGCAAAGTCTAGTAAATAGATGTTCACCTCATCCGGCGTATGCTCGTGAATCAGTGAATACACCATCGTTGTTAGGAACGTCGTTTTTCCGCTGCCCGCCACGCCGTAGACAATGGTATTGCCTTCTTCGGTCAGCGGCAGACGGAGCAGGCATTGCTGCTGTCTAGCCGGATCATCGTACTCGCCAATCACCGGATTCAAAGTGAATGCGCTGCTTTGTACGGTATATTTCCGCTTGATTTCGTCTAATAGAATCATAGACGGAATCGGATCCAACCACAGCGGACGAATGCGAATCTGCTCTTCCTCCGCAATCGAGTGCAGGTAGTCGGTCACGACATCAAGCTGCTTTTTCGGGTTCGCAAACAGGTTTTTCTTCTTATCGATTTTCGCCTGCTTGAGCGGACGGCCATTGCGGTCAATGACCACCACACTGTTGTCCTTTTCCACCACCACTTTATCAGATGGATAATATGGCGCACCTGCCCAGGCTGACTGACCCATTTCAAACAATTCGTTATAGCCCACTTGCAGGTAAAAGCGTCCGGTATCTGTAAGCTCCGCCGCATCTGGCCGTTTCAGCATATCCATACTGTCAGCGCGTTCCTGAACCTTCAAGCTGACCCTGAATTTACTGTTACTCCAAATTTGGTCATCGACGACACCGCTCGGCTTTTGTGTCGCCAAGATCAAGTGCACGCCCAAGCTTCGACCGATACGGGCCGCACTGACCAGCTGCGCCATAAACTCCGGCTGCTGGGTTTTCAATTCGGCAAACTCATCCGAGATGATGAATAGGTGCTGGAGCGGTTCCGTGACGATTCCTTCTCGAACCATCTTTTGATACTTGTATATATCGATATTGCTCTCGCCGACCCGTTTGCTTGCCTCTGCAAACAGGGCCTGCCTGCGCTTCAACTCGCTTTCGATTGAAACCAGCGATCGTTTGATCATGGCGCCGTCCAGGTTGGTGATGATGCCAGCGGTGTGCGGCAATTTTTCAAACGATTTCGCCATGCCGCCGCCTTTGTAATCAATGAGGATAAACGCGACTTCATTCGGGTGATAGTTGACGGCGAGCGACAAGATATAGGCCATGATGAACTCACTCTTCCCGGAACCCGTCATCCCCGCCACCAAGCCGTGTGGCCCGTGGAATTTTTCATGAAGGTCGAGCTTGAACAGCTCCCCTAAGGTGTCGACACCCACCGGCGCCTCCAGTGACTTCGTTGGATCATTGTCTTTCCAGCGGGTCAACGCATTCAAGTGCTCCACTTTTCCGACCCCATAAAGCTCTAGGAAAGTCACCATTTGCGGCAGATTGAAGGAATGTGCCAGCGTATCAAGCTGGATATTGGCAAGCTTCACACTGAGCTCGTTCGGATCTTGGGTGACATAGATGTCCGGTACAAAAGCGGTCGATTTGCCCGAGAGATCATCCTTATCAAACAGTTTCCCGCTCGTTTCCTCCAGCTCCACGACCATCGTGCATTCCTTCGGCAGGTTTTTCAGTTCGTCGTAACAGGTGACCACGCTGATATGTATGTTCTTTTTCTTCGCATAAACCTGCTTCAACATCTCCGCTCTGACAGCGAGCGATTTACTCATGGCAAACACGATGTAATATGGCGTGATGTCATCTAGCTCACTTTCATTGATTTCGGAGCGGATGTCGATTTCCTTTTCCAAGATGGCCGAAACCTCTTTGACCTCGTTATTATTTGTGGCAATGAAACGAAACTTGTTATCGTTGCTCCACACATGCGGCAGCCATTTGGTAAAACCAAACTCAGCTTCTTCCTCCTGGTCGTAAATGAAGACCATCTTCACTTCGTCATAGCTATAAAGGGCCGCCAGTTGAAAAATCAAGCCTTTGGCGAATTCAATTGTTTGTTTGCGCGGGCCAATGATCCCGGTGATATATTCGTCGTATAACGATAAGGTAATCGGAATGTTTTTCAGGACCTTTGGCGACTCGCACAAGGTGTACAGCTCTTCCTGCAGGTTGTCGTCGTCAATCGAGAATTTTTTCTCCGAATAGTGAATATCCGCTGCTAAAAGTCCATTGCCCATCCCAACTCTTAATTGTAGGAAATCGTTCTGGCCGGGGCCGCGTTCCCAGAGATTGCGATCGATCGTTTCTATGCGCTGAATCACGTCTGTGATAGGGGCAAAGTTTTCACGCAGGATCTCCTCTTGCTTTTGCGCTTCTTCATTAAATAGGACAGCGAACTTATCAAGATATTCTTTATATTTTTGCTGGCGGACTTTTTCTTTTTTCCGTCGGCGTCTCATATCGTATTTTTTGGATAAAACCGGCCACAGGATGGTTCCGAGCAGCATGCTTCCCGACATGATGATGGAAGGCATCGCCCGTGAGATGTCGCCCGTTGCCATGGCGTTATTGATGGCAAAAATCGCAGTCGACATTGAAGCAAGGCCCATGGTCATCGACGGCCCGATCACGAGCATCATCGGCATCTCTTCGCCAATCGCGTTCGGCGGCGGTGAATCGATTTTAATCACAACCTTTTCTACGTCTCTTTTAAAACGAGGAGAGCGGTAGAAATAGTCGACGGCAGGCAGTTCGTAGTCCTCTTCTTCTTCGTCTTGCATTTCGACGGCCTGAGGGATAAATGGCTTCAGCTGGTTTTTACGGAAGGTCACCATTCCATCCGGATTGTTGAAGGCCAAAAAACAGCTGCCGATGATGATTTTCAATCCCATTATGTATATGATGTCACCCATCTGTAATTCGCTGTTCTTGACTCTTGCCCCATTGACGAAGGTTCCGTTAGTGCTATTCTGGTCAACAATGCGCCATTGGCCGTTAAAAAAGGTTAATTTGGCATGGGAGGCGGAAACGAATTGATTCGATAGGACTATGTGGTTTTGTTCGTTTCTTCCGATGTGAATGTCCATATCCTTGTCGACTAGGAATTTGGTGAAGGTTTGGCGGTCCTCCGTGTTCGGTTCTGTGAAGACAAGCGTTTTGTCATGGTGGTCATGGTGGTCATGGTGGTCATAATCATGGCCTTCGACGGCTAGGTTGTAGATGCTCAAAGGTTGGAGAACGGTGTTCCGGATAGGGTGACCGGAATAGTCCAGGACCTTCGCATCTTTATTAGATTTAAGAATCCACTCGCCATTGGCCCCTTCGATTCCTACAAGTTTCTTGGTCGAGCTGGAATGGGAGTCATATAGCCAATACTGTCCCTGGATTTTCTCAGGTAAGGTAATAGAGTGGATGTGTTCTTTATTGATTAAAGTGACGATCATTTTGGTTTTCCCCTGTGAATATAGATCTATTTCCCTAGGATAGGTTTACCCCTTTTATCTAGAAATTCTTGGGATATTTTTAAAAAAATTTTTATGGATTCGTTTAGAAAGGATAAATATTCTGTTGTTTCGGAGTCACGTAAAAAATGTTGTAAAAATATGTGACTTTAGTCCTCGTTTTAAAGCGACGATTTTTGGGTAATTTTGAGGATATCCAGGACTTCTGTACTATATACAGCACAGTTAGTTCTTTATAATGTTACATTTTACTGAAACCATTTTACAACATCTTACAAAACCTGTCGAGGGCAAAAAAGAGGAGGGGACAGTCCCCCGGCGCTTTAGCGCAACGGGGGACTGTCCCCTCTTTTTTTATTCTTCTCTTCTACGACGCTGCATGAACATCACCGTTCCTCCTAAGAGGATGATGATTATGCCCGCTAGTATCCAGTTATACATAGCAGTTGCTGTTTTTGGAAGTTCCGCCTCGTGATCGGTTGATGCTGGCGGCACTTCTTGTTTCACTACCAAATCATTTGGCGCAAACACAGCGTACGTGCTAAAGTGGTCGGTTTTCGCAGTCACCAAACCAGCCTTCCGCTCTCCGCCTACGAGCTCCCACTTTGTATGTCCTTCGTTCCAATAGTACACATGGACGTCACCGTCATGTCCACCCTCGGCTGGAAACGCCAGTCCAATTGGATGAGCAAACTGATGAATCACCTGATCTCCTAAGGTAATCGTAAAGTCATACACAGAACTTCTCGCCTTATCGGAGAAAGGAAGCTTCTTCGGATCCTTCATTACCCGTTTCAAGCTAATCGTTAACGCTCCGCCCTTCGCAAAGTTCGCAACTGGAATCTCCAGCTGTACATCATCCTTCACGATCTGAATCATCGCCTGTCTCTCGACCAAAATGGCTAACTGCTCTGCTGTAAACCGCACATCTTTTACATCATCCAAGCCTTTCTGTAAGTCCACAACAAGTGTTCCATGATAATCGACTAAGTTGACCTGATCATCGGAGAAGCTTACCGCTTCGCCATGCATCACAGGCTTCGAATGAACCTGTTCTTGCAGACGTAACACAACTATCGTATAGGTATGAACCTCGCCATTTTGCGCAGTAACTCCGATAGTAATCGTATTTTTCCCATAATCCAAACCAATCGTGTCACTCGCTTGCCCACTTGTCGCTGCCTTCTCATTAATGGTTACCTTCGCATTTCCATTCGACAAAGTTGGAGTGAGCGTAATCGAACCCGTAGCGTCTCCGACCACCAAATTATAATGATCGAGCCCAGGGTTGAAATCTGGCTTCAGCTTGCCGTTACTTACCGTTAACTGTTTCAATGTCGCATCACCGGAAAGGACATGCACAATGGCTGCTGCCTCCGACTCATGCTGGCCATCACTCACCGTAATGGTCAACGTATGTTGATCCTTGGCTGCCGCATCTAACAACGATGCGTCTGCGACAGTCACTTCTCCTGTCGTTTCACTTACTTTAAAAATCCCCTCGTCATTTCCAGCAGAAATCGCATAGGTGATTGAATCTTGATCGGCATCACTCGCCTTTACTGTTCCAAGCACCGTTCCGTCCGCTGCCTTTTCATCAACCGTAAACTCGGCACTTTCCACTACAGGGGTATTATCATTGACGTTTTTGAGGTGGACTGCCACATTTGCATCCACTGTATGCGTCCCATCGCTGATTTCTACCTTCAGAGTGAAATCTTGCACGGTCTCGTAATCTAGTTTGGACGCGTTCGCTACGTTCATTTTTCCAGTAGCCGCATCAATTGTAAATGCACCCGCTTCATTTCCAGAAACGATAGAATAGTGTAAGGCATCGCCATCGACGTCACGGCCAGGTATTGTTGCTATTTCTGTATCATTGGCGGTATTTTCATCGATAGAAACCTCGACATCATCCGCAACTGGCGCGTTGTCATTTACATTTAGGATGTTGACCGTGATAGTAGCATTCGCAGACGCCGCTCCATCACTGGCTTTTACGGTTAGGATAAAGCTCTTCATTTTCTCGTAATCTAGTTTGCTCGAATCTGCTACCGTTAATTTCCCTGATTCGGCATCCAGCGCAAACGCCCCAGCTTCATTTCCAGAGACAATTTCATAGCTGAGTGGATCGCCGTCCGCATCGCTTCCGCTAACCGTTCCAACGAGGGTTCCATTGGCCTTGTTTTCATCAACAGCAAACACAGCATCGCCTACAACCGGTTTGTTGTCGTTCACATTGGTTAAGGAAATCGTCACATTCGTCTCAGTTGCGTTTACTCCATCGCTTACTTTCACTGTTAAAATGAACTCATGTACGGTCTCGTAATCTAGCTTACCGGTATCAGACACCGTTACCACACCTGTACGCGGATCAATTGCAAAAGCTCCCGCTTCATTGCCTGAAGTGATGTCGTAGGTGAGCGTGCTGCCCGCATCGGCATCGGTTGCCGTGACCGTGCCTACCACCGTACCAGTTGCTGTATTTTCTGCGATTGACTTCGTAAAGCCTTGTGGCACGGGGGAGTTATCATTTAAATCATTGACGTTAATCGTTATTGTCGCTGTATCTGTTCCTGCCGCGGCGAACGCACCTAGGACAGAGACGATCGAGTATGGGGACAGTCCCTGTACTGGCGCCGCTTCATCTCTCGCTTGTACGTTTAGAACATAGGCTGTTTTCGCTTCATAGTCTAGCAAACTGCTATCAGCCACGGTTACTTCTCCTGTTGCTGCGTTTATCGAGAAAGCACCGTCTTCGTTTCCAGAGACAATCGAATAGCTGAGCGTGTCGCCATCCCCATCGCTTCCGTGAACCGTTCCAACTGAGGTTCCAATGGCCGCGTTTTCCTCCACACCGAACACCGCGTCATCCACTACTGGATGGTTGTCGTTCAAATTGGTGAGGTTGATGGTGACAGTTGTCATCTCGTTCTGCGTCCCATCGCTGACTTTTACGCTTAAAATAAAGCCTTTTACGGTCTCATAATCTAGTTTTCCTGCATCGGCAACCTTGATTTCGCCTGTTGTCTCATCGATAGCAAAGGCACCCGCTTCATTGCCTGAAGTGATTTCGTAGGTGAGTGTGCTGCCCGCATCGGCATCAGTTGCGGTCACTTGGCCGACCATGGTACCTGTTGCAGTATTTTCATCGATATTCTTCGTAAAGCCTTGTGGTACAGGTGTATTGTCATTTAAATCATTGACGTTGATCGTAATTGTCGCCACTTCTGTTTCCAACGTGCTGCTTGCAAACAATTGCTTTACTTGTTGGTAGGCGGTTAATCCCAACGTTGGAGCCGGCACGTCGCTTGCTCTGACTGTGAGAGTATAAGAGGTTTTTGCCTCATAATCTAATTGACTTCCGTCCGCTATCATAATCGCACCCGTTGCCGAATCAATCGAGAACGAACCCACATCGTTGCCAGATTCGATCGAATAGGTTAATTTGTCGCCATCCGCATCGGTGCCACGAACTGTTCCTACCAGTGTACCGATTGAGGCATTTTCATTCACTTGGAACGTGGCATCGTTCACAACTGGCCGGTTGTCATTCAGGTTGTTTAAAAGAACGGTAACGGTTGTGTCCGCTGCATTCGATCCATCGCTTACTTTTACCGTTAAAATAAAGCTCTTCACGGTTTCGTAGTCCAGTTTCGTTGTGTCAGCGACCGTTACGACACCGGTTTGTGCATCAATCGCAAACGCACCTAGGTCGTTTCCAGCAGTCAAGCTGTAGGTGATGTGGCTGTTTACATCCGCATCCTTCGACGTGACGGTACCAACTGCGATTCCATTGGCTAAGTTTTCATCTACTGTTGTCGAAAACCCTTGTGGAACCGGTGTATTGTCGTTGAGGTCGTTTACGTTTATTTTTACAGTAGCAGTAGTGGTTTCGACGCCGTCACTTACCTCAATCGCTAATGTATAGGAAGTTGTCGTCTCAAAGTCTAGCAAACTTCCGTTTTGAATGGTGATTTCCCCAGTCCCTGCATTCAGAGTGAACACATTGTTGGTGTTACCTGAAAGAATGCGGTAGTTTAACGGCTGGCCATCGGCATCATTGGCTTGTAACGTACCGACAGTGGTACCTGCTGCTGCATTTTCGTTAACAGTGAAGGTCGTGTCCGCTGCTACTGGCAATTGATTACGTACAGCGTTAACCATATAAGTGGTTGTTGAACCGTCTTGGGCCGTGACCACCACTGGAATCGAATTGCTTCCAGCATGGAGGGCAATGTCTCCGGATTGTTGGCCGTTATTGATAGCCATACCTGCAACCGTAACAGTCGCGGACGAATCCATGACGCTTGGAGTTAAGCGGATGGAAGTCGTGGTAGACGAAACGGCCACCTGATAGTCAAATTGTGATGCGTTAAACGCTGGAGACAATCCACCAGCACTTACGGTTAAATTGGTTAGCTTCGAATTGCTTGAAGGCTGTCTGTAGACTGTGACCGAATAGGTTTTCACAGTGGTGCGATCTTCTGCGGTGACCTGAACGGTAACTGTGTTACTTCCCACGTTCAAGGACACAGGCAAAGTACCACCGGTTGACACCGCTTGACCGTTCACTTTAACGCTGGCTTTGGTATCCGCAACGGTTGGCGTGACTTGGATGTTGCTAACCCCATTACTGACGCTCGATTCGTACGAGGTTGTACCCGCAGAGAAGACAGGATTCAGTTGTCCAGCACTAAGTGTGAGGTTGCTCAAGTCTGCGTTGGCGGAAGGTTTCGCCTGTAAACCGAAATCGTCGCTAGTGGCACTTAAATAGGATATTTTTCTTAATCCGTCATCCAGCATGACAATCATGAAATTCCCATTTGCATCAACGGAATAAGTTAATTCTCTTGGCGTGAGGTCGATTAATGTTGGAGAGACGGATTGGATTCCTTTCGTCCACGTTCCTCCATCCTTCACCATCGCGAAAAAGCCTAACTCAGATGGCGGCCAATCCCACGACTCTGAGTACATTAACAAGGTGGGTTTGTCGTTTAAGAAACTAACCATGACCGGATAAGAGATCTTTTGTTGATCGTTGAATACTTGTTCCTTTTTCCAAGTTCCCGACTGATTGGTTTGGAAATAGGTCACAAAAGGCGTGAATTCCGTATAGTAGTTGCCCGTATAATAGGAAAAATAAATATTTCCGTTGGCATCGACGGTAAATGGTGTATAGTTGTAGTTTTTCTGGTCAGCTACGGCATCGGTAACTTTCTCCGCTGCAGGGAAGGTGCTATCTGTCGTTTTCTTGTGAGTATAATAGTAGTTTCCATAGTAGGTATTTTGGTTATCTTCTTTTACATAAGTAATGTGAATCGTATCGTTTTTATCGACTTCAATTTGCGGTTCTTTGACCTCATCTGTGGCGCTCGTACCGCTCGCGATTGTTTTTACGACCCAAGTACCAGATTGGTTAGTAGCATAGTGAATTTCATATTTTCTAGGGTCGTTTGCATCGTTGAAGAGGTAGGCGATGTGGGCCTTTCCTTGTGAATCCACAGCAACACTAGGGCTGTACATGTTTTTCCAACCGTAAGGATCGGAATAAGCCTCGACGTTTTGGAAAGTCCAGCTGCCGTTTTTGTAGACGCCGTATTTAACGCCGCGATAACTTGTGGTGCCTGACCCTTGGTAAAACAAAAAGGCGGCATGAATATTTTCATTGCTGTCGACCGCAATATCTGACGGTCCGCTAAAACCTGTATCACCACTCGCACTCGTGGTGATTGCAGTGATTTCATTCCAGCTTTGGTTTGCCCATTTTTTCACCGCAATGGCTGTGCCATTTTTTACATGGGAGAGATATTGGTTCCCGCTTGGGCTGAATACGAGGTTACTGTAGGCCCAGGTATTTTGGGTAAATTCATGAATCGCACCTTCTTTGATTGTGCTGCTCACCGCATAGGCGCGTTGCGGGTTGATTGCCCCTGAGAAGGCAAGTTGTAGAAGTAGAATAAATGCAACAAGTGCTCGAAGATTAAATAATTTCAATAGTTTCTTCCATCCCTTCGTTATAAGTCGCTTTCTGTTGGAAAAAGTCACCTCCAAATATGATGGCAGCATTGGTAAAACGTTTACAAGTGTGACGTCCCTATATTCTATATCTAAGAATGTTTCATAGACTCGCTGTTTGCTAGATTCAGAAATAATCACAATTTGTAGAAAATTATACCAATGAAAGACAGGACTTTCAACATAGGAGAAAAGGTGGGGGACAGTCCCCCGTTGCACTAAAGCGCCGGGGGACTGTCCCCACCTAAATCCCTAGACGTGATTCGACAACAACAATCTACTATACTAATAGAAGAAATGGACGAGTCTAGCTTCATTTTTCATTACTATGACAAAGGGGCAACCTGAATGATAACAATTAAAGAATATCTCGTTAATGCCGCTATGATCATTTCCATCATCTACCTATCGAGTTTTATCCATAAACATCTGCTGGTGGACATGAAAAAAGGACTCAAAGCCCTCTTTTTCGCAGTTGTCGCCATCTTTACTGGCTGGTGCTCCATGTTCTTCGGGATTCACCTAAACGATTCCGTCATCTTCGACCTGCGATTCGTGCCTATTATTATCGCTGCCCTCCACTACCGCAATCCCCTTACCATTCTGACCATTGGGGTGGGAATAGGCCTGTTACGATTCTCCTTTGGAGTGAACATGGCGGCTATCGTTGGTTTCATGAATATGGCCGTTCTCTCTCTTGCTGCCATACTCCTTACTAGGATTTCAAAAAACTGGAGCCAATATAAAAAGGTACTATTCACGGTTCTTATGCTAAACCTGTTCAACACAGTCATTACGATGATTTTCGGGGTCATTTCCGTTAAAAACTACCTCCTTCTCATTCTGCCGACAGCATTGCCCATGAACATCCTGTTCAGCTTGCTGCTGCTTTGGATTGTAAAGGACTTAAAATATGAGTATCTACACAAAATTGAATTATGGAATCGGGCCAATAAAGACCCACTAACAAAGGCCTATAACCGAAGGGCATTCAAGCATTTTTATCAGGAATACGTTTTTGAGAAAAAAGAGACATACCCTTTGTCTCTGGCATTTATTGATATTGACCACTTCAAAAAAGTAAATGATACGTATGGCCACCTTGTAGGGGATATTATTTTAGAAAAGGTCAGCCGGCTTGTCGCTGAACACTTAAGAGATACGGACATTTTAGCCAGATACGGCGGTGAAGAGTTTGTCGTGATTCTGCCCACCTGCACAAAGGAACAGGGAATAAGTGTGATGGAAGGAATCCGTCAAACGATTGAAAACCATCCGTTCCCGGTCAACGACCTGACCATTCACATCACCCTATCCGTAGGCATGGCAAGCACAGAAACCACCGCGCCGAAACACCTGCTAAAAACAGCAGACGACGCCGTCTACAAAGCAAAAGAAAACGGCCGTAACTTGGTTCACTTTGGGGACAGTCCCCCGTTGCGCTAAAGCGCCGGGGGACTGTCCCCATTTTTTTAGTATAGGAACCTGCTACGAGGCACATGATAATGGTAAATAATTCATAAAAGGTGCCAAGATGGAAAATTACACTAATCAGAATACAGCCCGGCGGTATTTGGCCCATGTTAGTATTTTTGGGACAACACAGATCCATTTAAGAAATCCGTACATCATTGCTTGGTGGTCCGCCGCATTTCCAGGATTTGGCCACATGCTCCTATCCAAATATCTCCGAGGATATTTTCTATTCATTTGGGAAGTAGTGATTAACATCAAAGCCCATGTGAATCATGCCATGATTCTTTCTTTCCAGGGGAACACCGAGCTAGCTAAAGAGGTCTTGGACACAAGATGGCTCTTGATGTATATCCCCGTTTATTTATTTGGTATTTGGGATAGCTACCGAACCACCATAGATATGAACCGGGTATATGAATTAGCCAACAATGAGGGCCATCGATACAATAGTTATGCTCTCGGGGCACTAGAAATAAACTACCTAGACAAACGCAAGCCACTTCTTGCCGTGATGTGGTCAATGTTTATACCAGGATTAGGTCAGCTTTATATTCATAGGATTTTAACTGCTTTTTTTATTATCTTTTGGCTGGTCGTTTTCTTCTATTTCTCTCATATTCAAGAAGCGATCTCCCTTCTTTTTTTAGGAAAAATAAAAGAAGCTACCGCTGTCATTAAGCCGGAATGGCTTTTGTTTATTCCATCTCATTACGGGTTTTCCATTTTTGATGCTTATATTCACACCGTTGAAAATAATAAGCTTTTTGAAAAAGATCTGAGAAGTTTTTTGAAAGAAAACTACCAAAGCAAGAAGTTCCGTATATTAAAAGGTCAAAAGGTGCAGTGATACTTTGCAAATTTATTCCACATTTGAGACGACTGGTTTTCTGGAATTGGCCGTTACTACTTTAGAAAAAAAAGGGATTAAAAAGGAGAACATCTTCGCTGTTCCGCTTGATATCCGTACAGAGGAGCGAAAACTCTTTGATTCCCTTCACCGCTCCGATGGAACCACTTTAATCGATATCGGAATGGCATTAGGCACTGCCTGCTCCGTTGTTACCGCTAGTATTGGTTTTAAACTATCTTGGGGCCCTATCTATTGGGGACTAATCGGGGCAGCCGGGGGATTTCTGATTGGCCTTCTTATCCGAATTTTCATTGAAAAAGTTATTAAAAAACAAAAAAGACTGGCCAAAGGAATTTATTCCGAAATCATCCTCATTATCGAATGCGAAGAAACACAAGCCGAAGCAGTCGAAGGCATACTATGGGATAACTTCGCCATTGGGGTAGCGAAATTAAAATGAAACTTTTTGAGGGGACAGTCCCCCACTGCGCTAAAGCGCCGGGGGACTGTCCCCAAATTTATTATTCCTCTTCCTCTTCTCCTTCTTCCTCCTCATCGGTGCCCTCTTTCAACCGCTGGATTTCTTCCGTTAGCTGCTCGAAGGCATGAATGCGAAACTTAGCGCTAGCTATCAGGTCATCAATAATTTGGAGGAAGCTGTCATATTTAACACCGTTTTCACTACAGTCCTTGATCAGCCTTAGGAAGTCCTCTTCATATAGGTGGTATCTCTCATTAAACGTCTGATCATTCATCGTTAAAAAGTACTCTTCATCCACGACAAATTCATTAAAAACCTTTTTGGTTAACCGGCGCTTTGTTATTGCTATTTCCTCTTGATCCTTCTTATCCTTATAATGCTGGGCATCCTCATACTCAGAGCAAAGCGTAGCATATATTTTCTCCAGCAGTTCAGTCGGTTCTAAATACTTCAACTCCGCCATAAAAAGCCTCCAAAAAACCTCTTTACTCTATTTATTGCCAAACAGCGGACTTTCAACCCCCAAGATGGGGACAGTCCCCCGCCGCGTTAAAGCACCGGGGGACTGTCCCTCCAGTTTGTTCCACACAAACTCACAATAGTGGTCTCTACGAGGTTCAGGGAAGTAGGATAAAATTCTCTCCGTTGTGACAAGCGCATGTGGAGAATCATCTCCTGCCAAGAAAGCTGAATAACTGCTCCATGGGAATTCTTCGGGATATTGAACCATTTCGGCTTCTACTGGGTTCCAATGGATGTAGCGGCTTGCTTCGAGAAAATAATTAAGCGAATCAATGAGCCTAGCATCATAGCGCCCCTGAAAGAGATGGCCCACCAGTTCGTGACGTCTATTAAAATACATAGCATAACAGGTATTAAGCATTTTCATGATATCTTTTGGGTGATGGTCGATGGTTTCTAATAGAAGATGAATGTGGTTAGGCATGAGGCAATAGGCATGAAGGTTGAAAGGAAATTTACACCGGACTTTTTCAAGCAATTCCATATAGGTGAGACGATCGTCATCATCCATAAAAATCAGCTCTTTCCGATTACCACGATTCGTAATATGATACGTGGCACCTGGGATCCAAACACGGGGCTTTCTAGACAAACTATATACACCTCTACTTTCAAAGAATAGTTTTACCCTTACACAATTCGACACCTCTTTCCATTCTCCTTCTTAAAAGAAAAACAAAAATGGGGACAGTCCCCCGTTGCGCTAAAGCGCTGGGGGACTGTCCCCGTACTATTTATTTGCTCACTTCAAGGATGGCGTAAACTTTCAGTGCTTCGTATTCTTCTGGTGTTAAACGCTGCATTACGGTTGCTTTGATTTCAGCTTTTTTCTCAGGAGTAACGCCGCCCTTTGCTGCATTCGCATAACTCATTAGCTCGTTCATCGTGAATTTTGACAACAAGAATGACATCACTTGATCTCTAGATGTAAACTTCAACTTCGAACTAGAAGAAGTAGTTTTTCCTCCATTAGATTTAGTTGATGTCCCTGATTTTTGGCTTGTCGTTTTCTTTACTTCAGTCGTCGTATTGCTTTTAGATGCATTAGATGCAATAAGCGGGGAATTCTCCGTAGATTCCACTGAATACTTCGATAGTATTTGCTCCTTCTTATCCGCTCCAACCTCGTCCTCGATCATTTGCTGAATGCCAGGTTCTGTTAAAAGGGCTTGAATATCTTCCTTGGGTATTTGTTTCGAAACCTCTTCTACCACTTTTTCAGACGCCAGATTCATCACTACTTGATAGCCTACGAGGCCAAGCATAAGTAACACAAGCAACGGCATCCCTAGCTTAAATCTTTTCAACTTCCAAAAAGGTTTCTTTATTGCATTACGGTGGTTACTCCCCACCTTTTTGTAATATTGACCGTCATCATCAATAAAATAACGAACCTTAAACAAATTAAACGGAGTACGAATTTCTCTCATTCTAATTTTCATTATGACTATCCCCAATAAAATAAATATCAATTTTTGCACACAATATACTATATTTTCTTTCCATTTACATAAAAAGTCAATAAAAAAATGGGGACAGTCCCCCGTTGCGCTAAAGCGCTGGGGGACTGTCCCCAAAAAACATTACAATGGTGGCAGATCGATTTTTCCTTCTTCAAACAGTACTTTCAACATGTGTTTGGTGTAGCCGGCTGCCTGCGCGAAGGTAATATTCGCCGGCATTGGCGCTTCCTCCGCATCTACCAACACATCAATGATACAAGGCTTCTTCTGCTTCACGGCCTCTTGAAATGCCGGAAGCAACTCTTCGGGACGCTCGACACGGTAGCCAACCCCACCACACGCCTCCGCATATTTTGCAAAGTTTGGATTATGAAGCTCAGTTCCAAATTCGATATTCCCCATAACCTCTTGCTCAAACTTGATCATCGCAATCTTATGGTTGTTTAACACCACAACAACAATGGGAAGCTGATACTTCACTGCTGTGACAAAATCATTCATCGTCATACCAAACCCACCATCACCGCAAATCGCAAATACCTGTTTATCGGGATATGCAATCTGTCCGGCAAGCGCCCCCGGGAGGCCGCATCCAAGCGTTGCCAACCAACTCGAGATAATCATTTTCTGTTGGGTCATATGGAAATGGCGAGCCATCCACACCGTCACATTTCCAACATCCACCGACAAAACCGCATCCTCCGTCGCCACCTGCTGCAAGGCACGAATCACCCTCTGTGGCTTAATTGGAACAGACTCCTCTTCTTCCTGTTTTTCCAAACGGCTCCACCAGTGCTGCATCGTCTCCTGACACGCATCTAAAAAATCACAATTCTCATTCCCACGAACATTTTCCAACAGCCAATCGAGTGTCAATCCCGCGTCACCAGCTAGCCCCACATCAACAGGATACCGCTTCCCAATTTGATAGGGATCGATATCAATTTGAATCGTTCTTGCATTGTCCGGTAAAAAGCCCGTGAACGGGAACGATGTCCCAATCATCAGGAGCAGATCCGTATCCTGCATCGCTTCATAGGCAGCCTTTGTTCCAATCAATCCGAGTCCGCCTAAACAATAGGGATGTTTATCGGGAATGGCCCCTTTGCCTGGTAAAGTGAGGACAATAGGAGCGGCAATTTTTTCAGCAAATCCTAACAGCGTCTCCCGAATGCCATGCGTTCCTCTTCCTGCAAGAATCACAGGTCTTTCCGCATCATTTATTAATTCCTTCGCCCTCTGTAAATCTTCTTTTAACGGTAGAATTTCCTGCTTGGCTGTAAAACTAGATGTCACCCGTGCTTCATTTCCCACCTCAAACCGTGGAATATCATCTGGGATTGTTAGAACAGCCACCCCTTTTCGGGCATAAGCCGTCCGAATCGCTTGGTTCACCACTGCCGGGAGCTGTTCAGCAGACATTATCCGCTGATTGTAAACGGCCACATCATCAAACATCCGCTCAAGGTTAACCTCCTGGAAGGAATCCGTTCCTAATAAATCTGACTCAACCTGTCCAGTCAGGGCTAGTACCGGTACCCTGTCAAGCTTTGCATCATATAGACCATTTAAAAGGTGAATGGCGCCAGGCCCCGCAATGGCAGTACAAACCCCAAGCTTCCCTGTCAACTTCGCATAGGAAGCAGCAGCAAGCGCTCCCGCTTCTTCATGGCGAACCTGGATAAACTTAATCTTGTCCTGTGCTTTACGGAGCGGCTCAATAATCGAATTAATCGAATCCCCCGGCATCCCATAAATATGATCCACACCCCACTCAATCAAAAGCTCAATTAACTTCTCCCCAGCAGTCGGCTTAAACAATGTAAAAACCCCTTTTCACAAATAATACTAGTAGTTTGATTCATACATTGGAAAAATATGTACAAAAAAAAGGAAGGGGGACAGTCCCCCGCTGCGTTAAAGCGCCGGGGGACTGTCCCCAAACCTTATCGAACTAGATACACAACACCATCGCTTTGGGTAACCTGGAAAGTCAGGTCATCCTCCGCACGAAGCACACTTGCAGAGTCCTTGTACTTATCTGAATGAAAGGATAGGCCGTATTCGTTATTCTCCGGATACCCGTATAAATAGCAAATCACTTTTCCGCCCTTCATAAACACAATCTGGTCCATTCCTTCGTTAACCGTTTCGCTGATTCGATCCCACTTATATCCTACCGTTTTATAGATTGATTCTTTCGACGTATAAGGTGGAAAGGAATAAGCGACATCCCAGTCAAAAGGCGTGACCCCTTTCAAATTAATACTCTCAACGGACGGTCCAATCGATAGAACTTTCTCTTTCATCAAATCTTCGTTTTTATCCCAAACATCTTTAAAAAATATAACTTTGGCAGCCCCGGCGATCAGAACCAAAGTCATAATCACTAGTAACACTTTAACTTTCTTCATCCCCTGCTCCTCCGCGTCCTTACTAAAACACATTTGACCCCATTATCCTTTAGACCTTATCATCACTTCACATATACAATTATCTAAAGAGTCATCTGGAAATGATGGCATGTAATATCTAAACCGCCTTTAAGGTAAAAACGGTGAGCATCGTGTCTATGGACACCTGAATCGAGGTGAAATTGCTCACAGCCCTGGATTTGGGCTTGTTCGATCAGCCAATTCCAAAGGGTTTTCGCATACCCTTTGCGACGGCTTACCTCATCAGTAATCAAATCATCCACATAAAAATACTTACCCCAGGCGAGAGATTCAGTCACCCGATATCCCGCTGCCGCCTTCACCTCATTATCTTCAATAACCGCAACTAAGTGATATCCGTTTGTCGCTTGCATGCGTTTGATTTTAATTAAAAAATCATCTTCGCCTAAGTGTGGCCGGAGTTGCTTAACCGTGCAAAAACGCCGACATAATTTCTGCATCTGTTTTCATAAGCTTTACAATTGCATTCATCTTTTACCCTCTTTACATTTATCTCTTATCTACCAAACTACATATTCCACAACATGCCAATAAACCCCTTCTTTTGCGGGGACAGTCCCCCGCTGCGCTAAAGCGCCGGGGGACTGTCCCCACAATAGAAAAAGGCCCCTGTAAAAGGAGCCTTCCGTTATACTTATTTACTTTTTAATAGTAGAGATATAATGTTTTACGACTTCATACACATATTCCTGATTGGCTTCCGCCGTGTTAGGATTGTAGACACCGCCATTTGTTTTATTGTTTGATAGAATGCGAATTCCTAAAAAGGCTACGCCATAAGCATCAGCAATCTGTGCAGCGGCTGCCCCTTCCATTTCTTCTACAGATGTACCGTATTTTGTATGGAACCATTTAATACGATCCACCTCATTATTCCACACATCTGCTGAACCGATTGTACCCTCGACTACTTTCCCCTTCGTGTAAGTATCTTTTACAGCATTAGCAGCTGCGAGTAAATCCTTATCACCCTCGTAGTAGCGGATTTTTTCTGCGTTTGGATCGGATCCACTTCCTTCGGATGCCATTAAGTCCATCGGGACCCATTGGGAAGGATCCATTCCCTCGCTTTCCTTCTTACTTTCTGTTTTTAAGGAACCGATGTTTGTCGTTCTTTTTCCTAAAACAATATCAAATACGTTTAAATTCGGATCATGTCCGCCAGATGTACCCTGGTTGATGATGGCGATTGGGTTGAATTTTTCAATCGCTAACGCTGTAGCCGCAGCAGTATTTTCCATGCCCTTGCCTGTTTTTGCAACAATAACAGGATAATGACCGATCTTTCCTTTATAAAAAACAAAAGTTCCCGACTTTTCCACTTTCACATTTTCTAACCTCTGAGCAAACTTTTCAGCCTCTATTGGCATAGGGCCTTCAATGAGGATTGGCCTCTGGGTAGCCTCTACTTTCGTCCCCTTTACAAAAAAGGTCTGGTAACTTGCAAGTGCAACTAATACCAGGGCACAAATACTGGCTATAGAAATCAGCCTTTTTACCGTTTTGTTCTTCATCCGTACTCTCCCCTTTTCTCTTGTTGTTTGCTATACTCGGGTATTTTCCAAACCAAACAAAAAGGTCTAGAAAGGCAGATTGCTTCTACCCTCTAGACCCACAAAGTCAAAGTATACATATAATGAAGCATCAGAATGTTTTGATGCCTATTATAAAATGACAACGGCTAAAAACCGAATAATGCCAAATACTTCAACTCGTAGTCTGGTTCTTTCATTGGGAACCAGGTAGAAACGCTCAGACCATATTACCGAGTATATACGAGTAAAAAACTTATTAGATGATTACTTTGATAATATAGCAAAACCATCAAAACCCATCAACCCTAAATACGTATATTAATCCAAATTACCTATATAATGTTCGTGTTTATTTGATGTTGTGGGGACAGTCCCCCGTTGCGCTAAAGCGCCGGGGGACTGTCCCCACAAAAACATGAAACCCTACTTAATTTTATTCGTATCATAACTAAAGTGAATGTAAGAAAGGAGTTAGGTATGAAGAAAAAGAAACATTTTTTTCTAATTATTGCGGTCTCAATACTATTAAGTGCATGCTCATTTTTAGGTGAAGTGAATGATTCGATTGACTACGTAAATCAAGCCACTGACCATATTAATAAATTAAATACCTTTGCTGAAGAAGCCCCTCAATTGATCCAAAGTGCTGCCACTGATTTAGCGGTTCAGAAAGAACTTGAAATTAAATTGGTCAACCTTAAACAGGATATAGAAACCTTTATCAATATCAACGATGTCCCTTCTATAGCAAAAGACATACATCAAGAGTTAGTTGTAAAAAATGAACAACTGCTCGATGAAATCAATCAAGTGTTACAAAACGGCCATTTGGTATTGGATAAGTTAGAAAACTCACAAATTTTTGCAACGCTAAATGAAGTAACCAATTTATTAAATAGAATTGAAAACCTTGGTCAATAAACACTTAAAGGCTTCCTTATCTTACCTCAGCCCGCACAAAAATAATCAATGATACATCTTATTACAAAAAAGTGGATTAACCCCCATGCCAAAAGGGTATTTGAAGTGTAATAAGATGAATGGGGGTGGGAAAATGAAAAAAGAAGACCTTCTAGACCTAATTACCGAGAGTAATGGCGAAGTGAAAATATCTTCTTTTTCAACATCTGAAGAGTGCGAAGACGTCATTCAGTTAGCTAAAACGTTAGAGAGTGAAGGAAAAATCGTCTTGTTAGAGTATTGTATGGAACAGGAGCCCCTTGCCGTATCACTAAAGACAAAGCAAATGACATGATTGTAAAATGTAAAATGGCCACCAGGATTTTCCTAGTGGCTTTTTTTATCAAAAAGAACTCTCTACCGATCTAGTTTCACAATCTCAGCCATTCTGTTTGGCCGCTCAAAGATTAAATCTCTCAATAAAAAAGACCCCAGCATACTGTAAACCGTTCCATTACCACCGTACCCTAGCAAGTAATAGATTCGATTTTTGGAAGGGTGCTTCCCTATAAAAGGAAGATTATCAATGGATTCGCCAAAGAGGGCTCCCCATGCATAACCAATTCTAATATCCAACATCGGGAACAGCTTCTCCACTTCCCGTTTCAGTTGATGCGCCCGGTTCTCAATCCATTCTTCACTTGGTGCCGTCTTCGGTTGGTCCTCATCTAAACCTCCAGCAATAATCCGTCCATCTGCCGTAGTCCTTAAATATAAATAAGGCCGGTTGGTTTCCCAAATCAGCGCCCGGTTCTCCCACGCGGAGAGATCATCAATTGGCTCTGTTGCGATCGCATACGAACGGTTAAGTTCCAGACGGTTTTTCACTAATAATTGCGGGTCATCATAACCAGTGGCGAATATAACGTGTTTTCCATTGAAACGGCCTAGGGAAGTACGGACTTCAACACCAGCCTCGGTTTCCGCAACATCACGAACATCTACATTTTCAAATAAATGGACGTTTTTCTTGTTCAGATAATCAATGATTCCACGGTTCAATTGAAAAGGATTGACCTCAGCGTCACCGTTCATCATAAGCGCAGCCGGCTTGGAGAAAGGAAAATGGTTTTCTATATCCGCTTGGGTCCAATAGTCGACTTTAAAACCGTTTTTGGCTAATACTTCGTATTCCTGTTTGATTTTTTGGATATGTGAGTCTTTACTGGCAAAATAAAGACTTTTCCTTCGGATAAAATCACTCGGTAGATCTAATGTTTCCGAAACGGCTTCCAGTTCATTGACGGCTTCCAGGCATTTTTTATAAAAAAGCACCGCTTTTTCTTCACCGATTTGTTCAATCAGTTCATGAAGCATGATATCATTGGAGAATTGCAGTAAACCCGTGTTGGCCAGCGTGCTCCCTTCCCCCATCTTGCCTTTATCAACAACGGCTATTTTCAGCCCTTCCTTTTCCAGGGTATAGGCATTCAAGGCACCAGACATTCCACCACCGATAATGATGACATCGTAGTCGTCATCCGTGTCTCGCCTAGGAATCTGCAGCTCCTTTTCTTCCGTCGTCTCCCAGAATAATTGTCCTTTATGTAAATTCATCAAAGCCCCACCTAACATGCAGATTTTACTTTGATAATTACCCAAACTTTCCAAAGCAGAAACACAAAAGTGGGGGACAGTCCCCCACTGCGCTAAAGCGCCGGGGGACTGTCCCCAATAATCAATCCCATCAATGTAGCAAACTGAATAGCCTGTTGTGAGGATACTTTGCAGCCCACTAGTTTTTCCATGGAAACAGTGATTGTATCAAAGGTAGAGGAACTAATATCGATTCCTTTTAAGGACGTTTGATCAAAGTTTGCTCCGTCTAGCTGACAATACTGGTAATCCACTTTCTTAAGCTTACAATCGTAGAAATCGGTATTTCTTAAGGAAACATCCTGAAAAACAACCTTCTCTAGCTTCGCATTTCCGAAGGTGGCCAAATTTAACACCGAATTCGTAAATCTCACATTTCCGAAGCTCGACTCGGTAAAATTGACACCAACCAGCTTGCAATTTTTAAACTCCACACGATGAATGGACGCCTTACTCAAATTGACATTCGAAAAATCACAGTTTTCAAAACTAACGTCCGTAAAATCGCCGTTCTCGAAATCAGTTTGGTTGAACCGGCAATTTTTCACGACCGCATTCAATAATCGCACACGATCAACCACTTCATTTTCAAACACTGAATCAACAATGGTGCACATTTCTAAGATGGAATCTTCTTCATAAAAAATATCGTGGAACTTCTTGGGTGTTAAATCAGGTGAAATCCTAGGTGAATCAATTTTCATACAAGCACCTCTTTTTCAAAACTAGTTAATAAATTGAATGGACTTAGCCAGTTTTACCACATCGTCACTACTTTTTCCACCCGTAATCGTGTAGATATATTCATCGCTTACAATCATTACTTGAGGAGTACCGTGTTGATTGGCCGGATTAATTAAGAGGGCATCGTGATTTTCGATGATTAACAACGTGCTGAACCCGGAATACCTTTTTACTAACGAATGATAGCTCAGTTTGGCAGAACCTCTTTTATTAATAGCTGTTTCAATAGTGAAGGATTTGAATCCCCCCCCATTAACGGGGTAAGTCACACTCCCTAGGACGCGGCCTTGATCTTTCCTTGCACCAATCTCTGGTTCCCCTGTTATTATTGATGGAAAAAGAACGCGCGCATCCGACGGGATGACGGCTTCTTCTGTCAAAAAGAACTCCTTCTTTCCGATTAGACCTTCGACCATATTTTGTTCCTCTCTAGTAAAAGTAACCGATACATCCCTGTTTTGCAGCTGTGACTGCTCAAGTGTGCGGGTTCCTTTTGAAAAAGAACCTTGAAGCGTATCGCTGTCACGGAAATCTTCCTGTTTGACTAGAACAAAAGCTATTAGTAAAATTGCTGCGGCGACAACCAATCTTAAAGGAACAACAAATACACTACGGAGCCTGTCTTTTTTCGAAATCTTATGTAAATCCCGTACCAAACGCTCCTTTAAGACAACATTTTGAGCATTTTTCCAAACAATTTCCGCTTCTAAATGAGATAGCTCGGTGTCCAGTATACTTCTATATGGTTTCTTCAAGCAGATGGCCCTCCTTTAACAATTGCTTTTCTAATGCAGGGAGTGCTCGAAAAAGAGTCGACTTGACCTTACTTTCAGACCACCCCAATACATCGGCCGTTTCCTCAATCGAAAATCCTTTGATTTTCCTCAAAATAATGACTTCCCTATAGGAGTCTTTGATGGACCCTAAAGCTTTGTATAATTCATAGGCACTTTCCTTCATTTGAATCTGATCTTCAGGTAGCGGCTCAGGGTCCTTCTTAAACAAAAACGCTTCCTTCAATAGCACGATTGGCTTACGTTTTCGGATAAAATCAATGGTCAGATTATGAGCAATACTGTAAAGCCATGTTTTCGGATTGGATTGCCGCTTAAAGGAATCATAATGAACATAGGCCTTTAAAAAGACCTCATGACGCAGGTCCTCCGCTTGCTGATAATCTTGTATCATCATCAAAATATATTTAAAAATTGATTCGTTAAACTCCTCGTACCACTTCAAAATTTCCCTATCTCTACAATCCGACACCTTCATCCCCCTTTTATAGAACTTCGATGTTTAGACGTTTAACTCTATGAAAAGTTTTATAGAATCAGAAAAAATTGGGGGACAGTCCCCCACTGCGCTAAAGCGCCGGGGGACTGTCCCCGAAAAATAAAAACGTTGTCGAGGCTTTTTCGGATTTTCCGCTATTATTCTCTAAATTATATTAAAATTTCTCGGGAAATGACATTTTTCACCATCGTAAATGGGGACAGTCCCCCGCTGCGCTAAAGCGCCGGGGGACTGTCCCCATCCAATTAATCTATCCTATCTAACCACTCATTTATATGAGAGTTAAACAAAGCTTCTTGCTCTATATGCAAATTATGGCCTGCTTGATCTAAGACGGCAAAGGTGGCCCGCGGGTAGTTATCAAGTAGCTTGAAGGCATCTTGATATCCCACAACAGAGTCTTGCTTTCCTAGAAGAAAAACACTAGGGTGATTAAATGAAATACAATCCACATTAAATGTGAATCCGTAATTCTTCTTAATGACCGCTAAGAATTTTTCATCTGCAATGGCACAACCACTGGATACTTCCTTTTTGTACCGCTTCCACTTATTCTCATCCAGTACCACATTAATCGCACAAAAATCATCTTTATCTTCTTTGCTTAATTGGCCCAAGAATTCCTTATCTTCAAAAAGAACGACATGTTCTGGTAAGGTTCTATTCTCCATTTCTGGTACAATCATTGGACAAATAAAAGCAACACCATCGACCATTTTCTTTCGCTTTGCGATGACCCCGCGAGATATATACCCACCATAAGATTGACCAGCAAGTAAAAAGTTTTGATTCGGAATAATGGTATCAATAAATTGAATCACAACATCTAGCATGTCATCTGAACACTGGATGGATTCATGCCCTTTCGTATGCCCCATCCCCGGTAGGTCTATATAAATCCTTTTATACCCTTCTCTTTTCGTAAAAATAGGTTCCATACAACCTATCATTAATCTAGAATCAGGACCGAAACCATGAATTAAGACAACCGGCTTTCCTTCACCAAATATTTCATAGTTCATCGCTATATCGCCAACCAGACACTTAGGCATCCTTATCCCCCCGCTGATTTCTTTGGGGGGACAGTCCCCCACTGCGCTGAAGCGCCGGGGGACTGTCCCCTTAATTATGTATCATTTCATTCGCCATTTTGATGAGTTCCTTCTGCTGCTTATCTTTCGAAATGTCCCCGTTCCAGTAGACAATATTATAAGAGACATCTTCGAATTGGAAGTACAGGGCATTCCCTTTGTATTCCCCTTCAACACCCTCATCTAGTTTGATTTCCGTCACGTTTTTTAACGTGTTCTCAATAACAGGATGCCCCGCATCAATTTTAAACTGCATGTTGGCGTTTTGCTCTTTAGGCTTAGCGAAAAATGTCGCCCTTAACTGCGTTCCATCATGCTTGAAATCCCGTATGTTGAACCCATATTGTTCCACTTTAAATGGGATATTATCGGGCATTTTCATATCAAAAGGAAGTGCCTTCCTCCCTACTTTTAGCGACGGGGCATTATAAAGAATCGGCAGTCCCTTCGCTTGCTCCTTCGTCGTATGTTCATACTCCACTTTCTCCAACTTAGACGTATCCAGCTTTCCAGTATGATTAGCCCCGCACCCAGTCAAGACAGTCAAAAACAAAACCGAACCTATTATACTCTTCCTCATCACTAGCCCTCTCTCTACCAAACTAACATCCTCACTATATTCTCTGCCCATATGGTAAAATCCTCCTAGAAACGCAAGAATGGGGACAGTCCCCCGCTGCGCTAAAGCGCCGGGGGACTGTCCCCATTCAATCATTATTTCCCACAACATTTCTTATATTTCTTCCCGCTTCCACAAGGGCACGGATCATTGCGGCCTACTTTTTTGTTTTCATCATCTGATGATAATGGTAGCAAGTGCTTCTTTTCTTCTTGTCCCAGTTCAGAAGGCGCATATCCTTTTAATGACCACATGCGCGTCTGGTTATAAACTTCCATCGCATGTGCAGTTATTTCTTGTACAAACTCAAAGGTTGGAAACTCCAATCGGGAATTTAAATACTTTATCATCATCGATGGATGATCATCCATATTGAGAATATTAATTATTTCCATGGCCAAATCTTCTGTTTCAAGACGGGTTAAATCATAATGCTCTAAGAGGAAACCCAGGAACTTTTCCATAGCAGGAGTTCGATCAATATAACCGGGCTCTCCTGCTTTTAGCAATTGTTCCTTTGTAAAAGGATAAAAGTCTATACTCGACCGCTTGTTATGTTCCTCGATAATTTCATCCGTCTCAAATACTCGGTCATCTTTTAAACTAACCCCATTGGATGAAAATCTTGCTTGCTCATAATAGTCACTTGCAATAGAAATCACATTTAAGTAATCCACAACATCGATTTCTTGCATAGTCAACCTACGAATTCTCTCTAGAATTTTCGCCGTATCCATAACCCCGTAATAATAAAGCATCCCATGAGTGAGTCGGATCCACTCGGTATTCCGGCGAATAACAGTTTTCAGTTCAGGTCCATCTATTTTTGAAAAAAGCTCCATGAGTTCAGAAGGCATGGTTAGGAACTTCTGATCCTTCTCAACAACTGGAAAAATAATCCCCCACTCCATGAGTACTACAATCTTTGAAATAGGAAACTCTCTATTCGAAATGGTAGATCTACCATTCCTAACAATTTCATGAATGAGATCGTACCGCTCTTTATCTAGAGTTAATAGAATGTTTTCGAGATGAATAGGGATCAATCGAGCCAGTTCGCTAGCCAAAGCACCCTTATTGAGTGAACTCATCCCTTTAAGTTCCAATTTTTTTCGAATATCATCCAATTCCGCCTTCTTAAGTAAGTTTAAGACATCAATAAGGTTACAAGGCGTTTTGATTTCTTTCCAAAGTTGCTTTTCTCGTTTGATTGGCATCTGTCGGCTATGTGCCTTTGCATTATGTAACGCACTAAGTAAAGCGTCTTGTGTTTTTTTATCAATCTGTGTATCAATCATTTGAAATCCTTCTTTCTTGCTGTAATGCATTCTAGTTTGCTATAAATCTAAAGATATATTATTAATATAAAAAACTGATAGACCCAACTTTGTACAAGCTGGGCCTTTCCATCCACAGGAACAGTTCTCGTAGTTCATACTAAACACCTCGGAAAGGTCAAAAACCACCAGAACCGCCTCTATGGCCATCCTATCTGTTAATTAAAACATATTATTCCTCCCTATTCAAAGGAAATTAAAGGTTGGGGACAGTCCCCCACTGCGCTAAAGCGCCGGGGGACTGTCCCCACAAATTATATATTCTCAAAAAACACAATCCTATTCCCAAACGGGTCCCCAATGCGAACCTCCCGTGTTTTCAATGGAGTGGTTTCGATGCCAGGCCGAGCATATTTGTAATTCTTTAATATCAGGTCAGAATGAAGTTCTTTAAGATTCTCTACTTCAATCCTGATTGCACCACCAGGACAGGCATCTTCGTAATGCTCGGATAGATGCAGCACACAAGTTCCATTCGTTACCTGCATATACAGAGGGAAATCCTCTTCAAATCGATGCTCCCAATCTACTTGAAACCCCAAAAAGTTCAGATAAAATTCTCTTGCCTTCTCCTCATCAAAGATACGAAAAATAGGCACAGGACTTTTCATAGTAAAATTAGATGTGTTCATTATAGTCATCCCTTCAAACCCATATAAAATAGATAGGCAGACAAGAGCCGCAATATCACCGCAGTAAAGCGCCGGGGGACTGTCCCCACAAATGACCTACCCTTTTAACCAAACTCCTAAAAAACTCACGGTGGTTAAGGACCATAACAAGATTTGAAAATAGGCCCTTTTCTTTTGATTCCCTATCCTCCTAGATACAACAAAATCAAAGATTCCTATTATAGTTAATATAACAGCAACCCATAGTGTTCCGTTCACTATTAACCTCCTCCTCCGCTTATCTCAATCTTGTACATTATGTATAATCAGGAACCAACAGTGCCCCTTCAAAAGATTTTCTTAAAATAATAATTTCTCCTTAAATTTGGAAAATCCTTCTCTTACGAACTTAAACCGTAAGTAAGACTCAGATCTAGTTCATTTTAACAACTTAGAAATCAACTCAGCATTCTGCCTCTCATTAACATCTGATCCATTTATAAAAAAAGGCATTAATCCTCCCGGATCAACGCATCCTTCATCAAATTATAAATTATTATTTTTTGAGTAATTCTCCAAGTCCTTCTCAATCACATCATTGCTAACCTTTTGTTCTTCATCTTCAACATTTAGATGCTTTGAAATTAATTTTAGTTGATATTTAATCGTCGAAAGGCTAAAAACAACATATATCATAAATAAGAGTAAGACAATCCAAAATATTGAATTCTCCTCCCTTTTGTATAGATTAGGTATGGTTAAATTTCACTGTAACCACCATGCTAACCTGCCCTGCTACAAATACAAAAATGGCGCTAATCTTTACTCAGATCAACGCCCTATTAGTTTCGTGCATCCCTATTTATTTCCTATAAAGTCGGGCCATGTGAATTCATCCCATGTTCTGGCGGATACTCCTCCATCTTAGCCTTATAACTTTCGTCCGGCGGAGTCGACCCAGATTTCCGATCAAAATACAATGCAATTCCAACCAATAAAAACACAGGCGTCAGAATATAGATCCAAATCATGAAAACACCCCCATCATTTAGATTATGCATCTGCACGAACACAGAACTCAGTAATTAAACCAATAAATGCCCTACAAAATAACTTTAACATATTATTCCAATTACATATACACTTTTCTATTTTTTTGGGGACAGTCCCCCGTTGCGCTAAAGCGCCGGGGGACTGTCCCTCTTAAAATGCTGGCGGAGTCACGGAAAATAGGATCACTGCATTTTTTTCAAAGTGATTTTCCCATTTGTGCTTCATATAAGCTGGTATTTTGACACTGTCCCCAGCTTCTAATGTGTATTGCTCCTCTTCCAAAAACACCTTTATTCTCCCCTCTAATACAAACGCAACTTCTTCCCCTTTGTGTTCCAATAACTTCTCGGACGAGGCGGTTTGAGGTGGAACATTCATAATCGCAGTGGCCAATGTGCCAGTAAAATCAGGTGACACAAGCTCATACGATAGGTTTTCGACCACCATTTTTTTACGTTCCTGCGCACGAACCACTAAATCTTCGGTCCGTGTTTCTTCAAGTAAAAAACTAAAGGTCGGGACATCCAAGGCTTTCGCTAACACCTTTAGCGTCTGTATCGAAGGATTAGCCAACCCACGTTCAATCTGACTTAACATGGAAGGGGTAATCTCAGCTATCTTCGCCAATTCTCTACTGCTTAACCCCTTGACCCTTCTATATTTCTCCACTTTTTTACCAATATCTATATTCTCCATACCAAACCTTGCTCCTTAAAATTAAAAATAATTTAATTTTATTAAATATAAATAAACAACCAAACCGAATTATGTTAAACTACATTTAATATTCGTTAAATCATATTTTATCAGATGGCGGTCAGTTAACAAGTCAGTAAGGGGTGGAGAAGATGAATGATTTCTTAACATTTTTAGTTCTTTCATTATTTGTGGTCATGAGCCCAGGGATCGACACTGCGCTTATTACAAAGAGGACCATTTCTGACGGAAGAAAAGATGGCTATCAAATGGCTCTAGGTATTACATCCGGCTCGCTGGTGCATACATTTGCTGCCGCCTATGGGCTTTCCGCTATTCTGATGCAGTCTGCCGTTGCCTTTGAAATCGTTAAATATGTGGGGGCCATCTACTTGATCTACCTTGGATTCTCTTCTTTCCTTTCTAGGAAAAAGAAGAATGAAACCGATGTGGAACACCAACATCGTTCAGAAACCACGAAGAAATCCGCGTTCAAACAAGGTCTTTTATCGAACATACTCAATCCCAAGGTGGCTATGTTCTTCTTAACCTTTTTACCCCAATTCATAAAAACTGGAGAAAACGCCACACAACAATTTATTACCATGGGAGTCATTTACACACTGCTATCCATTACCTGGTTTTTCATCTATGTCTTCTTCATTAACTACCTGCGCGAATGGCTGATGTCAGCAAAAGTACAAAGGACCATGGACAAAGCAACAGGCCTCGTCCTTATAGGATTTGGACTAAAATTAGCCTTGGATAAACAACAATAGAGGGACAGTCCCCCGTTGCGCTAAAGCGCCGGGGGACTGTCCCTCTTCTTACACGAGCCCTTTTTTAAACCAAAATACAAATTTCTTTATTATATATAAAAGGATTATATTAGTTAAGACACTCATGAACCAGTTCCACTTTGAATAATGGACTAATGTACTATATTTTTCGATGAATAATGTGTAGGTTGCAATGGCCATGGAGTAGAGGAGAAAATGCACAAGAATTCTTAGATTACCTTTTCCCAAGGGATAAAAGAGAACAAAAAACACGCAAAACGTTGGGTAGACAAAATAGTGAAGAGAAAAGCTCATTTTTGTCGCAACTTCAAATTCTCTAAATGGGAATTCTACCAGCCCTAGCACCACTTGAAGATACTCATAAATCCAGGCGATCGTTGAAGCAAATAAAAAGGTAATATGTGCCTCTCTCTTCCTTTCAATCGTTACATATTTCACCAATAAAAATCCGCATATGATCCAGGAAAGCACGAGAATAAGGATTTCAATTTTCATATGTTTTCAACCTTAAGCAATCTCTTTTTAAACCACGAATAATACTTATGATTTAAAAATAATGAAACCATTACGGTAATTAAGGTCCAATACCATTTCCATTCATGATATTCCACCAGTGTGGTATACCGTTCAAGTAGGACTTCGCAAATCGTGAAGAAACCAGTAAAGGATAAATAGTAGATCAGCGCTCCTTTCGGTTTCACCTTAGCTGGATAATACAAACTAAAAAACACCGCAACAATAGGGAAAAGGAAGAATTCAAAGGAGAAGCTTGTCCGGTTGTACTGGTTAACATATGGGAATAACTGTGTCGGGTACTCAATCCACCCTTTTTCGACTACATATAAGCCAGCCGGCCAAGTGATGACTTGAAGAAAGGAAAATAAAACCCAGGCGTCTCTTGCTTTACTCCTGGGGATCAATTTGAACAGTGCAATAATGCAAAGAGAGGAAAAACCTATAAGAATCCATCTTTCCATATTCATACGCGTCACCCTAGCCCAATTTATGGCTATATTATGTTTCGCTGAGCAAAAATTATACGGGGTCAGTCCCCCGGCGCGTTAAAGCGGCGGGGGACTGTCCCCATATTTTTTATTTATTTACCTCGTTATACCATTTCGCAGCCGCTTCGACTTCTTGGAGTGTTAATTGATGCCCGCGGTTTTCCCAATGCATCTCTACATTCGCTTTGGCCTTTTCTAATAATGATTGCAGTTCTTCCGATTCCTGCGGCGGGCAAATCGGATCATTGGTCCCCGCTGCAATAAATACGGATTTACCTGTTAAATCCGGAAGCTCCACGCCTCTTCTCGGTACCATCGGATGATGAAGAATCGCTCCCTTTAAGGCATGCTGATAGTGAAACAACAGGCTTGCTGCGATATTCGCCCCATTCGAGTAGCCAACAGCTACCACGTTATTCCGGTCAAACCCATACTTTTCTGCTGCTTCATCAAGAAACGCATGTAATTCCTTGGTTCGAAAAATAAGATCCTCCTCATCGAATACGCCCTCTGCCAATCTTTTAAAAAAGCGAGGCATCCCATTTTCCAACACATTCCCACGAACACTTAAGACAGAGGCTTCATCATCGATCATTCCAGCCAACGGCAACAGGTCTAACTCATTGCCCCCTGTTCCATGAAGCAATAATAACGTTGGTTTTGTTGGATCCTGCCCCTTATTGAATATATGTTTCATCAGTTATCTCCCTCCGGAATGCGAACCTCTACAGACGGTAATTCGCCTTCCAATTCTTTTCTTTTTGGCTCCAGCCAAGGCGGGAGCATCAGTCTTTTTCCAAGCTCCTCGACCGGTTCATCCACCGCAAACCCTGGTGAGTCAGTGGCTATTTCAAAGAGTATCCCGCCTGCTTCGTGAAAATAAAGAGCTTTGAAATAGTTCCGGTCCAGAATCTCAGTAGGATAATACTCTTTTTCTAAAAGAAGCGCTCGCCACCGTTGATGCTCCGCCTCATCCTTCGCTCTCCACGCGATATGATGAACCGTTCCTGCCCCCATTAGCCCGCGGACAGTAGGCGTGAGCTGAATATCTATCTTGTTTCCAATAGTTCCATCAGAAGTAAATCGTAAAAATCCCATCTCCTGCCCCACACACTCTAACCCCAGCACATTTTCGAGGACATCCGCCGTTTTATGTGGTTGGGCAGAATACAGAACCGCGCCGCCAAATCCTTTAATTGCATGTTCTGCACCCACGCCACCAAAGGTCCACATACTGCTAGGCCCTTCCTCACGTTCGACCAGCTCAAGCTTCAGTCCGTCAGGGTCGTTGAAGGTTAACAACGTCTCACCAAAACGGCTAGCAGAAGCATACTCAACTCCAAATTCCTGTAATCTTTTTTCCCAAAAAGAAACGGAGCCCTTTGGAATCACATAGCTGGTTACCCCCACCTGCCCCGTTCCGATTCGGCCTTTCAACTGTTTTTCCCATGGGAAAAATGTAATCACCGTTCCCGGCTGACCGGTTTCATTCCCAAAATAAAGGTGGTAGACTTCGGGACGATCAAAATTAATTGTTTTTTTCACGAGCCTTAATCCTAGTACGCCCGCATAAAAATCAATCGTTCGCTGAGCATCATTGACCATCGCTGAAATATGATGAATTCCCGCTGTTTTTAGCATATAATCCTCTCCAAAAATCAGTCTAATTCTCGCACTTCAATCGGAAGTAATACCTGTTCAAGCTTTGCCCGATGCTGTTCATACTGTTCAGGCAACATTAACTTTTCTCCCATCGTCTCTTGGGATTCGTCATGCGCAAAGCCAGGAGGATCCGTCGCAATCTCAAACAAGATTTCACCATGCTCTCTGAAATAAATCGCATTAAAGTAGTTCCGGTCCCTGACATGAGTTACCCCGTATCCATTTGCCGCCACATATCGTTGCCAATCCAATTGATCCGCGTCGTCAACAGCCCTCCAGGCAATGTGATGGACGGTTCCAACGCCCATTTTTCCCCGGCCAATCGGCGTTAATTTAAGGTCGATGATATTTCCGATGTCACCTGTGGAACGGTAGCGGACGAAATCTCCTTCGTGCCCGACTAATTCCAGTCCCATCACGTTTTTCTAACAATTCTCCCGTTTTTGTCGGATAGGTGGATAATAGCGTAGCTCCACCGAACCCTTTAATCGCCACATCAGGTGTGACCTCACCGAACGTCCACTCGTTGGCTTCTCCCTCTTCTCTTTCAACAATTTCCAAATGAAGACCGTGCGGGTCATCGAATTCCAAATACTGCTCTCCAAAGCGTTCCATGATGGTAAAAGGAACGTTGAATTTTTTTAGTCTTTTTTTCCAAAAATCAAAAGCTCCTTTTGGCACAACGTAAGAGGTCACTCCTACTTGACCGTCCCCAATGACGCCTTGACGTGCCCCTGCCCATGGAAAAAAGGTGATGATGGTTCCGGGCTTTCCACCTTCATTCCCGAAATAAAGGTGATAGGTACCCGGGTCATCAAAATTGACGGTTTGTTTCACGAGACGGAGGCCCAAAACGCCTGCGTAGAAATCCACGTTCTCCTGGGGATGGCCGACGATGGCGGTAATATGGTGAATACCCATGGTTTTTTTACTCATTTGCTTCCACTCCTTTTTCATGGTTAGTTTGTTCCTACACGCATCATATAATTTATTTTAACTCAAGAATCTCTAATTTGAGATAGTTTAGAATAAAAAGGCATCTAAAGCGTAAGTTCCAGGGCCGATTAGCGCGACTCCGATTGCTACTGCCATCAAGGTTAGGTTATATTCATACCCGTTAGCGGTAGACCATAATCCATTCGGTGCGTGCACTTTGACGATCGCCATTAGCATGGTCGCTGCAATCATGATTCCTGCAAGTGGAGTGAGAAGTCCTAAGGCAAACAATAATCCGCCAACCAATTCCGCTAAACCAGCGAAAAGTGCCATAGTGACGCCTGGCTTCATGCCAATGGATTCAAACCAGCCGCCCGTCCCCTTCAATCCATAACCACCGAACCAACCAAACAATTTCTGTGCGCCGTGACCTACAAATAAACCACCAATAACTAAACGAATAAGTAATAATCCAATATTTATCATTTTTAAAATCCTCCTAAATAGTGTTTGTTTTTTATCTCGAATTCGAGATATTATAGTAAAAAAAATCTGAGTCTACACGTTAATCTTTTTGAGCTGCTGCGCCAATGTTTCTGCTTCCTCAGAGGGCAGTGCCTCAAACATCTGGTGAACCAGCTCCTGATGTTTCGGCATGATTTCGTTCATCAATGCAGTTCCTTGATCTTTTAAGGTGACATGAATCATGCGGCGGTCCTCAGGACATGCATTCCGGCATAATAGGCCTCGTTCTTCCAGCTTATCGATGACATAGGTCATGGAACCACTTGAAATTAAGATGCAATGTCCGATTTGCTGGATCGTTTGTTTCCCTTTTAGGTAAAGGACCTCTAACACAGAAAACTCGGTGATTGTTAGTTTATATTGTGCCATCTCTGCCTTGATTTTCTCATGAATCGCTTTTGATGTTTGCATCAAGGTAAGAAAAGGGACATTCGTGCATTTCCTCTCCATTATCTTCACCCCTTCGCTTTGTTGTTTGGTATCTCGAATTAAAGTATCTTGAATCTGAGATAATTATATGACGTAACAAAACCTTTGTCAACTAAATATTTTTAGGGGGGACAGTCCCCCGTTGCGCTAAAGCGCCGGGGGACTGTCCCTCATCTCATCAATTGCATACTATCCACGATTTTGACTGCATCCTTTATGGAACCATTATAAAAAAAGCTATACACAAAGCCATCACTTGTCTCCCAAACGAAATTCACGCGTGCTGCCTGTCTTGTACCCCGAACGAAAATTTCACCTTCAATAATATCTTTATTCTTCAGCCAATGGACTTTTTTCATCTGTTTCAGCAGTTCATCCGCTTGTTTGTAGGGCTCTTCCCCATGGTCACCATCAAAAAGAAGTGTCCATTTGCCATCTGTCCCATGAACCATTGACCGAATCCGTGGCTCGATCCATAACTCAAATCCATCTTTATTTTTATAGAAAACAAAATTCTCGGGTCTGACGACGGATGTGACCGTTCCGACGTTTCCGTATAAATCCCCTATTTTCCACGATTCCCGCGGATGAAATAGTGCTGGGTCATTCGGCCGATAAGGCTTATCCATCGTTAAAAAATCAATCTGGTACCCATTTTCGTAAGCGTGTGTATAGCAAGTCAAATACCTCTTTGACTTGCTGGTTGGCTTACTCCAGTAAGTGGGCAACAAAACCGGAACCTTCGTACTTTGTGTCAGCTCTTTCGTGACCGGCTGCAAAAAGGGAACCACTTCCTGTTGCTTCGCCATGGCGGTGAGAAAAAATAAACTGCAAACAGAAAGCAAGACTAACCTCTTCAAAAAAATCCCCTCCTTCACAAATGCTTATTACAAGTATTATTCACGATTGCCAAAGGAATTATTTGAGGGACAGTCCCCCGCTGCGTTAAAGCGCCGGGGGACTGTCCCCCCCCTTTCCTCCCTATTGACTTGTGACACACTGTCATATATAATTCAATTCATCGCCGGTTATGACACGGTGTCACACGCTCGCAATTAAAGGAGAATCTATACAATGCCAAAACAAACGTTTTTTCACTTACCTAAAGATAAACAAGATACTCTCATTCAAGCTGCTAAAAAGGAATTTTCCAGAGCGCCATTACATGATGCATCCATAGCGAATATCATCAAAGACGCTGGAATCCCTCGGGGTAGTTTTTATCAGTATTTTGAAGATAAAGAGGATCTATTTTATTACTTGTTGAGCCAACTCTCGCAAAAAAACAACGAACGGTTTATTTCCACCTTGAAAGAAAAAAACGGTGATCTATTTGAGACGTTTATTGACTCTTTCCAAAGAATGACTTACAACCACACAAGCCAAGAAAACAAAACTTTTTTTAAAAATGCCTTCTTAAATATGAATTATAAAGTGGAAAATACATTGGCTAACAACATTTATGAAGAGAATCAGAGGAACCAGTATGAGGCGATGCTTCAACTAATCAATACAAAGAACCTCAACATAAATGAAGAACAGGAACTGCATCAAGTTTTAAAAATCATCATGGCAGTCACGTTCCAAAACCTTGTTCAGGTGTTTGTAAAAGACTTATCGGATGAAGAAGCGTTAAAAAATTATGTGGCACAATTGGAACTCCTGAAAAAAGGATTGTATAAGGAAGAACACTAATGAGCTCCCTAAAAACGTTCCAAAAAAGGCCCATACCTTTAAAAAAGCTTGTAAAAAAACTTCAAGACCAAGGCATCAACGCACAATTGTGCAAGCGACCAACACTACTAAAAAGGGGAAATACATCTATATGGATTCAACAACAATAGAAAAACAAAAAACACCTTATTTAATGCTCGCCATTCTTTTTATCGGCGCATTTGTTTCGTTTCTCAATAACTCACTTTTAAATGTGGCCCTTCCATCGATCATGAAGGACTTAGACATCACTGATTTTTCGACGATCCAGTGGCTATCAACAGGCTACATGCTGGTCAGCGGCGTATTAATTCCCGCATCCGCGTTTTTAATCACCCGCTATTCGAATAGAAGTCTATTTATTACGTCCATGACGATTTTTACCTTAGGTACAGCGTTAGCCGCGTTCGCACCAAACTTCGGCCTATTACTCACCGGACGAATGATTCAAGCGGCAGGTTCTTCGGTCATGGGACCATTATTGATGAATATCATGCTCGTCAGCTTTCCACGTGAAAAACGCGGAACAGCCATGGGGATTTTTGGATTAGTCATGATTACAGCTCCTGCCATTGGGCCGACCTTATCCGGTTATATCGTAGAATATTACGACTGGCGCCTGCTGTTCGAAATGATTTTACCGTTAGCGGTAATTAGCCTACTTCTAGGGATTTGGAAAGCCGAAAACGTCATGCAGCAAAACAAAAAGGCCACGCTTGATTATTTTTCAGTCGTTTTATCATCGATCGGATTTGGTGGTTTACTATATGGTTTCAGTTCTGCAAGCTCAGACGGCTGGACCGACCAAGTGGTCTTAACTACACTTAGCGTTGGTGCGGTCGCGCTAATCGCCTTTATTGTCCGTCAATTAAAAATGGAAGAACCATTATTGGATTTACGTGTTTACAAGTACCCTATGTTTGCGCTTGGTTCGGTGATAGCGATTGTTAACGCTGTTGCCATGTTCTCCGGTATGATTTTAACCCCTGCTTACGTTCAAAATGTGCGCGGTATCTCACCGCTTGATTCCGGTTTAATGATGCTGCCTGGTGCGATTATGATGGGGATTATGTCGCCGATTACAGGGAAACTGTTCGATAAATTCGGACCGCGTGTGCTTGCTGTCTTAGGACTTGCGATTACAGCCGTTTCCACTTATATGCTGGCACATCTGCAAATCGATTCGAGCCATACCTATATCATTCTTGTGTATACTCTTCGCATGTTTGGGATGTCCATGGTGATGATGCCAATCATGACAAACGGCCTAAACCAACTGCCAACACGCTTAAATCCGCACGGTACCGCAGTGAATAATACCGCGCAACAGGTGTCAGGTTCCATTGGTACAGCCGTTCTCGTTACAATCATGAATTCAGTGACGAAGTCAAAAGCAGAGAGCCTCATGTCGGGGATTGACCCAACTACGTTCACTGCCGCTACTAAAGCATTGGTCACACAAAAAGCGCTATTAGCTGGGATCCAATATTCATTTTACGTAGCGCTTGGCATCAACCTCGTCGCACTCCTACTTGCCCTATTCGTAAAACGCGTAGACACAAGAAAAGAAGACATAGAGAAAATAAACCTACAAGAAAACACCAAAATGAAACCAGTAGCAAACTAAAAATGAAAGAGGGGACAGTCCCCCGCTGCGCTAAAGCGCCGGGGGACTGTCCCCTCTCTTTATAACCGAAAGTTCCTATTATCTAGCAAGTAGCTTACTTTCTAAAAAGCCCTGCTGCCCTTGCTGCTTCAAAGCTTTTTCTAGCAAAATCAAACGGGTCATCCCCTGCATTTTCCCAGTGCATATACATTAATCGTGGATTGTCAAATAGCCAGTGATTATGAACGGCAGTAACAATTAACCCTCTATTTCGTAATTCAGTTAAAAATGGATTTATTTCTTCTTGTAGAACGACCGATTCTCCTAAGTTTAATCCATTATTCTCAAAGGAAAGAGCAAATGGAAGCGCTAAAGGGGATTGCGTTCTCTCTCCCAAAATTGTTGCATTAATATCACGTAGCCGCTGAACAACACAAACAGGAGTTGCAGTAACAACCACACCCCCGATGATATTTGCTAGCTGTTGGCACGTTGAAGTACTGATGCCCCTAACTTCGCCACGAGAGTTAGTTGTATTTCTTTGATTTGATCGATGCCCAGTGAACCTAGCACTCGATTCTTCCTGGGAATCGAATTGATTACTAACATTAGAGTTTCTGCCAGTATTACGGCTATTTCCAAACCAACTGCCGAAGATATCAGATTCTCTTCTATTCATGAAAACCACCTCCTTGTCCTTAACATACTAATCAGTCTATTCAGTGAGGTTGGACAAGTATAGACAAATACCAACGGACAAACACCTTTTTAAGAGGGAGGGACAGTCCCCCGCTGCGTTAAAGCGCCGGGGGACTGTCCCCCCCATTGACTTTTCCATCTATCGGATTTATACTGTTATTAACACTTTACTGTTATTAACAGTATAATGTTAATGACAGCATAACTGAAAATTTGGAGGTTTTACGATGAAACATACTGGTCGACATACAAGCGAATTTCTTTTGTTATTTTTAACAGAGGGAGATAGTTATGGAGGAAAGCTTCTACAGAGATGTGAGGAAGAGCTTCCCAGTAATCCCATTGATAGTGCCATCCTCTATCGTACCCTGAAAAAACTTGAGAACGAAGGTGCAGTTGAGTCCTACCTGGATACAACGGATCAAGATAAGCCCATCAAAATGTACAAAATGACAGCTTTGGGTGAACAAAAATTAGATCAATTCCAAACAGACATCGAAGAGAAAGTGAAAAACTTGTCCTTCTTCTTAAACAAATATAAAGAATGGAAGGAGTCCACTCATGATTAATGGTGTAATCCTTTATTCAATTGCTATTATTCTAACTAGCCTCTCCTTCATTAAGGATCGAAAAAAAACAAAAGAGGCGCTGTTAAAGTCATGGAAAAGCTTCCTAAACATTCTACCTGACATGTTATCCATCATGCTTTTCGTTGGACTATCCCTAACAATCTTATCTCCTTCGGTCATTTCGTCTATCATTGGAGAAAAGTCAGGACTTGCTGGGATTATCTATTCCACTATCATTGGATCCATTGCACTCATTCCAAGTTTTGTCGTCTTTCCTCTTGGAGCGACGCTAGTTCATAACGGGGCTGGCCTCCCACAAGTAGCGGTATTAATGTCAACACTAATGGCAGTCGGCATCACTTCATTACCGATGGAACAAAAAATCTTTGGGCGAAGCTTTGCCTACGCACGTAATGCTTCCGCCTTGGCCATGTCCCTTCTTTTTGCCTTTATCATATGGGTGGTGATGACATGAAATCAGTAAAAAGATTCCGTTTCTTTCTAATATTATTATCTGGGACGCTCATCCTTACAGTAATCAACCGGTCATTGGGTTGGAGTGCATTCCAACTAACAGGAAAAAGTCTAATTGATATGCTGTTTCTCCTTCCTCCTGTCCTTGTATTTGTAGGTCTACTAGACAAATGGGTGGAAAAAGAAACCCTTATACGTTATATGGGAGAGAAATCTGGCATCTACGGTGTCCTGTTCTCCCTCCTATTAGGAGTGATTGCAGCTGGACCCCTCTATGTCGCTTTTCCCATCGCAGCCCTTTTATTAAAAAAAGGAGCAGGGATTCGCTACATTGTATTCTTTCTAGGAGCATGGACAACCGCAAAATTACCGGTGCTTGTCTACGAATTCACATCATTCGGAGCAAAATTTACACTCATTCATATCAGCTTTGGCCTATTATTCTTCTACTTTATGGGGATCATCTTTGAAAAGTTTTATAATCGAAAACAACTGATACAGCATGATTTGACTAAAGAAGCTTAAAAGAGGGACAGTCCCCCGCTGCGCTAAAGCGCCGGGGGACTGTCCCCACTTTTTCACCATAGTTTCCCTTCCCTTAACTCCAGGAACACATCTGCCGCCTCAAAATCTCTTTGATTCTCTTGAGCTTTTTTAGAGAAGAACTTCATCATGACCGCTAACCCGAAGGAATCGCTTCTTAATGGGACCTCTCTTGAACCACCCACTAAACAAGCCCTATCAAAATGCACCCACCCACATTGACGATAAAAGGGGACCAATTGAGGGTCGCAAGTAAACATTCCTACATCTGCATAATTCCTCTCAATAAATGAGGTAGCTTCCTTCACAAGTGATCCCCCATATCCTTGTTTCCGATAGAAAGAATGGGTCATGACCTCACTAAGTCCAAAAACCTTATAAGTCTTACCTTCATGCTTTATATGTTTCCAAGGAACAGAAACATGACAGACCACGAAATCATCGATGAGAAGAACCAAGGAAGTGGAATTCGTTTCAGGAGTCTCATTCCAGAGGGACTCTTCCTCTCCATCCACAAATGCTTGGGGCCATTCCTGTTTCATCAAAGTCAACACTTGTTTTTTTATATGTAAAGGGCACTCCTCTTTGGGAAAAAGCAACGTTCTTATCAATGAATGAACCCTCCTTTATATTTTTATATCTGATCTATTAGGGACATCCGATTAAAAGTGATCTACCAGAAAGGCTAATTTTTGTTTCGACTCTCTTTTTCATTCCCACGTTTAAAGTTACCAGTTATTTTAGCAAGCAATAATTGAACCTCTGTAATATTTCCTTCCGCCTCATTGATCTTTGTAATCAGACGTTCCGCTTCCTTATCCTTTATGATTTTAATTTGTTTATTTTCAAAATAAATAATGACCGTTCCTTTTTTAGTAATTTTATAGGAAAATGGTTCTTCCATTAATCTATTTCGCTTATCTATTTCATTCATCGGACAAACTCCTTTAAGTCCAAGGGGACGGTTCTGATGGCCTTTTTCCTCATCGAGTAAGAGCCACCAGAGCCGTCCCCCTGGTTTTTCCCCTGGTTTCCCTGGTTTTTTATTGTTTCTTCTCCATTTTATTAATTTCTAAATAGGCGCAGTAGAGCACCACTAGAACCATAATCACTGGAAAAATAATGAGAACATCATGATACTTCACTGAACTTGTGGCATACAATCCGTATAAATAAATAGTCATCCACGACCCAGAACATAACGCAATGACACCAATTAAAAAATTCACTAAAATCCCCCCTATAAAACTGGAAAATACGTTTCTAATTGTACTTTCATTCTTTCGAAGTCTTTTATCGTAATAAACTTCAAATTGATTTCCACTTCTTTTTGATTTCTTAAAATTAATACGAACCGATTACCTATGACACGTCCCTGTTCGACTTCGGTTAAATTGATTTTTTTCATAGGCAAAACCAAACCTTTATAAATTGAAAGAATGTTCTCGTTTACTCTTATATAATCAATCGATGTGATTCTAAAGTAAAATACCGTCAAAATACCGCTCATCAAAAAGTTAAAGATAAAAAGTAAAGTTATCACAAAGTAAAATTCACCAAATATTCCGCTAAACATAATTAAGTTCATTATAGCAACAAACAACCAAAGGCTTCCCGCAACTCTCCATAATGGACTTTCTTTATATTTAACCCGCAACATCTCCCCTCCATCTAAAAACATTCTAATTTCATTTTATCACCCAAAGTACCATTTTTGTCATATAATTCCAACTATTTATTTTCCACAAAAATAGCGTCAATCCTTCTGGACCAACGCATTAATTATCCCTTAAATGATGAAAATAGGAGAAACCTAGAATGGAGGAGTTTTATGAAAAAAAGCCTTTTGATAATAATTTCCTGCTTCACGCTTTTCGCTTATTCACCCGCCAAAGCTGCAACCATCGCTAATGACGATGTACAATTACGCGAGGACGTAATCATCACTTTGCTATTTCCCTTTATTTATAGAGAAATCGAGAAACATTACGGCGAACCTAAGCAGTTTTACAACCAAAGGGTTCTCAAAATCAAGAAGCTAAGAGAAGGCAGCTACTTATTTAATGTCACTGTGCAGGTAACAACCTTTGAAGGAGCTCATAATCCACCATATGATTTAGTGACCATTACCTTTAGTAATAAGAATGAACAGGATTGGCCGGCTATTGATTTCAGAAGCAGAAGGCTGAAAACGAACGAAAATCAATGAAAGCACCCTAAGTAAAAAGAGTTTTATTTTTTTGGGTAAAAAACCATCTAAAGGTTGACCAATTATAAAAAAAACTGACAACATTTCATTGTCAGTCATCGCAGAACCAGCCAATTAACGGCTTTTTTCATCCTTTTTGTACATTAATTGTCCATCTTCCATGTGATAAACATGGTCACAGTAAGCTAACATACGTTCATCGTGCGTAACCATAATGGCTGCTTTTTTTCGCTTCTTTACCTCATCAGCAATCAATTTCACCACTTCATGTGCACGATCTGAATCCAAACTAGCTGTCGGTTCGTCAGCAAGAATAACGCTTGGTTGGTTAAATAAGGCCCGAGCAATGGCTACCCGTTGACGCTCACCACCCGATAATTCATTAGGCATCTTGGAAAGTTTATCGCCCAACCCAAGCTCTGTCAGTAAGTTTATTGCCGATTGATAATCCTCTTTATTCATCTTACCAGCCATTTTTTTGATTAAGATTAATTGATCAAGCACAGATAAGTACGGAATTAAGTGGGATGCTTGAAAAATAAATCCTATCTCATTCAAACGGAAGTCTGCTAATTGCTTCTCATTTAGGGTCCCAACATCTTGACCATTTACAATTACCTTGCCAGTAGTGGGCTTGATTAAAGAACCAATAATAGATAACAACGTGCTTTTTCCTGAACCTGAAGGACCCACAATTGCCACTAGCTCACCAGGATTCACAGTAAAAGAAGCTTCCTTTAGAGCGGTTACGGTCGCAGCTCCCTCTTTATATTGTTTCGTCACCTGTTGTAACTGAATACCACTCATCTATTCCACCCTCCCTAAAGCAATCAGCGGATCAATTTTTGTAATTTGTCGTACTGAAATGATGGAACTCAATAAGCTAATCACTAATAAAGCTAGTCCATATAAGGCAACAAGTTTAGCATCTAAGTCAAAAGGCATATTTTTCGGGAAGGCAAGAGCGGTTAAATACGTTAATCCAATGCCGACCAAAATTCCAAAGAAGGATAAAATAAATACTTGTCCCACAATTGATTTTGAAATAAATCGATTGGATGCTCCCATCGCCTTCATCACACCAAATTGTGGAGTCTTCTGAATCGTAATCACATAGAAGAAAACGGCAATGATAAATGCTGATATAACAATTAAGAATGCAAGCATCATGATAATGGTACCAGTCTCTTCCTTATACCCTGGCATTCCTTGAACAGCTGCATTTTTTGTTACGGTTTCAATTCCTTGGACCTTTTTATTCAGCATGGCAGCATCTAAATTTGGTGCGTTTAACGTAATGGCTTGAACGGGATTTTTCACCCCATTGTCAGACCCCGGTGCTGCATATTGATACGCTCTCCATGTATCCATATTTGTAAATAATACAGGTAAATGGTTGAAGGTTTCATTTTCAACAAAACCGCTAATGGTTAATTTCATATTTGAATTAGAAACAAGCAACTCATCGCCAATTTGATATCCCGCATCTTTTAACGTTTGATTGGCTAACACACCAAACTTCTTATCGGTTGAAAGTTGCTTTCCTTCTATAACGGTTGGTTCAATAAACGAACCGCTCGTGACTCCAATTAGTGCAACATCCGTTTTCTTTTGACTATCGTCTGTTTTCTCTTTGGATACAGCGGCCATGGATGCTCCAAAACCAGTTGCATCCTTTACATCTTTATTTGCTCTTATCTCATCAATTAAATCTCCAGAAATAATCGACTTACTAAAGGTAGCACCAGCAGATTTTTCATAAACAACATAATTGGCATCTAGGTTTTTAACAGCGGCAGCACTCAGTGTCGAAAGGCCATTTCCCAGCCCTGATAAAATAAAAACCAACCATGCAATTAAGATAATAATAATACTCATCATTAAATAACGAAATTTTGCATACTTTAATTCCTTTATGGCTAAAAACAAACTCGAACTCCCCCTTCAAGATTAGTTACACATGTGTCACTTTTGCTAAAAAAAATAACTTATATGTGTTTCACAAAGATTATTATACATATAAGTTACAATTGTGTCACTTTTTTTTTAGAATTCCATTGAGAATTAACTTCTTTGTATAATTGAACACTTCTTCAGTGTCCATTCCTGAATGGTTAGGAATCGCAATACTTTGAAAAATAAACCCTAGTAATAATTCATTCGGCATGTCCATATCCATATAGCCTTCTGACTTACCTTGCTGAACTAGATGCATAAGAGGCTGATATAGTTCACGATGCATGAGCGAGAGTTGGTTTTTCTTCGCTTCTAGATGTGGTGCGTTTTTGGTAGAAATACCTTCCTGAATCCCAAGTATTGAATGTAAATCCTTGTACTTATATATTTTTTGCAAAAGTAAGTCGATCTTTTCTAGAAAAGGTAACTCCTCTGGAATAGATGAAAAACTCTTCAATGTATGGTTCATTTCATCTAGCATAAAATCTAATAACAATTCATCCTTATTTTGATAATACTTATAAATGGCTGCTCGTGAGATATCTAACTGTGAGGCTAATTGACCAATGGTAAATCCTTCATATCCCGTTTCAATAATGAGCTTTTTGGTGCAAAGGAATAAGTCCACTTCATTAAATTTCCGATCTCTCCCCATGTTATTCCCTTCTTTCCATTCATTCCTTACTATGTATTTTAGCCATTTCTGGTGTTCAATATATTCCTTTATAAAAAAGGATATAGAATATTTTTTGATCATCACGCAGTGTACTATGATTTTATCAGTCTACTACACTTGTAGCAATAGACCAGGGGGACGATTCCCTTGGTTTCTTACCTCTTAGTAGCAAGGATTTGCTGATGTCTTTGGATTTAAGTAAATTCAGTTGCAATTAAGTGCTTGTAATTTAGCCAAAAGTCACGAACTTCGTCTGGTCTTTCCTTCCATTCATAAGGAAAATATTCTTCAGGCATTCTCCATCCTGACCTTTGCACAATAAAAAAAGCTGCCGCAATGACAGCATTGTATTTGGCAATTAATAAATGCTATAAACGGCAGTATCTTTTTTTATGTAAAAAAGCCAACATACGCAAGAAATGCATAAAACTTGCATATTTTAGACTCTTTTATTTTATAACTTATTATGTTAAAGCACCCGTTAGCTTAAGTACAAACCTTCACAAACTAATAATAACTTAAATTTGCTGTAAAAACCCAAACAAGAAGCGTCCCCTCCCTAAAAGAAACGCCCTTTCGTATAAACTATATTTAATCGAACGTTTGGCATTGTTTTTGGCTTTCTTCTTGCGATATATGTTTCTTTATTTTTACATTTGTCACTTGTAACCCTGTTAGGTTAGAATCCCTTACAGAAAAAGTAAGTTTATCATAATCGCTACCGTGGTGTCCTGAATAGTTTAAAGCACTGGCAAAAATGAGATGTCTCCTGGGATCTCCATCAATGGGTTCAATTCTGATTTTTGGACACATAAAAAATTCCGAATAAGATGGACCCAAATAATTTAAATAACGTGTAAACAATGCTTCTTCAAGCAACTCTTCTTTAATAGGTCCCACCACTTCTTTTCTCCACCCTACAACGAGCCAATCATAAAGAGATTGTGACTTTAATCGTATTTTTTTGCTGTTTCCTGAAACGATTAATTCTCCATCTTTAGCAGTGCAGGTTTTTCGTTTTTTGTCAACTTTACACGTATAGGCGGGTTCAATAGTAATCACTTCATTATTTGCCATTTTTAACGTCAATTTATTAGATGGATTATTTAAAGATACCTCGATTGTTCCATTCACTCGGCTAGAGTGATTAAGCCAGTGTACCACTTTTCTTAGTACACGTTCTTGAAAACCATCGTTGATACTGAAAACACGCTGCTGCCCAGAATCATTTTCAATTTTAATGTATTCGACCTCATAATGCTTTAATGAGTGCGTCAATAATTGTTCCAAAAAAGGGATCTGTTGATTAGTATTATTTTTTGCTTCAGCCATTTGGCTGGATGAATTAAATAAAAATCCAATGAGGATTAGAAATACAATATTATATTTCTTCATAAAAGTGATTTCCTACAACTAAAAATTCTAATTCTAAAAAGTCATCTCTTACACTACAAGTTGTATCATCGTAAAAATTACTTGTTCTCAAAATAACCAATTGGGCAACCTCCTTACTTTTAATAAACTTATGTAAATACCCAATGCTCATTTAAATATTTGTTTTATTTAGGAATGGAATTTGCGATTTCCTTAAATATTTTTGGTGTGACTATGTTCGATACCCTCTTATCAACACTCAAGATATATTGGAAACCATCCTTTTCAAATACAAAGAGGTTAAATCCTCTTACTGCCTTGGTACTAAGGATCGCTACACTACCTTTTATTTTTAACCTTTGATCAATTAGCTTTTCTTTTATTTTTAAACCATATTCTGCAGGTTGAACAAAAATCTTATAGTGATTCTCAGGTATATCTTTATTAATGTACTCGATTTCAAGTTTATCATTAGGCTTATCTTCTATATTACCTACCCTTGCAAAGCTATGAGTAAAAGCAATAGGTGGAATTTGCACTGGTAGCTCAATATTGCGATTAAAATGTATACTGCTATCTTTTAATGCCTGGTGTATTCCAGTATAGCCTATTTCAAAATAAGTCTTTTGTAATTGTTCGCTAGTGTAGGTTGTTGCTTTTGCTCCAAATGTAAAGGAACAGGTTAATATGATAAACATAATAACTATTTTGAAAAACTTGATACTGATCACATCCTTTTTTATAGTTTTTTACTATGGTAGTATTTTCAATTTAACCCTTTAATATGTTAAGGGGTATTTACTGTACACCTTTAGCTAATAAAAAAAAGCGTCCCTGTTTATTACAGAAACGCACCCGTTCGTAATATAAGGTTAGCCAGAATTTTCTGGTTGACCTTTTTCTATATGGTCATATGATTACGGTAGTCGGGGTAGAACGTCGCCCCCGTGGGACTAGATCCCGTCAAGTAAACTGTTCACCCCCTACTTGTATAAACATGTTTCAGGCTGGTTGGGACCATGATCCCGTTTAACAAGCGAACCTATGACATTACAAGGAGCTTTAGGGGATACCGACTAATATGTATTTCTAGGAGGAGGAGTAATTAATATGAATCCAGTGATTGGTCTGGATGTATCAAAAGGGGAAAGCCAAGTTCAAGCATTTTTAGATAAAGGAAAACCATACCGTAAGAGTTTTAGTATTAAACATGATCTTAAAGGGTTAGAAAGTCTATTAGAATTCCTTCTAGATGTGGAAAAGGAAACTGGTGGTTATCAACCTTCGGTCGTTTTAGAATCAACTGGGCACTATCATATTCCCGTTATTCAGTTTCTAGAGGAACAAAATTATGTTTATATTATCGTGAATCCACTTATCTCACATAGAGCCAAGAGCTCAAGCCTTCGAAAGGTTAAAACTGATGCGATTGATGCTTATCATCTTTGTGAACTGTTTTATAAAGAAGAACTAGAGCCTTATAAGAAGCGTGGTGTTCAACTCTTAAACCTTCGTAATCTAACAAGGCAACAAGAGAGTATTGCAGAAATATCTGCAAAAACAAAGATACAGCTACATTCCTTAATTGATCAGGTCTTTCCTGAGTATCGAGGGGTTTTTGGAAGCCTCTATTCAAAGGTATCTTTGCTTACTTTACTAGAATTCCCTACTTCTAAGGCAGTATTAAGTGTAAGTGAAAAAGAATTAACTGATAAAATAGGTTCGTTATGTATGAGTCGTTCGGAGTCATGGGCAAAGGAAAAGGCACAGAAGTTAAGAGAAGCCGCCAATCGTGATCCTTTTCAAAACAATCTCTACGATAGTCATATTTTTAACCTTGAAATCTTGGTTAAGATTGTTCTTCAATACCAAGAGCATCTATCCAATATTGCGAATGAAATAGATGCCCTCGCAAGTGAAATTGAAGAATATGAGATTCTTCAATCTATCCCTGGAGTCGGAGAAAAAATCGCTGCAACGATTATTTCTGAAATCGGAGAGATAGATCGGTTTAATGATGCCAAGAAGTTAGTTGCATTCGCTGGAATAGATCCTAGTGTGTATTCTTCTGGAAAGTTTACTGCATCGGTAAACCGAATAACCAAACGTGGCTCATGTAGGCTTCGCCACGCCTTGTATATGGCTGTTCAAAGTGGTATTCGAGATTCCCGTAAAAAGAAAACGACTGATGAGATCATTCCACGTAATAGAAGACTACGTGAGTTTTACGATAAGAAACGAGAAGAAGGAAAACCCTTTAGAGTAGCCATTATTGCTTGTGTAAACAAACTCTTACATTGGATTTATGCCTTACTAAAAAGCAGAACAACTTTCCAAGATATAGCTTAGAACCTATATCTAACTAAATACAACAAAACCTTCCAGAAAGAGAATTTAGGAAGGTTATTTGGCATGAACATTTTTAGTATATCATGAGGTTATTAAACTTTTTATTGAAAAATGTTGACAAACTATTAGCTGGTTTACTTCAATAACGAAAATAAATTCCATTTACCTTATCGGTCTTTTTGACCAAATATTATAAATCACCCCTGCTATCCCTGGAGGAATTATTATTAGATATTTTAAATGTTGAGGTAATGTAAAATATAGAATGGCTGAAATAATTATTGCTGGGACATATAAAACTAAATACTTTTTAATCAATAAAAACCACCGCCTTTTTAATACAACCAAATTGCCCAATACTTGCTGATATTCCAATAAAAAAGGGGCGTAAAAGAAATTCTATATTTCCCTAATAATATAATACAACTCTCTTTTTTCATCGTATTTAAGTTCTTCGTTATCCACATCTGCCATCAACGCTAGTTTAGTTTTATCCGGTCCCAGATAAAAGTTAAATTTTTTTCTGGATATCGTTTGAATTTCATCCTTAACCGAAGGAATACTATGATTTGAACTCATTGCAAAAGCACATCTTGAACCAACTAGGTTCCAAGTATAAGCACCATTTTTGTCTACATTAATATTTGCAATTGCAATTGAATCACTTAAATTAGGGTTTGCAAAAATAATAAATTGTTCCCCACCAACTTGAATTTCATCAATGATATCATCTTTGGTAATTCCTTCGTCTTGTAGCCCGTATTCAACAGCACTTTTATACTTTAAAAATGTGTTATTTGCTTGAGATGTTTTATTTGTTTGACAACCTACTAGAGTAATGATCATTAAAATTAATAAATAAAATTTTTTCAATTCAATCCCCCTTTATTAACAATTTTACCAAAAAGTATTTAAGCCTAACTCTAATAATAGTCAATATTCCGAAAAGATAGTTTATACCGCTCATTTAAGTAAAGTGCATTTACAAGCAATCTATATTCCGTTTAAACTCCTTCTTGCATTAACATGCCCGTTACTTCAATAAAGAAAAAAGCCACCTTAATTGGCAGCTGGGTCTTCAACTCTTGCCCCTGTTAGTTTGAAATAGAATGTGTAGTTATAAGTTCGTTTTACCAACAAGATAGCCTTTCTATTGTGTCATTTTCATCCGTAATGTACTGGAGGTCCTCAAAACCTTTTAACTTTGCGTTTTGAAATAAACTTTCAAGTTTTTCCGAGTCCTTACAATAGATTATCATATATATAGTATCAACGACTAATAACACGAGTTGACAATTGCTTTTTAAAAACTCATCATACGTTTTAATATCCGCTGGATTATTTCCTTTTGGGTACGCTTTTAAATCTGCAAATATTAGATAATACTCATTTTTTTCTATAATATTTTTTAGAATCTTACCGTCCAAAACGATTGAGTCTTCTGGGAAAAGTGGTTTACCTAGCGTATCATCCTCCACAAAATATGACTCTTCGCCCCCAATAAGCCAGTTGAAGTCAGTCGTATTAAAAGGCTTCAATACCTCTCCCAGGTAACTTCCGTATCTATTTGCAATTAGGAAACTGATGCCTTTTTTCATTTATCTCCACCTCTTCTCAATAACCAAATATCGTTAATTTTACTTCTAGATTCAAATTTCAAAATCCTTCTTTTTGAAGTAAACTGCTCCGTTACTTCAATAAGAAAATCTTCGAAAACCGCACCCAGTTTCTTTTGCAAATGCCGCATTTAGTAAAAAAAAGAATGTATTAATAATTATGAAAACTAGTTTCGGCTGGAATTACATTTTTAATAAGTTCAACATCTTTTTCCATAGCATTAGGAACAAAGAATTCAGTTCCCCAATGACCTGAATGAAATACTGGCACCGTACCTTTATCTAAATTAACTGTAAACCATTTGAACTCTCCAATATTATTAATATTGTCATTCGATAGATAAGCTGAAATAATTGAGGTTTTCATTCCCTTAAAGACAGTAATATTTTCTTCTTGAAACATCTCAAATGAGTTGAGTTTTTTAATTTCATCAATTGTGTCAATTTCTTCATTCCAACAATGCACTTCAATCGTATCAGATTTTAATAAAAAGTATTTTATTAAATGAACCCAATAATCATAACTTCTATTTACTGGTTTGGGAAAGGTTGAATCATCGTCTGTATAAGTTGGAATATGAAAAGCTAAATTATCTTGCACAAAATTCCTCCTCTCAAAAGCCCTTTTCACAATCTATATTCTATATGGTTGTTGAACTAACCTGCCCGTCAGCACAATAAGAAAATGGGATCGCCGCAGCCATCCCACTTCCCTAACTCTTGCACCCGTTCGTAATATAAGGTTAGCCAGAATTTTCTGGTTGACCTTTTTCTATATGGTCATATGATTACGGTAGTCGGGGTAGAACGTCGCCCCCGTGGGACTAGATCCCGTCAAGTAAACTGTTCACCCCCTACTTGTATAAACATGTTTCAGGCTGGTTGGGACCATGATCCCGTTTAACAAGCGAACCTATGACATTACAAGGAGCTTTAGGGGATACCGACTAATATGTATTTCTAGGAGGAGGAGTAATTAATATGAATCCAGTGATTGGTCTGGATGTATCAAAAGGGGAAAGCCAAGTTCAAGCATTTTTAGATAAAGGAAAACCATACCGTAAGAGTTTTAGTATTAAACATGATCTTAAAGGGTTAGAAAGTCTATTAGAATTCCTTCTAGATGTGGAAAAGGAAACTGGTGGTTATCAACCTTCGGTCGTTTTAGAATCAACTGGGCACTATCATATTCCCGTTATTCAGTTTCTAGAGGAACAAAATTATGTTTATATTATCGTGAATCCACTTATCTCACATAGAGCCAAGAGCTCAAGCCTTCGAAAGGTTAAAACTGATGCGATTGATGCTTATCATCTTTGTGAACTGTTTTATAAAGAAGAACTAGAGCCTTATAAGAAGCGTGGTGTTCAACTCTTAAACCTTCGTAATCTAACAAGGCAACAAGAGAGTATTGCAGAAATATCTGCAAAAACTAAGATACAGCTACATTCCTTAATTGATCAGGTCTTTCCTGAGTATCGAGGGGTTTTTGGAAGCCTCTATTCAAAGGTATCTTTGCTTACTTTACTAGAATTCCCTACTTCTAAGGCAGTATTAAGTGTAAGTGAAAAAGAATTAACTGATAAAATAGGTTCGTTATGTATGAGTCGTTCGGAGTCATGGGCAAAGGAAAAGGCACAGAAGTTAAGAGAAGCCGCCAATCGTGATCCTTTTCAAAACAATCTCTACGATAGTCATATTTTTAACCTTGAAATCTTGGTTAAGATTGTTCTTCAATACCAAGAGCATCTATCCAATATTGCGAATGAAATAGATGCCCTCGCAAGTGAAATTGAAGAATATGAGATTCTTCAATCTATCCCTGGAGTCGGAGAAAAAATCGCTGCAACGATTATTTCTGAAATCGGAGAGATAGATCGGTTTAATGATGCCAAGAAGTTAGTTGCATTCGCTGGAATAGATCCTAGTGTGTATTCTTCTGGAAAGTTTACTGCATCGGTAAACCGAATAACCAAACGTGGCTCATGTAGGCTTCGCCACGCCTTGTATATGGCTGTTCAAAGTGGTATTCGAGATTCCCGTAAAAAGAAAACGACTGATGAGATCATTCCACGTAATAGAAGACTACGTGAGTTTTACGATAAGAAACGAGAAGAAGGAAAACCCTTTAGAGTAGCCATTATTGCTTGTGTAAACAAACTCTTACATTGGATTTATGCCTTACTAAAAAGCAGAACAACTTTCCAAGATATAGCTTAGAACCTATATCTAACTAAATACAACAAAACCTTCCAGAAAGAGAATTTAGGAAGGTTATTTGGCATGAACATTTTTAGTATATCATGAGGTTATTAAACTTTTTATTGAAAAATGTTGACAAACTATTAGCTGGTTTACTTGAAGAAGATAAATGCCTTATATGTTTTCATCGTAAGACCATTCTTGTTCAATTGTTATATTAAACTCATGTAATTGTTTAGTTACTGTCTCTAAAAATTGGTTGCAATTTTTTGTTGGTTCATTTAGAAAATAAATTTGAATTACAAATGAATTAAATTCATTATCTGGATAAATATCGTTATATTCTTCAGCTTCGATAAATCCTAAATAAGCATTAATTTTATCTTGTATTATTAAGTGCTCATATTCATTGTCCCATCCAAGATGGTCTGAAATCATAAAAATAAGTTTCTTTTCATCAAAATCCGCACCAATTCCATCCACTTTATCAACTTCAACAACAGACATTTTCCCGCCGCCCTCACGCTTTTTTTAACCGATTTTCCTGTAAATATTTTAGCATTACATTTATATAAGGAAGTTAATTTTTTCTAAAATTATTCAATTTCTTCTTCAAGTAACCTGCTTCATTAGTGCAGTAAGCATCGCTTCACCAATATGAATACATATTCGTTTGTATACAGGATTATCATTCAGTAATGATTCATAAAGATTAATAAACATACTGCCAATACATCCATCAGTTAATTGACAAAAACAAGCTCAAAATTATTATTGAAACCCTGTAATACTGAATTCAATATACCTTACATCTTGTTTTTCTAATCTGCTACCATACATTGCTAATGTATTCTTAATTGATTCTATTTGAATCATAGTTGGTGAATCAAAAGTACGGTTAAAGTTTTCTATCCATTTATCGAAATAGGCTCTACCTAATCCTGTTAGATTACTATCTTCCCTATTTACATAGAACTCTATAATATAGATAATTGCATCCCATTTTGCTAGTGAACATAGTAAAAGAGCTATATTATATTTGGAATGGTTGTATCTAGTCTTTTTGTAAATGGTATATAATTGTTCTTTTAAATCACTATAATTTAGCGTTTTTAATGATCTCCTGGCAGCATTCGATACCCCCACATGCCTGTGATTTAGCATCCAGACAAACTCTCCCTTGTAACTTTTCCCATCTAATATTGCTAATGCTAGGATGGCAGCCTTAACAATCGAAACATCATTATGAGCTAAAAATGGAATGATCTCCTTTGCATGGTCTTTCTTACCGACTTCGCCTAATCCCAAAATAGCTCCACGAAGAGATTGCTTGGAGTTTATCATCTGCATGTAAAAAGAAGAAAAGTCTGTAAAGTTATGCTTTTTTAACAGGAATCTTACTAGTGATCGAATCATATAACTTTTATCTACCAGGGCACTTTCAAGTTCGCAAATACTCTCGTTAGGAAAGAAGAAATGATATTTTTCCAATACTCTTGCTCTTATCATTGGAAATTTGTCCTTCTTTAAGATAGGGTAATATTCATTAAATTCTATTACACTAATGTCACTTATTAATTCATTGAACAGTAGTAGGCGCGGGTGAGGCTCTTTTTCTAGCTTAAGATAATTGAAGAGTAATTCTTTCTTGTACAATTTTGAGTGTACAATCATTTGATAGCAGAAATATCTTACCTTAATTGACTTTGACCTTGTACCTTGGTCCAAATATGGGAACGACTCCTTTTGAGATAACAAATGAGCAACATGTTCAAACATTTGACTATGGTCATTTCTCCTAGTGTTCTTTAGCTTAAATACTATGGGGAGATTGTTGACAATGTGGTTAACATACTTAGTTGTTAAACGACACTCGACATTTTTTTTCGCAGACTCCCTTATCTCCGAAACCCAATCATTACAGCGGATAAGTAAATAAGGAAATTCATAACCTGAGTCATGCAAATTTAATAAATGCAACGCTTTTTCTCTAAAATAACCATTTGGATGAAAACTGCACAAACCTAAAATTATTATTCTCTCAGCTTCAGTCATATCAGACATTAATAAATTCTCTGGTGATTCATTCTTCCAATCATGTTTCCAATCCAATGAAGTATGATTTCTAAAAATACGATCAAGCTTTGATAATACTAGAATGTTTAAAGACAATACATATTCTTGAAGTACTTTTGCTGTTCTAATTTTTAATTCATTAGAGCTAGTTAATAAAAGCTCAAAAATAGGAGGTATTTTTGATAACTCATACTTGCCTGTAACTTTCAACCTTTCTTCTATATACTCCTTTGAGTATCTGTCGGCAGGGTAAAACGCCGATTTCTTTTTAAAAAATCTCCAGCTCAATCGTCCTCATCCTCTATACAAACGACTCCCGTTTGGTGGTCTACTAAGATATTTAATTATATTTTCACTACTCAACTTCTTAATCAAACCGTTCCGTATCAAATCCGTCCATAATATCCTCTAATTCGGTAAGAAAATTTAGTTGTACAGGAGCAGGGATTTGCTCCTTCCACTTTTTTATTTCAGGTAACTCCTCCGCCTCTTCTATAGTCGTTGGCTTTGGGTGAAGAGTTGTCCACCATTTCTTCAATTCATCGATAAATTCATAAAAGTAACGTTCAAATCTTTCTGCCCATTCTGCGCCTTCGTCACCAGAAGTCTTTTGCATCATACTCCAGGCTTCCATCGCTGTTTCAAAGTACTCATCTATTAGCCTCATGTCGAACTCCTTTCTGGACCATTAACTGAATATTATTTTCCTGCTAATGATTCGATCATCTCACCATTAACAATATCAATTTGTATTAATTCCTTTGTCTTTTTTTTATAAGTAAAAAAATATGTTTTTTCCAGATCACTTTTTAATGCAACAATTGCTTGATTCTCTTCAATATCGTCATTACTATATTCGAAGCCCAGGTTTTTCTTTTAGTGTATATACGAATCACACCCTAAAAAGTTCCATTTCCTCAAAAAAAGCAAGGCCTGATTGAACTGGACTTGTACTGTTAGTTCGGTTTCTAACATTTACGGGGCAGCTCAGATTGGCCCTGCTGGTTATTTAACTATTACTTTTCCAACCATACCTTCATGGAAATGATAACGACATATCAGTTCATATGTACCGGTATTTTTCGGATTAACGGTAATAGTTTTTTCTTGTCCTGGCTGAATCTCAACATCAATACTGAGCTTTTCCACTGTGAAAGTGTGCTCTTTCTTACCCTCGTTTTTCAATATCAACGTTGTCGTTTTTCCATTCGGAATGGTGATGACTTTCGGATTAAAGGCATCATCATACAGCTTGACATCAATCGCTTTCGCTGACTCAAAAGACTGTGTTACGACTCCGGTTTCAGCAAATACACTGAGTGCACCTGCAGTTGCCAAGACCAAAATAATCGCAAGGAAAACGGCTAATCGAGTTAACCACTTTTTCATAGACATTCACACTCCCTCCTTTCTTATGTAGTATTTTTTTCCAACTTATAAGAAATTATCACTATAAATTGAATTTAAATAATAACTCAATTTATTAATGGACAATGCCCGGTTAGATTCCTCGACCCTAATTTAAGACTAATAGAACAGATCTACTCATATTCTTATAAAAGAAAACAAATAAGAAGGGGTGTAAAGCGAGTTGAAAAAAGTGAAGGTTCGATTTCGGCCCATTGTAACTAAGATAAATTTACCCACTGTCTTAAAAACAGCTATCCTTCCGGGTGATTCCATTGAAAGATTATTTATTGCAACCCAGGTGGGAGAGATCTTTTATATAAGTAACGGGGCAGTACGGACTTTTTTAGATATTCGCCCGCGAATTATAAAGCTAGGTGATCCTGGTGGCGGATATGATGAACGGGGTTTGCTAGGGCTAGCGTTTCATCCCCAATTTTATTATAACGGCCTGTTTTACATTCACTATTCAGTAGCGGGGACACAAGGTCCAGGTGCACTTTCTGAATCTTTTCAGCCTAACCCGTGTGATCCCAATTCATTAAACCTAAGATGGATTAATAGAGAAACTCAATATGATCATATTGATACAGTGGAAGAATGGATTTTACAATCGAATGGTCAACCCCAAAAACGGCGGACATTACTGAACTTAAGAAGACCCTTCTTTAATCATAACGGTGTCAATAGCTTAAACTTTTCGCCTGAAACAGGAAAACTTGTTTTAACCACCGGAGATGGTGGATCAGGCTATGATCCCTTTAATTTAAGTCAGGACAATCTGGAGATTGCCGGTAAAATCATTGAAATAGATGTAGCTAAGAACACTTTTACCAATAATCCACCCGTTGTCACACGTTTTAATGAACTTCCCCTACCTATCCAAGAAACGCTTTCGGTCATGGCCAAAGGGGTTCGCAATATCCCAGGCATTACTTATCAAAGGTTTTATAATCAGTATATGAAATATGTAGGACAGGTCGGACAGGATTTGGTGGAATCGATTTTTTCTTTCCACTCATATAAACCCATCCCAGTCACTCAGCTTGTTCAAGCTTCTTTAAGCAACACTGGACCTTTCATTAACTTTGGCTGGCGAGGATGGGAAGGTGCTTTTCCTACCTCGACTATAAGAGGCTGCTCTTCAAATCCGAGCGTGGATGAGAAAATCATTGCTTATTATAATGAAGCAATAAATACTTCAGCGAAACGTCTTCAGCCGCTAACTAATTATTTTCATAAAGACCACAGACCCGATAAGTTTGGAGGAACTGCACTGACTGGTGTCCAGGTATATATGGGGAATGGAATTCCCGATTTAACAGGTAGCGTCGTGTTTTCCGATCTTGCTAGAAAAGGAGAATCTCAAACGGCGGCTAGAGGGGTATTAGCTTATACCAAGGTAAGAACAGACGGAATACTAAATGATTATAGTGTAATTGACACCGATTATAATTTTGGAGCCCAATCTGCTTATTATGTTAATTTAGGAACGAATCTGGATCAAACGAGGCTATATTTAGGGGTCTATAACTCTATGAAAGTGACAGAACTTAACCAAGGTACTGTTTTTGAAATTGTTTCTTGATGCGGACCATGGAGACGGTTCTGCTGGCTTTTTTCCTCATCGAGAAAGAGCCACCAGAACCGTCCCTGTGGTTTGTTCCCATCGTCTTCAAGTTGCATTATTCTACATATATGCACAAGGTTATACTACAGCAAAAGAGCAGTCATGTGCCCTCTTTCTTTAACTTTTGCGCCAACCATATTCAATTATATTTCCCCGATATTTTATAGCAGTCCAAGTCCATCCGGAAATATGACACTGTTACTGATTCTTAGCTATCCTATTTCGTGCAGCTGCATAAGGGGGATGTTCCATCCAGCCATTCTCAATCATAATTTTAGCTGCATCTTCAACAAATGAAGAAATCTGTATTAACGTCCGTGTATACATGAGTCCTAAATCATGTCTTCCGTTTACAGCCACTGAGTTTCCAAAAGATCGAATTTTCATCGAAAACATGTCCATCTTATGAAACAACATTAATTTATCTGAAAAGGGAGCAAAGGTGGATGTTGTAACCAAATGATCAAGAAACGATGGGGTAGGTAAATCCTCATTATGTAGTTTTTCCATATATAGTTCAACATGTCTATGTGTAAAATCTTTCCCTCTTAAAAACAAATGACGAAGTTTTTCCGATTTTACCACTTGGCTAAACGCCATAATCAACGCTTTACTCGCTACATTATTTTCAATATTATCGTAAAGGTGGGCAATATCTAAAGCATGTAAAGGTCGCACATGCCCAAAGAAACCATTTAAAAAATCTTGATGAACAAATTCCACTTTAGCTGGTACTGGAATACTAGGGGGCTTAATGATGAGTCCTTTCCCCATTAAGATATCTTTGATTTGTTTCATCAATGCCATAGTAGAATCCATACAATAGGTAAAAAACTCTTCGACATCCTTCCTAAAAACAAGCGGCACAGCAACGTTATAAATACTCATACCAGCTTTCGCGACATATTTAAGGTAATAAACATAATATTCATCTTGAAATAAACGAGGAGCCTCAGCGTTAAGATCTTCTTCTTCTGAAAAACCTTTCGGAATAGGAAAATTTTCCTTTTTAAATATCTCTTCTGTGGTTTTCAAAAACTCCGTACTTAATGAGAAGGCGTTCTCTAATAAAGTTTTAATATCTTGATCCTCAACGTGTTGAAGAAAATAGCGTAAAATACATTTTGACATGCTGTTGCCCATATAAGTTGCCCAAAGTTTACCCATTTCAGCAGATGTAAGCTCTTCGCTAAGGTCTGTTTTTGTTGAACTTATATGAATCGGTTTAAGCGTGTCCATAGAAAATCTCCCTCGCCGTGTTTTGCTTAGTATTCTCTCGCTTTAAAAATCTTATCCTTGGCTGAATTTTTATAAGCCTTTCATTGTATTTAATGAAATGATCCTGCCTCGTTAAATAATAAAAGGACCGTAGTAGGTACGATCCCTCTTAACTCTAGCCCGATAGTTTTCCCCCAGAAAACCTTTCTCAAACTGTCTATGCAAAATTTAGACCCGTAGCGAGCCACGGAAACCCCTTGCAGCATAGTAGGATTCTGCTCCGTTGTGGTAGACAAAGACCGTGTTGTAGCGACGATCACAGAAGATGGCCCCACCAAGTTTTCTAATAGCAGCAGGGGTTTGCACCCAGCTTGAGGTTTTCAGATCGAAATTTCCAAGCTCCTGCAGCTCCCGGTATTGTTCCTCCGTTAAAAGCTCAATGCCCATGGCCGTTGCCATATCGATCACACTAGATTGTGGTTTGTGTTGTTTCCTTGACTCCAACGCTTCGCGGTCATAACAAATACTTCTGCGACCTTTTGGACTTTCCGCTGAACAATCATAAAATATGTATTCACCTGTCTCTTTATCATGACCAACAACATCTGGTTCCCCGCCAGTTGCCTCCATTTCATGGAGCGACCACAATTTTTCATGATTTGCCTCAAGCTTAGCTTGTACATCAGCCCATTCCAGACCTTCATGTCGGTTCATGTTTTTCTCAAATCGGGCTTTCAATTTTTTGAGTAGTTCTTCACGTTGTTCTTGTAACAATTCCTTTGCCATAGTAGGGGCCTCCTTGTTTTTACTCATAATTATATCAGTTCCAAATTGCCATTTCTCCGTTAGAACAAAAGAAAAAAGCCACTAAATACAGCAGCTGGGGCTTCCACTCGTTTATTTAAGATAATTTCCTCTGAATTTACAAGATTAAAACACCATTCATTATTAACCAATTATACTTAATTAATAATAAATTACATTATAAATAACAATTAAAAACATAAAGAGCAGCGTCTTAAGTGCTCCTATTAAAAAAGTGACTTTGTATTCTTTAGAATTTTTAAGGTATTTTTTCTGCACCAAGGCTTCAAACCCGAAGTAAACTAGCCCAAATACAAGAATGGCAAGATAGGTATAAGATGATTCAATACCTATTAGATTGGCAACAACGACGAATATTAGCAATATAAGCAGTTCCACCCACATCTGGTATCTCGTAAAGTATCTTCCTTGAGATATTTTCTCTAGTCTAAACCCTTTTCTAATAAAATTATCAAAAACCTTTGTGCCCATAACTATTGCAATAAGAATAACCACACTTAGTCCGACCAACGGCATTTTTCTAATCCACCCCCCTGTATTTAATTATTCTATCTCGCTTCCACCCATTGAGCATTGCGTATTCAACAGAGCCTAAATGAAAAGACCGACATAGCGGTCCTTATATGTATTAACTCATTTTCTTCTGAATGCGATCAATCTTTCCCTCTATCCTACTAAGTTGTTCGTTCCGCTTTTTGAAATGACGAAAAATCGTAACAATAAAGCCAATTACAAGTAAAAGAAATACCAGATTAAGTATTTGCCATAAAACATCACCAATGTGCATATCAATTACCCCCAAATTTGTTCTTCCTTTTATTATAATTGAAGATTTTTCCATTTTAAATCAATTGTTTTGTGCACTTCTTAAATTCATTTCCTTTTGACCTAACCTACTTCCGATAGTCGCAAAAGAAAAAGACAGGTTAATGGGAAGGATAGGAAGTCTCATTTATTCTTCATAATACTCAATACTTACGCCATTAACCCTTTTATCCATTTCAAAGGGTTTAGAGGAACTAGGGTAAACTACCTTTAGACTTTTTTTATCAACCCATTCAATCGTAAAACTTTTGTCTGACTTAAATGTATTTCCCCCTTCATTTTCCAAATCATCACCTTTATCTAAGATGGATAATTGAGGTGAAAAAACGGTTGTGGCACCACAACTTCTTAGGAAAACATATGCTACTTTCTCTCCATTTGGGGAAGGTATTTCTCTTTGTATATCGTTTCCACACGCAGCTCCCATTACAGTGAAAATAATCTTTATAACACCCATTATTAATGCAATTACTAGGATTAGTAGCACAACAAGTGTTGTTATAAGGATTTTAGTATCTTTTTTCATTAAACATACTCTCCCTGATTAGCAATTCCAATTTATGTAATTGTATCACTGTATACATAGAATTTCTATGTATTTTATAAAATTTTTTTTGCAAATCATGGTTAAGATCTTCATCATTTGCAAAAAAATTTACTATTATAAATTCGCAGTTTAATGATTTAAGTACTCTAATAATAATATGAGTTAGTCCAGCCATAATCCTTCCCATTTTCAGTACACCACTGGACAAAACCTTCTTTTCCTTGACTACTAAACTCCATCCAATCATTCAATAAATTTTTATAATAGGTCACTGTCTGCCTTATATTCTCTTTGCTTTGTGTATCTTCCACTTTAGTAGATAGGCAATCAATTTTTAATAGAATCTCTTGATCCTCATGAATTTCACCAAGATATGCATCTTCGTTTATATGATGAAATGAAAACTCAATGGAGTATATATAATAATTAATAATCTCTTCTAAAACTCTTTGCTCCCTCTTGCCACCAAGTTCGAGCGCCTTTTCTAGATGAGTTAAATGGTCGTCAGTCTTTAAGAAAAGACCACTCCATCTAAATAGTTTTGGATCTTCGGAATCCTCAACCATCCAATCGTTAAGTGTAGGTTTCAATAATTTTTCCTCAAGCGGATGCACTAACACATGATGGATATCATCTGATTTCTCAAACCATCCAAAAAGCCAACTAATGAATGCTCTTTTCTTAACTGCATTCCAATCTTTTGTTTCATTTAAAAAAGTATCCAACGATTTAAATGCCTCTTTTCGTAGTCCCTTTTCTTTGTATTGACAAAACTCTTTAAAAAGAGGATTTCTTTCCAAGTTTTTATCATCTAAAAAATTCTCAAGAATATCTTTCTGATGGTCCATAAGATCACTCTATTCCTCTTATTGTTATTGTGAATTCTGAACGAAACTTATACATTCCTACAGTAAAAATAAACACACATTTCCGAAAAAAAGCCGTCTTTACCCGTTGTTTACAAAACCTGAAGAGCTTCAAAGTCTTTAGCAACAACAAATGATTCTCCAAAAACAAAGATTTTATAAGTGGTATTTTCTTTCGTAGGCAATTCAATTAAAGATGTCTCATAACCGTACTCTGACAAAACCTTTTCGTGTACCTTTATTATATTTACCGGCCCCTTACTAAATAACCCTTCTCCATGTGTTAACAAGCCGACTATATCCTTAGTGTAATAATTGATATTTAAATATTTTTCTAGTGGTAATTGACCGCTCACAGCATTTGAATGAGCATAAAACAACTCTCCAATAACTTGGTTAATATTATTAGAATGCCCTTTAATGAATAAATTTCCTGAATTTTTATTAAATTCCCATAGAAACACGTGCTCATCCAAAACGTCAAAATCCTGAAAGAATTGGACAGATAAACTATGGCTCTTAAAATCCTTGCAGGTAACTCTCCATAATTGTAATACTTGATCATCATCTTCATAAGTGACTTGAATAGTAAGTATTAATTCGTCACCGTTAATTTCTATTCCATCTAAACTTAGATAGACCTCATATGTAAAATCTCCGTCACGTAAAGCTTTTGAAATTTTTGCTATCAAATGTAGTCACCGCCATATGCATTAATTCATACTTGAATAAGTATTACTGACATTCCCTTCTAACTCTTTTATGGCATTTTCAATTTTTCTACCTCAATATTCATATTTATTGGATTCAACCTAAAAATCCGGAAAAACCCAAAACCAATTATTACTCCAACTGTATTTAATATAACATCATCAATATCTATGCTTCGCCCAATAAAATACTGAATACTTTCTACGAAAGTAGTTACAAGTAGACCCAGTAGTAAAATAGTTTTCAATCGATTTTTCTCTTTCCATAAAATCGGAACAAAGAACCCTATAGGCGAAAATAAAAGTAAATTTGCAGTTATATTTAAAAGCGATACACTCCCCCAATCATCTACATTTACATTTGTACTATAGAAATATTGATATAGGGTATGAAAAGGAATGAAATTTAATTGTGCATTAGCGGTCGACATATTGATATGAAAGAAGAATTCCCCAGTATCGCTATATACACCCATATCCCAGCTAGGAATTATGGTTTGTGAAGCTAATCCAACTATGTATAACATGAACAATGCTAAAATCACTTCTTGAATAAAAAGCGTTTGTTTCTTTACTCTTTTCAAGAAAACAACTCTACCAACAATATAGAATGGTAAAAAAACAAGCATATAACCAAACATTCTCTCAAGATATAAAGTTATTAAACCCACAACTTGGCCTCCTCAAATACTATCTTCTTTTACTTTCAAAAAGCCAAGAAAAAAATCCATATAAGGCAACAAAGGATGCAGATTGGATAATATTTTCAGTCCAAGAGAAAGTATGATTCTTAGTATAATCAAAAATACAACGTACAATAAAAACTGCTATAAGTATAATCGAATATTTAAAAGCCCACTTCATTTATTCAAACTCCCAATCGTTGTATGTGTATTTTTCTTTACCAGATATAGGTTTATATTCTTTACAAAAATCAAGGAGTTTTCGCTTTCTAGTATTAAATAGTTCATCCTGGTTGGAGAAAATATTAACGACATCTTCCCGATTTAGAAGAGTCTTATCTTTTAAGCAAAATACTTCATTTTCATTATCACCAACTGGATTGAAATTGCCGTGCTGGCAAGATTGACAACAAGCAATACTGATGTTGTCAGGGAGTTCTTTCTGTAAGTACTGAATCGCATATTCAGTAGAGTTGGATAACTTAGATTGTATTTTTTGATTAGTCCATTCAACCTCAAAATGAATGTTCTCCAATTCGTCTTCATTTAATTGGTTGTAAAACATTTTTGTAGGTTTATCTGAAATTTTTCCATCTATTATATATTTTACATTTAGTGTATCTACTTTCAATTTGTAACCTCCTGCAGCACCAATCCCCTAGGGGTTCAAAAGAGTTAGGGTAAAAAAAATTGCTCACCCGTTTATTTAATTTTTAATAGATAGAAAGCCAATCTCTGAAATAAAATCATAACTGCCCCAAGCATCAAAACCAACATCGGTCTTTCGTTTTGCGGAGCAAATAGATAAATACTAATAATCCCTAAAACTAAAATAACTAAAAATGTTATGGTTACCGTTATTTTAGAATTCTTCATGAGCCTATCCCCCATCCATTTTTCTTGAAATTTTTATAGAAAGGAGCTACCTAAATCCCACAATTTATCTCCCAAACTTTCTAATAGTGCCTTTGCTCTTTTTTCAATGTTAACAGGAAGGTTATCTTTACTGAAATACTTAAGGTTCATACTCTCCCCATCATTCATTTCTAACTTTCCGCTTACGTCTATCGCACGAAATAGGTTAATTACACTATATGTCTCATCCCCATTTGGATAACGGAAATAAAACCTTGGACCTGAGAACACTTCGATTAGCTCAAACTCACTTGCTAAAAGACCAGTTTCTTCTTTTAATTCACGAGAAGCAACTTCTCCTAATGTCTCACCAAGTTCCATTGAACCTCCTGGTAACCCCCAATCTAATGTATCAGACCGATGTTGAAAAAGAATTTCACTTTTTTCATTTACCACAAGAATTGTTGCCCCGACACTTATAATCGGTCTACTCCCTATTAATTTTCGTATTTCAGAAATATATCCCACTTTTCTCCCCCCTAATTTTTAGGGTCCAGTAACGTAAAAAGAACTGAGCGCCAAAATCATAAGTAAAATAAGAAGACCGTGAAGACTGATTCCAACAATACTACAAACCTTCCCTGATATAGCTAACCCTCTCCCATTTTCATTGGAATGATTAATCTCTTTAATACTTTTTGAAGATAAAACAAGCCCAATAATACCAAGGATTAAACCAATGTAAGGCAGAAGAATTGATAAAATGCCCAACGTAAGTGCAGCAATGGATTTATTATTTGTTTTCACCACTTTATACCCCTCTTTTTATAAAATTTTTCACGAACCAAGGGGACGGGTTCTGCTGGCTTTTTTCCTCAATGAAGGAATGGAAAGTGCCACAAGAACCGTCCCTGTGGTTCTTATAATTTCTACATCTGCGCTCATTTTTCCTTGGTGCATGTAGTATTTAAAGCCATTCCTGAAGGAAACAATGTAGAAGTAGTGTAATTTATCGATTTCAGATACAATATAGTCAGACACCTTTGTAGAGACATCGCTTTAAAAATTTTCGAATAAAGAGAGGCGGTACATGCAATGGAAGCAACAAAAAAAGTGACTGTAGAAGCTACAGTACAAGCACCGGTAGAAAAGGTATGGACATATTGGTCGGAGCCCGATCATATCAAGAAGTGGAACAGTGCTTCTGACGACTGGCACACACCTGTGGCTGAAAATGATTTAAGAGTCGGTGGGACATTCCGCTCAAGAATGGAAGCCAAAGATGGCAGTTTTGGCTTCGATTTTGGTGGAACGTATGATGAAGTGAAAGAACATGAAGTAATTGCTTATACCATGGGTGACGGCAGAAAAGTGCAAATCACCTTTAAAGGTCAAGGAAACGAAACGCAAATTACTGAAACATTTGATGCGGAAGCGACCAATCCCATTGAAATGCAACAACAGGGCTGGCAAGCCATTTTAGATAATTTTAAAAAGTACGCAGAGCAAGTAAAGTGATCAAGTGACCAAGGGGACGGTTCTGTTGGCTCTTTTTCCTCCACAAAGAGATGAGAAGAGCCACATGAACCGTCCCTATGGTTCAATGAATGAACATCCATTCATTAGAATATCAGCGTTTTATCTTTTTGTTTAATTATCGAGTAAACAATATGGATGGCGTCCCATTCTCCCTGCGAAAAAGATGTTATCGGATATTTTTTCGGGAACAATGTCTGTTTAATCTCTTCTGGATTCTTGCCTTCATCATACAGTTTTAGGATCGTTCCTTGCAGATCCAACAGATAGTCCAACTTCCTCTTTAGGGCAGTACGCCCCTTGCTCAAATGTCCTGCGTGATTGCAAAATACATCATCAAAATCATGGGTTAAGACTCTTTGCAACGATTCGATAATCACAGGGATATTTTCCTCTCGAAGAACCACTTTTGTTTTTTCCTGACAATAAAGGTCTCCCGTAAAAAGCTGCCCTGTCTCATCATTTAAAAAGGCGAGATGATCAATGGAATGCCCTGGGGTTTTGATGACTTGCCAAGTGGCATTTTGTGATTGAAAGGTAGCACCAATGGGTTCTGCCTGAAAGGGCCTGCGCCTTCCCCAAAACAGTTGACGATATAGAGGATAGTCCGCCTTTTTCTTGCAGTATTCAAGCATGATGTCATCCATGAAAAGCGGAAGCTGAAGATCTTTCTGCAAAAAGGAAGCACAACCTGTATGATCTTCATGAAAGTGGGTGATCACTACTTGATCAATATCGAGATGCGTAAAGAAGGACTTGAAATACCTCTCCAGTGACCTTGCTCCCGTATCAATTAAGACACCATCGAGGAAAAAGCAATGAACATTTAATTTCACCTTTTGGAACGAGAGGGTTCCATTTCCCATCTGCACCCCATTCACTAGCTTTTGCTCAAAACTCTTCTTCATGAACATACACACTTCTCCCAACCTATTACAAAGTTATTGAAATATATTCATAATATTCAAATTATAACAGTTGTAGAAGGGGAAGTATAGGTTGGGGACAGTCCCCCACTGCGCTAAAGCGCTGGGGGACTGTCCCCAACTTCATCCTTTTATTAAAGTTTCCCGATCTTCCATTGGGGGTGGTTCTTCCAACCAGCCATTTTTTATCATGAGTTTAATCCCGTCACGCGCAAAAAAATAAACATCCTTACCGATTAAACCGTTTTTTACGATTATATCGTTTCTCATGGTAAACATCGTTCCAAAAGTATTACCAATCATTCCAAAAGTATTTAGGAAAAAAATACATAACATCATTAATTTATCCGAGAATGGGGCCACTTGGGAACGAGTAACCGTGCTACCAGAGGTGGAGGAGAATTGAATATCATTCTCAAGCAATATCCCTTCGAATATTTTTATTTGTTTTTTAGCCAGCTCTTTTCCTTTAATAAAATACTCTTTTACTTCTTTGTCCTGAGCACATTGAGCAAAGCCTGTAATCAGCTGCATCCCCACATTATTTGTCTCAATTCCATGATGGAGAATGCCTAACTCTACCGTATTTAATACTCTTTTCTCATTAAAAAAGTTCAACCCACTAAAATAACTTTTGTTCTCAACAAATTCATTGGCTTTAGGCATAGTTACTTTTGGCGGCAGGCTAAGAACTCCTTTTTCAAGTAAGTAAAGAGTGGACAATTCATAGATCCTTTGTGTAACCCTAGTTAGCCCGGAGTATATTTTCATGACATCTCTACGATAGGACATGTTCATATTTATGGTGTACATGCCCATGCTGAGTTCTTTTAATACACGAAGAAACATAATGTCAAACCCATTATCGTATAGGTTTGGTGCCTCTAAGTTGACATCGGAAGCAGTAATTCCAACTGGAATGGCCACTCCTTCATCCTGAAGTATCTTCTTTATCTCTAATACATAATCATGAAGCTCCTGCCACAATCCCCCCATTATATTCTTTGCTTCCTGATCATCTGCCTTGGCTAAAAAGTATTCCAAAATCCTCAAAATCATCGTCTTTTCCTGGTATGTAACCCATAACGTTCCAACCTCCGAAGCACTAATGGGGTTTTTATCCTTCATCATTTTACTCCTATTCCAGTTTTTCTTATATTTTTTTCTAAAGGAATAAAAATATACCATGTTTAGGGAAAGCCATGGGGACGGTTCTGGTGGCACAAAATCCAACTTAAAAATCACTAAAATCACTAATTACGGAACAGTGATAAATTCTGCATTTACAAGCCATTTGTCTATTGCCTTTTTAGGATAATAATTAATTTTTTTTATTTTTATATGAGGAATGTAACTTGCAGTAACTCCTTCTCCTTCTGGGACTTCGGTTAATTGTTGAACCTCTTCGACACTAATACCTAAATAATCTGCTACCTCGGATTTAGTAAGCAGCTGATGTTGGTTTTCGTCCTGTATTGTATGGTTTGTCTTTTTATCACTTAAACTATTAGATAGCAACCAACTACTAATGACTAAGGAAATGGCTATACTAAAAATGGCCAATGATAGGAAAGTGTTTTTCATTATTTGCCTCCTTTTAATTGATAGATTTCTACCCCTTATCTTTCACTACCACCCATTATACAACTTTTTCCATACAGACTTAAAAAAGAACATAAAAAAAAACGCTAAATTAGCGTTTTCTCGTTTTACGCGCCTTAGAGGATTCGAACCTCTGACCGTACTTTATTTTCATGATGATTAATACATTAGCACATTAACGATACCAATGATTTATGGGATTACAGATTCGAACTTTAAGCGAACTTCGTTAGTCAATCAACTTCCTTCAATATTATAAGAGTTTGTCTGTAAATTAATCAACATAATTCCAAACATATCCTTTATATGATTTGAACTTATTTTTACATGCCATGCTAATCCCATAGGTATTGCCACCAACAGCATTTGCACCTTCGGAAACACTTGGATAATTGTTTAAATATTCACCTTCTAATGACATTTGAACGATTGCTCGTTTATTTCTAGAATGATTCTTCAAACCATTTCCATAAGCATGAAGTGTGTTTTCAGATGATGAGATCCATTCAAGATTCGAATAGTGATTATTTCGCTTGTTTCCATCTATATGATTAACATATTCTTTTCCTTCTGGTGCCATACCTTTGAATAATTCACATACAATGCGGTGCAATTTTATGGTTTTTTGTTTCCCACTTTTCCAAACGATAATCTTTATATAACCTGCTCGATTTTCTTGAACATTAAGTGGCCATCCATTCTCATATTTTTTATTTTTAAATGAAAGCACATTCCCAAAGTTGCTCACTTGATAATCTTCATAGTTGGGTATTTTCCGCCATATTTCCTTCATCTCACTCACCTCAACTCTATTATATTGAGGTTATTTGAAATAGAAAGTTCATGGCACCAATTTTTTTGTACCTATCCCCAACAGTTCGTTCAGTTTTGATATTTATTTATCACCCCTCTTGTACTATTGCAAACTTAAAACCCACCAGCTTTGATAACTGGTGGGTTTAGTCAGGTATTAATTACTTTGTTGCTTCCGACCTTTGTTTCTTTCCTTATCATTAATGAATTCATTAAGGAACATTCCTTGAAAAGCTTGTGTTTTCTCAGAGTAATACAAGAAATTCAAAAAAATTAAAACAACTAACAATACTAATATACTTAAAACAGCAATTGTATCATCCGTGCCCATGTCAATTTTTTTAAGAATAAATATTGCCACGAGAAATGAACTTAACATACTAATACCTAAAACTCCCAAGCTGTGAGTTGTAGATAACAGATGTCTGTATCTTTCAGCTATATAGTCACGTTTGGTTTGTTCTAATAGGCTAAGTTCACTCTGCCACAAGTATTCTAAATGATAATATTCTTCATCAACATCATTAGGGAACTTCCTCTGATAGCCGTTAATATGCTTGGTGATTGACTTAACGCCTTTTGTTTTGGACATTACCCAGAATACACCAAAATACAATTGATGAAATATATACCCAACAGGAACACCAATACTCGCAACTGCTAATACAAAGCTCAATAATTTAATTGGATCTGAAGAAAATACTTTCAGAAATTTATCTGCGTGGTAAACAACGTACAGGAATATTATGCTCAATAGAAACACCCATCCAGGAATGCCCCATCTTATTAAATATTTAGTATCGAATTTCATAATACACCTCCTTTTACAAAATTCGATAAATTTGGCTGATTCCCTTTTTAGTAAAAAAATAAAAATTGTCATGAATAATTCGTTTATGAAGAAGATGGAATTTTTTTTCGTGTATCTCATAAAAACAAAAGAGTAAAAGTTACTGCTAAACTCGGTAACAGAATGATAATTGAATATGCCGATACATCACATATAGCGGCTGAAAAGGCAATGAAAATACTGCTCAAATCTAATACATAAAAAACGCCAGTTTCTTACTGGCGTTTCAGTTTGTGTTCAAATTTATTTAGTTTTAGTTTCTGCATAATAATTTCATGTTTTTTTATATTAAAATCCATCACATGGTGTCGGTTATCCCTATATAATAGCCCATTTGATATTCCGATTAAACTTCCACATACCTCGTTGATATCTTTTAATGATGGAGCTCTGAAAAATATGCGGTATAACCAGTAAAAGCCTTTTAAATTATATGTGGCTGCTCGAAGTTTGGTGGACAACCTTCTAATTTCATCAGAAACTTTGTTGATTTCTGCAATTATGGAATTAGGGATATCTTCGGTCACATGCAAAGGACTAGTAATTCTATTTGTATAAAATATCATTCCATCATAAATTTCTGCTATGACACTCTTATGCTCCTTAATGGGGTCAATGAATAACTTCTCAATAAACCTCCCAATTACGAATACTAATACCCCCGATAAAATCCCAAATATTATGGTTAAAACTTCTTTGCTCATAGCGCACCTCCCAATCTCCTAATATTCGACAATAAAAAACCAAAATCCTTGTGACAAAAATTCATATTAAAAATAAATTTCTGTCATTTGTTTTGGTTTTAAATGGTAATATTTAATTAGGGAGGTAATGGTAAAAATGGCATATTATTATCGGAATCGCTACCGTAACCATAAAAAGAAAAACAAACAGAATACAGAGCCAATAAGAATCTTGAAAATGAATTGCCCTATACATGGAGAATTAGTTGGGGATACAACATGGAATAGGCTTGTAGTTTATGAAACTTTTAATCAAGAAAAGCAGAGCATTGAATTGAAATGCTATAAGTGCCTAGAAGAAAAGGTTTCAAAAGATAGAGAATATAATCGGGCCATTTTCGATGAAGTTAACAAAGAAGCATACAATATATTTGGGAAGACTGCAAAGGCATTTAATATTTTAAGCATAATATTAGGAGTAATTGGAGTACTTGGATTATTTGCCTTTTGGAATTTGTATGGTTGGTTAGGCGGATTGGTGCTCGGTTCATTTTTCATTATCTTATGTGTAATTTGTTATCTCAGAAGTGAGTCATTGATAAAGCAAACTGAACAGTACCGTATTGAAAATACTCGTGACCGTGGCTTAAAAGATGTACCAAATATTAATACCTTGTTGAAAGAAGAAACTTTTAATGTAAACAAGTGGTTAAAAGAACAAGAACGTGAAAAAAAAGAAAAATTAAAATACTCTTTTACTGAAATTGATAAAATGACTGGCATCCAATTCGAACACTTCGTACAAAATCTACTCGAAAAAAGTGGTTATACTGATGTTCAAACCACCAAAGTTTCTGGCGATGAAGGTGTAGATTTAACAGCAAGAAAAAACGGTAAGAAAATAGCTATTCAGTGTAAAAGGTATAAAGCAAAAATTACAAATAAAGCTATTCAGGAGGTATTTTCGGGAAAGTTCGTTTATAAATGTGATGAAGCATATGTCATTACCAATTCATATTTCACTGAAAATGCTATCCAATTGGCGAAAAATCATAAAGTTAATTTGATTGACCGAGATGGTTTATTTGATTTAATGCAAAATGTTTCTGAAATTCACAATAAGAAGCAGTCTGAATATCAAACTCAATTATTTTAATCTATGGCGGTCAATTTGACTGCCTTTTTAATTATTACAATATCTGGTCTATCCTTTAGACCGTTGGATCCAAACAAACATCTAATAAAATGTTAATTTTAGTTGATAACCATCTTCAACTACAGATAACACTTTTGTTGCATATTCGACAGATTTATTCATGTTTTTGCTCCTTTTTCGTCAATTTCTCGAAGTTTCTGAGTTATGGGGAAAATATTTTTCACCAGGCAACCTAGACCTGGTCCTTTCCTCCTATAACATTTTTTTATTTTTGACAGGGGGGTATCATTTAAATGGTCTGCTTATTTGTCTACAAATTATATATATGTTGTTTATGTGGTAAGCACATTACTAAAACCATTTGCTCGTATCAATGATGAATGATAAAAAGAAAAATGTACCTAAACAAAGGTACATTCATTGAACGCATTATATCAACTGGCTTTAATAGGAAGGAATGACAATTCATCATCAATATACTCTTGAAGTTCTTCTTCATATGCTTCTTTAGCTACTTCAATCAATTCTTCATAATACTTATCAAAAGTTTCTTGATTATAATCTTGAAACATGAAATCAAAAAATTCATCAGCGAACTTAATCATAATACCTCTGTTGTAAAATCCGCCAGTTATACCTATTTTAATCAACTGGTCAATATGCTTTAATGATGATTGTTTTCTGCTGGCAGTGTAATTAGAAATAAAATTCTCAACTGCCTCAATATATTTTGATTCAAAATCAATAGTATGATAAGCACCATCGTAATCTTCGACTTCAAAATCATATTCAGCAGTCAAAAGGTTTTCTACCGTAACTTCATCGGATATTGTACTGTGTATTAAATATTGATTGTAAAAATAAGCAATATCATTGTCCAATAAGGGTTGATACTTTTCTACCGATTCAATTAATTCCTGGCATTCATTGTTGATTAATTTCATCCTCGTAGCATAAAACAATGACGTTCCGTACTCGGCTTTAATGTTTTCAGTCGCTTCATTTTTAGCCTTTTTGTATAAAAGGAATAAATCTTCTAATTCATCTGCTTCATGGTGGCTTTCGTCATTTAAAACAACATATAATTTTTCGTAAAGGTTTACATTGTCAAAAATTCCTTTGCGAATAAGGTCGAATGCTTCGCCCATAAGTCGATTGATTGAAAGATTAATATTTTGAATTTGCTTGAATACATATTTATCCAAAGTATCTAAATCCCAATATTTAACGCCACTAAACTTGGATTCTATTTGCTTTATGTTCCGACTTTTAAAACCTAATTTCTCAAGATAATAATTTTTGGTGACATAATCATCATTTCCCATTTGAATAAATAATTCTGCCAGTTGATACTTTAAAGAATTTTTATCAACTGCCCCTTTATTAACTGGTGTTTTCCCTGTATTGCCATGTACTCGTTCTTTCGGTACATCGTATATCTCATAAATGATATATCAATTTCTTCCATTTTTTTCATAATTGCATAATGATTTTGCTTTTCTTTCTTCCGTTTGCCATTTGCTATTGGTCTTAGTGCCATCAGACCCCAAAATATCGGCAAATTCTTTTTTCGTAAGGTTTTTCATGTGAGATAGTGCTCCTTAAATATATTTAAGCAAGTGAATTACTTTTGATAGCTCAACAATGCTTCTGAAAGTCGGTCATCATTTTTAAATAAAAATGTTTGACGCTTCGGCTTGTGCTTCACTTCCCCACATCTAATTTCAACTAATTCCGCTCCAAATGATAATAAAAAGTTTGCCATTTTAACGCTAAAAATCCTTTTCATGGTAAGATTCCTCCAAGTGAAGTTTGTTCACTATCATTATATTGTGAAAAAAATTATTGTAAGGACGATTCAGAAAGAAATTGCAAGTGGTTATTTTGCTGTTTCTTTTGTTCTTTAACGTATGAAAGAAGGTACCATTTTCCCTAGTGTATATAATGAATGTAATATATGAAGTAGCGATTTTGGTACCTTTGTAATTGGAAATAGATTGCCAGCAAATATCAGTCTATTATAATTAATAAGTAGGTTACCAAAATATGGAGGTTGATAATATGCCACAATTTCACGAGACGTTATATGGCAGACGATTCTTAGAATCACAATTGCCACGATTAATCAAACAACTGGAGATTATCGGAAGTGAATTAAAGAGAATGAATGATAATCAACTTATCCCGAACAATGAGCGGACCAGATTTGAAGACGAACTTGCTTTAGCGGATTTCATAAAGATACAAGTCCTTAATGAATTGCTTAACGATAATTAATCGGGGAGGGTACTATATGAAAGAAATACCGATTTACAAAAAGCGAATTATGGTTGAGTTGATTCGGAAGTATCACAATTTCTTGTACAGCAAAAGGGATAAAAAGCGTCCTGGTTATCAAATTTTTTACTTTGAGGAGACTCCCGAATTGCTTGTGGATCTGAAACTAATCGTGGAAAATGATGATTAGATTAATATACTTCGTTAAAGCGACCTTGCTTGGTATTAGTGCAATATTAGTATTGTTATCAATGGTTTTTATGGTATGGATCCATGCGTTTCCGAAAGACCCTGAAATGGAGGAACGAATGGCATTTGTTGAAAAAATGAAGCCAATCTATGAAGCCCGATTCAAACAATGGGAAAAAGAAAAAGCGGAGCAACATAAGTAAGGTACGGAACTTTCCGTATCTTTTTTTATTTGTTCACAAGGTATTTGTCAATAAATGGCGAATTATGGAAATAGGAGGTGATATTATGATAAAAATAGATTGGGAATACCCAGTGATAAACACAGAAAAACAAATTGTTGAAGCCACTTTTAGTCACGAGGAAAAAGAATTATGCAGAGTGGTCAGCGACATTAAAAATGAAACTGTAGCTATAATAAACGGCTCACTTCAGTTCATTCCTAATGTAGACGAGGAAAAAATGCTTAATGGTATTTATCAAAATTCCAAAATGCTACTCACCGCAGCCATTAGGAAATAATGAAACAAACCACAGTGCTAAAACTGTGGTTTTTATTTAAATCTAAAAATCAATTTGAGGAAGAGCTTCTTGTATGCTGCTAATTAAAGCAGTTAAGTCGGCAATTTCTTTTCTGATTTCACGGCGATTTTGTTCATTATTTGCTAAATGACTATTATAGCTTACTTCAAGATTTTTTACATATTTTTCATGAAACTCATTTTGCCGTTCTTCGCTTTGTGGAACTCTGTGCTTAGCATCTTTGGCAATACTCAATTTTATTTGTGCCAAAGACATATTTACTTCCGCTTGTTTCAACCTGGTTTCAGCATCTTGTTTTTCTGCTTGTAATTTTTCTAGCCACTCTTCAAGACCTTGTTTTGCAGTACTCATCAAATTCCCTCCTTTTTCTACAATATTTATTCTCCATATAATTACAATTTCCTGCATGATTTTAACTTTTTTATTAATGTTTATTGTTTTATTAAATAATGCAAATCATCACTTAAACGCACTTGAAGTGTCACTACGATGTTCTAATTTGATTACAATAGGAATCTTAAAGAATGAAAATATATGGAAAGTGACGGAAATATTTTGTCCACTAGATTCCATTGGGTACCTTCTGTGCCAACAGAGGGCAACATGGTCCTCCAGTTCTTCTTGTGTTTTTTGCTACGGAGGCGGGCGGGCTAGTTGTATTAGAACAGATAACAGTGATAGAGAACACCTATTTTTGAATATTAATAATCAACGAATAAACGTTCGTTTGTTCGATTAACCAGCGCAAAATTGCGTTCATCTTTTTTATGCAATAAATTTCAGGAAATATTGTGTGGATTTCATCAAAAACCTTGAAGAATCAACAATGTATAAAAATATGATTATGGATAATATTTTCGTAATTTAGAAACGTTGGTCCTATGCGATTCCTATATTACATTATTACGTGTAGACAGTATTTTACGTAATTATGTTCTAATACCATATTCACTTTTTGCATAAGTGGGATTGTCAAGAGGTGCCATGAAAATATAAAAAAGGTCTTGCTGATTTGACAAGACCCTCTTCCGCTTATAAATAATCTCTCAAATTTTCTGCTACTTCATCAACTTCGAGGTCAAGGTATTGTGTAGTAACTGCCAAGTTTGAATGTCCCAATGCTTTACTGATTAATGCAATATTGGCACCCTTGTCATATAAACTTTTGGCATATGCCCTTCTGATTGCGTGTGGATTGATGTTCGGTAGGTTGTATTCTTTCGCATATTTCGTAAGTTGCTTCGAAATGGCATTATTTGTAGACCTACTGTTTATCTTTCCGCCTCGCCTCGTGATAAATAGGAAATCATTGTCTTGTTTGTAATACGTACGGATTTTTTGATTCTGCTCAATCAGTACCCTATACAATTCAATCAATTGTTCGTCTAATGGCAATTTCAAATGCTTATGATTTTTCATTATCGACCCTTCAAGGTTTAACAATCCGTTAGCAAAGTCAATGTGGCATTCTCGGATTTGTCCTAATGTATTGATACGGACACCTGTCTTGTACAATGTCAATATTGCTACCGCATCTCTTAGACCGATAAAGGTTGAACTATCCAACAATGATAGCAATACGTTTAAATCGTTTTCTTTTGCACCTGGTTTAACTTTCTTATCAAGTTTGATTTGTATCGTTAACCAAAACTTCGATTGGATCCACCCATTGTTAAAACATTTACTTAACACTGCCTTTAGACATTTCAAACGTGTGCTTTTTGTAGATGCTGATACATTCATGCTGTCCAACCATTGATAAATCGTATTAACCGTTATTTCTTCTAAATGTTTAACATTCATTGCTTCAAGAAAAAGATTAAAGATTAAGTTGTAATCATTCAGTGTCCGTTCTCGGTAGCCATTTAACATCATTTGGCGGTGAATGATTTGTAATGCTTTTTCAGCATCCATTCCTTTTGTAATTTCCGTTTTCGGTTTCAACACTTCTGCTTTAATTGAAACATCGAAAATACCCGTCTTTTTTGGCAATTAAAAAACCTCCTAAATATCATTTAGGAAGTTGATTTTGCTTAACGACTTTTTTAAGGAATTTCATTCAAGTTAGAATACTTTTAGTTTTCCTTAGAGTCGTTAAACCTTTGATACTTTTGAATTGCTTAAAGTTTTAAGTACGCGCCTTAGAGGATTCGAACCTCTGACCGTACGCTTAGAAGGCGTATGCTCTATCCAGCTGAGCTAAAGGCGCATTAAGATATGTATTAACAGGGATAAATGAAAACTGTAAATCTCTAGTCTCAAGGAAACCTGCCTAAAAAATAAAAATGGCTCCGCAGGTAGGACTCGAACCTACGACCGATCGGTTAACAGCCGATAGCTCTACCACTGAGCTACTGCGGAACAACAGTATAGAGTATGGTGGGCCTAAATGGACTCGAACCATCGACCTCACGCTTATCAGGCGTGCGCTCTAACCAGCTGAGCTATAGGCCCAAAAATTGGAGCGGGTGATGAGAATCGAACTCACGACATCAGCTTGGAAGGCTGAGGTTTTACCATTAAACTACACCCGCATAATTGGAGGCAACACCCGGATTTGAACCGGGGATAAAGGTTTTGCAGACCTCTGCCTTACCACTTGGCTATGCTGCCATGACTGGGCTAGCTGGATTTGAACCAACGCATGTCGCAGTCAAAGTGCGATGCCTTACCGCTTGGCTATAGCCCAATAATATTATAAATGGGGCGACTGATGGGAATCGAACCCACGAATGCCTGAACCACAATCAGGTGCGTTAACCACTTCGCCACAATCGCCATAATTTGGTGGAGGGGGACGGATTCGAACCGCCGAACCCGGAGGGAGCGGATTTACAGTCCGCCGCGTTTAGCCACTTCGCTACCCCTCCACATATGAATTAGATGCTTAAAAAATTATTAAAAGGTGGCTCAGGACGGAATCGAACCGCCGACACAAGGATTTTCAGTCCTTTGCTCTACCGACTGAGCTACTGAGCCATATTAAAATGTTTCACTATTCTTTTATTGCGAATAAGTCCTTTGCTCAAAAGAACTCCCGTTCTTTTTCGCAGATTGCCGCAGGAGCAAAATCAGGAAGTGAGCAATCTGCTCTACCGACTGAGCTACTGAGCCATATTAAGATGTTTCACTATTCTTTTATTGCGAATAAGTCCTTTGCTCAAAAGAACTTCCGTTCTTTTTCGCAGATTGCCGCAGGAGCAAAATCAGGAAGTGAGCAATCTGCTCTACCGACTGAGCTACTGAGCCATATTAAAATGTTTCACTATTCTTTTATTGTGAAGACTGAGCTACTGAGCCAACACTATATATCAACAGTAGAGTTAAGCTACTGCGATAAAAATGGCGGTCCGGACGGGACTCGAACCCGCGACCTCCTGCGTGACAGGCAGGCATTCTAACCAACTGAACTACCGGACCAAATTTAATTGAAAAATAATATGGCGGAGGAAGAGGGATTCGAACCCCCGCGCGGTTTAACCCGCCTGTCGGTTTTCAAGACCGATCCCTTCAGCCGGACTTGGGTATTCCTCCATATTATATAGCGGCGGAGGGGATCGAACCCCCGACCTTACGGGTATGAACCGTACGCTCTAGCCAGCTGAGCTACACCGCCATTTCTATAACCATTAAATGGAGCCTAGCGGGATCGAACCGCTGACCTCCTGCGTGCAAAGCAGGCGCTCTCCCAGCTGAGCTAAGGCCCCATATTGAAAAAATTCGAACTGGTCGGGAAGACAGGATTCGAACCTGCGACCCCTTGGTCCCAAACCAAGTGCTCTACCAAGCTGAGCTACTTCCCGTAATAATGGCGCGCCCGAAAGGAGTCGAACCCATAACCTTCTGATCCGTAGTCAGACGCTCTATCCAATTGAGCTACGGGCGCATTTTATTAAAAGTGGTGCCGAGGACCGGAATCGAACCGGTACGGTAGTCACCTACCGCAGGATTTTAAGTCCTGTGCGTCTGCCAGTTCCGCCACCCCGGCAAAAATGGAGCGGAAGACGGGATTCGAACCCGCGACCCCCACCTTGGCAAGGTGGTGTTCTACCACTGAACTACTTCCGCATCTCATATTAAAATTAAATGGTGCGGGTGAAGGGAGTCGAACCCCCACGCCTTGCGGCGCCAGATCCTAAGTCTGGTGCGTCTGCCAATTCCGCCACACCCGCTAAATTTTTTAAAATGGTGAGCCATGAAGGACTCGAACCTTCGACCCTCTGATTAAAAGTCAGATGCTCTACC
>NZ_JAUTAU010000001.1:0-135000 GCF_030818775.1 Bacillus sp. SORGH_AS_0510 | reverse complement strand
ATGCTGCTGGAGAGGTGAAAATATGATTTGCCAAGAATGTAATCAAAGACCTGCAGCACTTCATTTTACAAAAATCATAAATGGCGAAAAAACCGAAGTGCATCTTTGTGAGAAATGTGCTCAGGAAAAGGGCGAAATGTTTATGATTAGTGGAGAGTCAGGATTTGCCTTTAATAACTTATTAGCAGGCCTGCTCAATATGGATTCTTTTCAAAAGCCTAATCAAAGCCCTTTTCATCAAGAAGAAATCCTTCAATGTGAGCACTGTTCCATGACATTTCCACAATTTTTAAAAGTAGGGCGCTTTGGATGTGCCCATTGCTATGAAACATTTAAAGAACAATTAAAACCTGTCTTAAGGCGTTTGCATAGCGGGAACTCGAATCATATTGGGAAAATACCAAAACGAATTGGCGGCAGCATTTTTCTTCGTAAGCAAATAGATGAATTGAAAACCGACTTACGAACTGCTATCTCCCAAGAAGAGTTTGAGAGGGCGGCAGAGATTCGCGATGAGATTCGCACATTAGAGAAACAATTACATGGAAGCGAAGAGGGAGGGGAATAACGTGTCGCTTGAACGATTTCTTAATCAAGCTGTTAGTTCCTGGATGAGCGAAGAGGGACCTGATTCAGATATAGTCCTTAGTTCACGGATTCGCTTAGCCCGAAACTTTGACGCATTTAAATTTCCGACACTTTTTTCACATGAAGAAGCAAAAATGATTATAGAAAATATGGAGGGAATTTTTCAAGAGTCACCATTACAAAAGTTCGGTCAGATGGAACTGTTGAAAATTGATGCTATGCAGCCTCTCCAAAAAAGAGTATTGGTAGAAAAGCATTTAATTAGTCCACATCTGGCAGAGGATTCACCATATGGTGCCGTTCTTTTAACCGAAAATGAAGAAGTTAGTATAATGATAAATGAAGAGGATCATATTCGGATTCAATGCTTATTTCCAGGCTTACAACTATCTGAGGCACTAGATGCAGCAAATGAAATAGATGACTGGCTGGAAAGTAATATACAATATGCCTTTGAAGAGCAGTATGGTTATTTAACAAGTTGTCCTACTAATGTCGGAACCGGTCTACGGGCTTCGGTGATGATGCATTTACCGGGGTTAATTCTCACACAGCAAATCAATCGAATTATTCCGGCAATCAACCAATTGGGGCTTGTTGTGAGAGGAATTTATGGTGAGGGAAGCGAAGCTTTAGGAAATATTTTTCAAATCTCTAACCAAATTACCCTGGGAAAATCAGAAGAAGATATCTGCCGCGACCTAAAAGGGGTTGTCAGTCAGCTCATTTCTCAAGAAAGGTCTGCTAGAGAAGCATTACGGAAAACTTCGAACATACAATTAGAAGACAGAGTATTCCGCTCGCTAGGAGTTTTGACGAATAGCCGTATTATCGAAACGAAGGAAGCAGCAAGATGTTTATCCGATGTAAGGCTTGGTATTGATATGGGTCTTATAGAGAATATGCCGAAATCGATTTTAAATGAATTAATGATTTTAACCCAACCGGGTTTTCTTCAGCAATATGCTGGAGGTCCTTTAAGACCTCATGAAAGAGATATTAGGAGAGCAGCATTAATCAGAGAACGTCTTAAAATGGAACAGCAAAAATAGGTGAGGAGGAAGAGAATATGATGTTCGGCCGTTTTACTGAAAGGGCACAAAAGGTTCTTGCACTAGCACAAGAGGAAGCGATTCGCCTTGGACACAATAACATTGGAACAGAGCATATTTTGCTAGGTTTGGTTCGAGAAGGTGAAGGAATCGCTGCAAAGGCACTTTATGGTCTTGGATTAGGTTCTGATAAAATTCAGAAGGAAGTAGAAAATTTAATTGGCAAAGGACAAGAAACTTCTCAAACGATTCACTATACTCCAAGGGCGAAAAAGGTCATCGAATTATCGATGGATGAGGCACGTAAACTAGGACATTCTTATGTTGGTACAGAACATATCCTTCTAGGATTAATTCGTGAGGGCGAAGGAGTAGCTGCACGAGTTCTTAATAACTTGGGTGTGAGCTTAAACAAAGCACGCCAGCAGGTACTTCAATTATTAGGCAGCAATGAATCAGGGGGACACCAGGGTGGTGCGTCTGTTAGCGCCAATACACCAACACTTGATAGTCTTGCGAGAGATTTAACTGCTATTGCACGTGAAGGCAGCCTGGATCCTGTCATTGGACGCAGCAAAGAAATTCAACGTGTGATTGAGGTTCTTAGCCGACGTACAAAAAATAACCCAGTTTTAATTGGTGAGCCCGGGGTTGGTAAAACGGCTATTGCCGAAGGTCTTGCCCAGCAAATTGTAAACAATGAGGTTCCTGAAATCCTCCGCGATAAGCGTGTTATGACCCTGGATATGGGGACAGTGGTTGCTGGAACCAAATATCGTGGTGAATTTGAGGACCGTTTGAAAAAGGTTATGGATGAGATTCGCCAAGCAGGAAATATCATTTTATTTATTGATGAGCTCCACACGTTAATTGGAGCAGGCGGGGCTGAAGGAGCAATTGATGCGTCCAATATCTTAAAGCCGTCTCTAGCACGTGGTGAACTTCAATGTATCGGTGCTACTACTCTCGATGAATACCGTAAATACATTGAGAAAGATGCCGCACTTGAACGCCGCTTCCAGCCGATTCGCGTAGATGAACCAACAGCAGAAGAGTCCGTTCAAATTTTACAAGGATTACGTGACCGATATGAAGCACATCACCGTGTATCAATCACTGATGAAGCGATTGAGGCAGCGGTTAAGCTTTCTGATCGTTATATTTCCGACCGATTCCTTCCAGATAAAGCAATTGACTTAATTGATGAGGCCGGTTCGAAGGTCCGCCTGCGTTCCTATACGACTCCTCCTAATTTAAAAGAATTAGAGGTTAAGCTAGAGGAAGTACGCAAGGAAAAGGACGCGGCAGTTCAAAGTCAGGAGTTCGAAAAAGCTGCATCGTTAAGAGACACGGAACAGCGTCTTCGCGAACAGTTAGAAGAAACCAAGAAGACGTGGAAGGAAAAGCAAGGCAAAGAAAATAATGAGGTAACCGTTGAAGATATTGCAAGTGTTGTATCTAGCTGGACGGGTGTACCTGTTTCTAAGCTGGCGGAAACAGAAACAGCTAAGTTACTCAACTTAGAAGAATTGCTTCATTCCCGTGTCATTGGCCAAGAGGAAGCAGTCCTTGCTGTTTCTAAAGCTGTTCGTCGTGCGAGAGCAGGTTTGAAAGATCCAAAACGTCCAATCGGTTCCTTCGTCTTCCTTGGACCTACTGGGGTAGGTAAAACAGAATTAGCCCGTGCCCTTGCCGAGGCAATGTTCGGGGACGAAGATGCTATGATTCGTATTGATATGTCAGAATATATGGAGAAACACTCTACATCTAGACTTGTAGGTTCTCCTCCAGGCTATGTAGGTTATGAGGAAGGCGGTCAGTTAACCGAAAAGGTGCGCCGGAAACCATACTCTGTTATCCTGCTAGATGAGATTGAGAAGGCACATCCTGATGTGTTTAACATCCTTCTTCAAGTGCTTGAAGACGGCCGTTTAACAGATTCGAAGGGAAGAACTGTAGACTTTAGAAATACTGTTCTCATCATGACATCCAATGTTGGTGCAGAAGCCTTGAAGCGAAACAAATATGTAGGCTTTAATATCCAGGACGGTGAGCAGGATTACAAAGACATGAAGGGTAAAGTAATGGAAGAATTGAAGAAAGCCTTCCGCCCTGAATTCTTGAACCGTATTGATGAAATCATTGTATTCCATGCGTTAGAGAGAAAGCATTTGGAAGAAATCGTTACGTTGCTGTCTGATCAATTAATTAAGCGTCTAAACGAACAAAACATTTCTTTAGAGTTAACAGATGCGGCTAAGGGGAAAATTTCTCAAGAAGGCTATGACCCAGAATACGGGGCAAGACCATTGCGTAGAGCTATTCAAAAGCATATTGAAGACCGTCTTTCTGAAGAGCTGTTAAAAGGAACGCTCTTAACAGGCCAGCATGCTATAATCGATGTAGTTGATGGTGAGTTTGTTGTAAGAACAGCTGAAAAAACAAGCTTAGTTAAATAGGCTGCTTCCCCATCAAAATATTTTAGTTAGATATGACCAAGCAGAGGTACACGTGAATAAAGTCAAACCGTGTACCTCTTTTTTCATTTATTGGTTCAAAGGAAAGGTTGAAAGACAAATGGCAAAACGAAAAACAAAATTTATGTGTCAGGAGTGCGGATATGAATCTCCAAAATGGATGGGGAAATGTCCAGGCTGCGGACAATGGAACTCAATGGTTGAAGAAGTCGAAGTTACGGGTACAACAAGAAGAGGGGCGTTTGCTCACACTCCAGGCGGTTCAAACATCTTAACCAAGCCCATGCCGATTACTTCTATTGAAATGGAAAATGAACCAAGGATATTAACCGATTTGAATGAACTAAACCGTGTACTTGGCGGTGGTGTAGTAAAGGGTTCATTAGTGTTAATTGGAGGAGACCCTGGGATTGGGAAATCTACCTTGTTATTGCAAGTATCTTCCCAGTTGGCTAATAAGGGGAATCAGGTATTATACATATCTGGAGAGGAGTCGTTAAGGCAAACAAAGCTCCGCGCAGAACGGTTAGGGATCAAATCAGAAAACTTATTAGTCTACTCAGAGACTAATTTAGATGAAATTAACCGTACAATTGATAGCACTAATCCAAGCTTTGTAATTATTGACTCAATCCAAACCGTTTTTCATCCAGATGTGACATCCGCTCCAGGGAGTGTATCACAGGTTCGTGAATGTACGTCTGAATTAATGCGAATCGGAAAAACCAAAGGCATTGCTATATTTATCGTGGGTCATGTGACTAAGGAAGGTTCTATTGCGGGACCGAGACTATTAGAACACATGGTAGATACTGTGCTTTATTTTGAAGGAGAGCGCCATCATACTTATCGGATTTTAAGGGCAGTTAAAAATCGATTTGGATCCACCAATGAAATGGGTATTTTTGAAATGAAAGAATTCGGTCTTGAAGAAGTAGAAAACCCATCGGAAATATTTCTTGAAGAACGTTCCCGTGGGGCAGCCGGGTCAACCGTGGTGGCATCGATGGAGGGAACACGACCGGTCCTAGTTGAAATTCAGGCCTTAATCTCGCCGACAAGCTTTGGGAACCCGCGAAGAATGGCAACGGGTATTGATCATAACCGTGTGCCCCTGTTAATGGCCGTTTTGGAAAAAAGAGTGGGGATGCTGTTACAGAACCAGGATGCTTATTTAAAAGTGGCTGGCGGCGTCAAGTTAGATGAGCCTGCAATTGATTTAGCAGTGGCAGTAAGCATAGCTTCGAGCTTTAGGGATAAGCCTACACGACCGACTGATTGTATTATTGGGGAAGTAGGGCTAACAGGTGAAGTACGAAGGGTTTCCCGAATAGAGCAGCGTGTTCAAGAAGCAGCAAAATTAGGGTTTGAGCGTGTCATCTTACCTGAAAACAATCTAGGTGGCTGGAAGGCCCCAAAAGGAGTTCAGCTAATAGGCGTTTCTTCCGTTGGTCAGGCACTTCAAGCAGCATTGGGAGGGTAGCAGATGGAAAATAAAAAGCTTGGTGAACAAACGATAAATGAGGTCTTACAGTTTATTGCACCAGGAACCCCTATACGCGAGGGGATTGATAATGTACTACGAGCTAATACAGGTGGACTGATTGTTGTAGGCTACAACGACAAGGTAAAGAGTATTGTGGATGGTGGGTTTGAAATTAATTGCCCCTTCTCACCAAGCTTTTTATATGAATTGGCCAAAATGGACGGAGCCATCATCTTAAATGAATTAGGTAATAAAATTCTTTTTGCTAATGCCCAGCTTGCTCCGAATTCTGAAATTTCGTCTACGGAAACAGGGATGAGGCATCGGACAGCTGAGCGCGTGGCTAGACAAACAAAGTCCCTTGTTATTGCTATTTCCCAAAGGAGAAATGTTATTACCCTGTATCAAGGGAATTTCCGGTATTCGTTAAAAGATATTTCGGTGATTTTAACGAAAGCCAATCAGGCCATCCAGACGCTAGAAAAGTATAAAGTTGTTATACAGCATAGTATAACTAACCTAAGTATTTTAGAATTTGAAGAATCGGTCACCTATAACGACTTTCTACTAGTCCTGCATCGTTTCGAAATGGTGTTAAAGATTAAGAATGAATTATTAACATATTTGCATGAACTAGGTACAGAAGGACGGCTCATTCGTTTACAAATGAATGAAATATTAACAGAGTTAGAAGATGAAATACATTTGATTATTAAGGATTATGCATGTGAACGAGAGGTTAAGGCACGGGAGATTCTCCAGCGAATGCAGGCGTTGACAGCAAGCGGCAACATTGAGGATGTCGTGTTGCTAAAACTTATGGGGTATCATGGATATGTACACCTTGATGAATATAAGCATCCACGCGGGTATCGCATCCTTCATAAAATTCCGAGACTGCCGTCTATTATTATTGAAAACTTAATCAGTAGTTTTGGGGAACTCTCCAAGATTATGATAGCCACAGTAGAAGAACTGGATGAGGTAGAAGGCATTGGCGAAGTCCGGGCCAAAAAGATTAGGGAAGGGTTTAAATTAGTAAAAGATCGCCTATACACCGACCGTCATCTATAGGTGCAAAGGAAGGCGCAAGTGGATTTCCAATTATTTGACATTGTATTTTGCCGGTGCTAACCTATGAGGAGTAATTCCTTTTTATCATAACAAATAGATTTCAAACGATTAACAATTTGGAAAAATAATCATCAAAATTACGTTTCAATTTTAAGAATATGTTTATAATGAATTAGAGGAGGTGAAGGAATGTTAAAACGAATTGTGCAGGCATGCTTCCTCATAATGGGAGGTACGCTTGGTATATTGTTATTACCGGAGTTGTTCAGACTTCTCCATATGAATGACATTCCACTTATAAATAACTCATATGTTACTGCTATTTTAGGTGCTATTATATTTTATCTTATTACCTTTTGGGCAGTAGATTACGTCTTTAATTTTATTAAATGGGCGGAAGATTCGTTAGTAAAAGTACCTGTAACAGATGTCCTTTTTGGTAGTTTAGGCCTCATTTTTGGTTTATTTGTCGCCTTTTTATTGGGCTTTGCGCTTAATGCTGTTCAAGTGCCAATTTTAAATGCAGTTGCTCCAATCTTACTAACCTTACTGTTTGGATATCTTGGTTTCCAGGTAGGCTTTAAAAAGCGGGATGAGCTATTAGGGTTATTCGGAAACCGTAGTCAAAAGAAAAAGGCGAACGATGAAGAAGTAGAAAAAGCTGCGGGTAAGGCAATGAAAATATTAGACACAAGCGTCATTATCGATGGGCGTGTCGCGGATATTTGTCAGACTGGATTTTTAGAAGGTACGATTGTTATTCCTCAATTCGTTCTGGAAGAATTACAGCATATTGCTGATTCTTCTGATGTACTAAAACGAAACCGTGGAAGAAGAGGTTTGGATATTTTAAATCGAATTCAAAAGGAACTCGCCATAAAGGTTGAAATTTATGAGGGGGATTTTGAAGAAATCAGTGAAGTAGACTCCAAATTAGTGAAACTAGCAAAATTAACAAATGGGATTCTTGTGACCAATGATTTTAATCTTAATAAAGTGTGTGAATTGCAGAACGTTTCTGTTTTAAATATTAATGATTTAGCCAACGCTGTAAAACCTGTAGTCCTTCCAGGCGAAGAGTTGACAGTTCAGGTGATTAAGGACGGTAAGGAGTATCACCAAGGCGTTGCCTATTTAGACGATGGAACGATGATCGTGGTAGAAGAAGGAAGAGAATACATCGGTAAGAGAATTGAAGTTCTAGTAACTAGCGTGCTTCAAACATCAGCCGGCCGTATGATCTTTGCCAAACCAAAGTTGTTAGAGAAGGCACTATAACAGAAAAGCATATACAGAGTGGGGTTTTTTTATGACTTACCAAGTCATTATCCCGGCGGCAGGCCAGGGAAAAAGAATGGGAGCAGGAAAGAATAAGCTTTTGTTAGAACTTAATGGAATACCTGTGCTCATCCATACCTTAAAGGTATTCGAAGAGGATGAAGCATGCACGGGGATCATTCTAGCGATTCATCCTCAGGATGAAATAGAATTTAAAGGATTGCTAAATAAGTATAACGTAACGAAGGTCATCAGCTTGGTGCCAGGTGGAGATGAACGTCAGCATAGCATTTATAATGCCCTCCGAACAGTAAAAACGAGTGGAATTATCCTTGTTCATGATGCAGCCCGTCCTTTTATTCAAAAAGGACAAATCCACCGTTTAACTGAGAAAGCATCTGGTACAGGTGCAGCCATTATTGGAGTACCTGCTAAAGACACTATGAAAAAGGTTAAAAATGGTATCGTAGTGGAAACCGTCGAACGTTCAAGCTTGTGGGCTGTACAAACCCCACAAGCTTTTCGTATTTCGTTATTGCTCGAGGCTTACGAAAAAGCAGACACGGATTCCTATATTGGGACAGATGATGCAAGCCTGGTAGAAAGGCTGAATCATCCAGTTGCTATAGTAGAAGGCGATTACGATAATATTAAATTAACTACACCAGAAGATTTGTATTTCGCTGAAGCGATTTTGAAAAAGAGAGAAAAGGAGTTTTGTTGATGTTTCGAATAGGCCAGGGATTTGATGTACACCAACTAACAGAGGGCCGTCCGCTTATCATAGGTGGAATTACTATTCCATATGAAAAAGGACTTTTAGGTCATTCTGATGCAGATGTATTATTACATACGGTATCCGATGCGTGCCTAGGTGCCATAGGGGAAGGGGATATCGGCAAGCATTTCCCTGATACTGACCCAGATTTTAAAGATGCAGATTCTGCAAAACTAATGGCACATGTTTGGCAGTTAGTCAAAGACAAAGGGTACGAACTAGTGAATGCGGACTGCACGATTATCGCGCAAAAACCAAAGATGGCACCATACATTGAGCAAATGCGTGTGCGGATTGCTGAATTATTGGAAGCCTCACCAGATCAAGTGAATGTAAAGGCAACGACAACAGAAAAGCTAGGCTTTACTGGCAGAGGAGAAGGAATTGCTTCCCAAGCAGTAGTATTATTAAAAAAGGTAAATGAATAGTTCTTTATTGATATATTCAGAAGGTATAAGATTCAACTTCGAGAATTGTCCAGCTCCAGCGCCTAGCCAGTTTTCGTCCTGAATATTCTACCTTGAGTATCTTGTAACAATCATAGCTTGATAAAGCGATGATTGTTACAGCTCTGGTCAAATAACCTTCGGCAATAAAAGTCAAAAGGCGGACTTTTTTTGCCGAAGAACATTTGCCTGTCGGGGCTGACCAAGGCGCTTGCTCTTTTCTTATAAACTATACAGTGATAAAATAGTCAATTGAAACTATATTATTTAAGCACGGAGGCCATGTAAAAATGTCAAACGAAGTTCGTGTAAGATACGCTCCAAGTCCAACTGGACATTTACATATTGGAAATGCCCGTACCGCGTTATTCAATTACTTGTTTGCACGTAGCAATCAAGGGAAATTTATTATTCGAATTGAAGATACGGATAAGAAGCGGAATATTGAAGGCGGAGAAGAAAGCCAACTTAAATATTTAAAATGGCTTGGCATGGATTGGGATGAGAGTGTCGATGTCGGAGGAGAATACGGTCCGTATCGCCAATCTGAAAGAAATGATATTTATGAAACATATTACAATCAATTATTAGAGAGCGGCCAGGCATATAAGTGTTATTGTACGGAAGAAGAGCTGGAAGCAGAGCGTGAAGCGCAAACCGAAAGAGGAGAAACACCTCAATATTCCGGCAAGTGCCGTCATCTGACGCTAGAAGACCGTCAGCGTTTAGAAAGTGAAGGCCGTCAGCCGAGCATTCGTATTGCTGTTCCTGAAGGAAAAACCTATACCTTTGATGATATGGTAAAAGGGACTGTTTCCTTTGAATCAGAGGGTATGGGTGACTGGGTAATTATTAAAAAGGATGGAACGCCAACTTATAACTTTGCAGTAACCGTCGATGATTACCTAATGAAAATTTCACATGTGCTTCGTGGAGATGACCATATCTCTAACACACCAAAACAGTTAATGGTGTATGAAGCATTGGGCTGGGAAGCTCCAATTTTTGGGCACATGACATTAATTGTGAATGAGAGCCGTAAGAAGCTAAGTAAAAGGGATGAGTCGATTATTCAATTCATTGAGCAATATGAAGAATTGGGTTACCTTCCAGAAGCATTATTTAACTTTATTACCCTGCTTGGGTGGTCACCTGCTGGTGAAGAAGAAATTTTTTCTAAAGAAGAGTTCATTGAAATTTTTGATGCAACTAGACTTTCCAAGTCACCTGCTTTATTCGATAAGCAAAAGCTTACTTGGATGAACAACCAATACATGAAAAAGGTAGAGCTGGATAGGGTGGTTGAACTGTCCGTACCTCATTTAGTCAAAGCTGGACGAATCAGTGAGAATATGACGGATGAACAGCATGAGTGGGTAAGAGGCCTAGTTGCTCTTTTACAAGAAAAAATGAGCTTTGGTGCTGAGATTGTGGAACTGTCTGACATGTTCTTTAAGGATGAGGCTGTATACGAAGAAGATGCAAAGGAAATTCTAACAGGAGAACAAGTTCCTGAAGTGTTACAAGCATTTTCCTCTGAGTTAGATCAATTAGACAGCTTCAAGGCAGACGGAATAAAAGCAGCGATGAAAGCTGTTCAAAAGTCTACAGGCCAAAAAGGAAAAAATCTTTTCATGCCAATTCGTGCAGCTGTAACAGGACAGACTCATGGACCAGACCTTCCACAAGCGATTGAGCTTTTAGGGAAACAAAAAGTCCAAATGAGAATTAATCAAATTATTGGTTAACATTGAGAAAAAAATGTAATATAGTAAGTATAAATAAATTGAATATTTTTTAAAGCGTAGAAGAGGAAAAGTAAAAAAATGATGCTTTTAAGAGAGAACCATCACCGGCTGAAAGTGGTTTAGGCCCCTCATTTTTTGAAGTGCCCCTCGGAGCCCCGTTTCGAATGAGTCAACTCTAGTAGATACGGGCGGAATCATCCGTTAACAAGTAAGAGTGAGGCAACAAATAGCTCTACTGCAATTCTCATACAGGGGAAGTGTAGGTAAAGTGACTGCCTAATCAGAGTGGAACCACGCACAAGCGTCTCTGTCGTAACGACAGGGGCGCTTTTTTACATTCTTTGAGAGTGAAGAACCAATTCGAGAATTGTCTAGCTCCAGCGCCTAGCCCCTCGGGTCAAATAACCTTCAGCAATAAAAGTCAAAGAGCAACTTTTCTTGCCGAAGAACATTTAACTGTCGGGGCTGACCAAGGCGCTTACGCTTTTCTAATTTTCTTAAAAGATAGAGCTAAACTAAGGGGGAGTAATGGCAATGTTCAAAATGATGAAAGAAGATATTGAAGTTGTTTTTGAACAAGATCCTGCAGCAAGAAGTTATTTAGAAGTTATCTTAACATACTCAGGTTTACATGCCATTTGGGCTCATCGGCTTGCACATGCATTTTTTAAGAAAAAGTTATTTTTCGTTGCCAGGGTTATATCTCAAGTAAGCCGGTTCTTTACGGGAATTGAAATTCACCCTGGGGCAAAAATAGGCAGAAGATTTTTTATCGACCATGGCATGGGAGTTGTGATTGGGGAAACATGCGAAATTGGTGATAATGTAACCGTGTTTCAAGGTGTTACCCTTGGAGGAACGGGTAAGGAGAAAGGGAAACGTCATCCAACGATTAAGGATAATGCCCTCATCGCAACAGGTGCAAAAGTGCTCGGTTCCATTACAATCGGTGAGAACTCGAAGATTGGTGCCGGTTCTGTTGTCTTAAAGGAAGTGCCGCCAAACTCTACAGTGGTTGGGGTTCCTGGAAGAGTGGTCATTCAGGATGGGAAAAGAATCAAAAAGGATAAGGATTTAAATCATTGTGATTTGCCAGACCCAGTTGCTGATCGCTTAAAAGAAATGGAAAACGAACTTGCTATATTAAAACAGGAATTAGACGGAATTAGAAAAGAAAGGATCGAAGTAAATGGCCATTCAAATTTATAATACACTGTCTCGGAAAAAAGAAACATTCGTACCGCTAGAAGAAGGAAAAGTAAAAATGTATGTATGCGGTCCGACGGTTTATAATTATATTCATATAGGAAATGCGCGCCCGGCAATTGTCTTCGATACAGTGAGACGCTACTTAGAATATCGTGACTACGATGTCCATTACGTTTCGAATTTTACAGATGTCGATGATAAATTGATCCGTGCGGCCAATCAATTAGGGGAAGATGTACCGACGATTGCGGACCGATTTATTAATGCTTACTTTGAAGATGTGACGGCATTAGGTTGTGCAAAAGCAGATGTCCATCCTCGAGTAATGGAAAATATGGATATCATAATTGAATTTATCAGCCAGTTAATTGATAAAGGCTATGCCTATGAATCAGAAGGAGATGTATATTTCCGCACAAGACACTTTGATGATTACGGCAAGCTTTCGCATCAATCAATCGATGAATTGCGTGTCGGCGCGAGGATTGAAGTGGGAGATAAAAAACAAGATGACTTAGACTTTGCTCTTTGGAAAGCAGCGAAGGAAGGGGAAATCTATTGGGAAAGCCCATGGGGACTTGGAAGACCGGGCTGGCATATTGAATGCTCGGCGATGGCTAAAAAGTATCTTGGTGAGACGATTGACATTCATGCAGGAGGACAGGACTTAACCTTCCCGCATCATGAAAATGAAATTGCTCAATCGGAAGCTTTGAGTGGAAAACTTTTCTCGCGTTACTGGATGCATAACGGGTATATCAATATCGATAATGAAAAAATGTCAAAATCACTTGGGAACTTTGTATTAGTGCATGACATTATCAAAAAACATAATCCTCAGGTATTACGATTCTTTATGTTATCGGTTCATTACCGTAACCCGATTAACTATAGTGAGGAATTATTGGAAAGCACCAAGGCAGCTTTTGAACGGTTAACTACTTCATATCAGAATTTACAGCATAGAAGAGAGGCAAGCACAGATTTAACCGATAATAATCAAGAGTGGCTGGATAAAATTGCGGCAGCAAAGGATCAGTTTATTGAAGCGATGGATGATGACTTTAATACTGCAAAAGCAATCTCTGTCTTATTCGATCTATCTAAATTAGCGAATTATTATCTTTTAGAGAAAAATACAGCGACGGCGGTCATTGATGCTTTCACAGCGCAATTCCAAGAGTTATTCCAGGTATTAGGGCTAACATTGGGAAGTGAAGAATTGTTGGACGAAGAAATCGATGCATTAATTGAAAAAAGAAATCAGGCAAGGAAGGACCGCAATTTCCAACTGTCTGACCAAATTAGAGATCAATTGAAAGAAATGAATATCATTCTAGAAGATACACCGCAGGGTACAAGATGGAAAAGAGGCTAATGCATGCTTGAGTACGAAGAAACAGTTGATGCTAAACAATTGAATAGCCTTGCACTTGCTTATATGGGAGATGCGGTCTTTGAAACGTATGTCAGACGTCACCTGCTCTTTAGCGGGAAAGTAAGACCGCATCATTTACACCGTGCCGGAACCCAGTATGTCTCGGCGAAAGCCCAATGTCACATTCTTTTTCAAATGATGGATGCACATCTGCTAACCGAAGAAGAAACGGCCGTAGTTATGCGAGGAAGAAATGCGAAATCAGGGACAGTCCCCAAAAATACGGATGTTCAAACCTATCGTTACAGCACTGCCTTTGAAGCATTGATGGGGTACTTGTTTTTACAGGGCCGGACAGAGCGTCTAGAAGAGCTTATTGAAAAAGCCTTTACCTATGTTGAAGAACAGAAAGGAGGTACAGTTGGATGAGTCAGGAATATATCGTAGGAAAAAATCCAGTCATTGAAGCCCTTAAATCAGAGAGGGATATTAATAAAATATTAATTGCTGAAGGATCGCAGCGTGGTCAAATGCAGCAAATTACCCAATTAGCTAAAGAAGCGAACGTGCTTGTTCAGTTTGTGCCAAAGAAAAAGATTGATCAAATTTCGGATGAAAACCATCAGGGAGTCCTTGCATACGTGGCTGCCTATCAATATGCAGAAATTGATGACTTATTCCAAGCGGCAGAAAAGAGAAATGAAACACCGTTCTTTTTACTGTTGGATGAAATTGAGGACCCGCATAATCTGGGATCCATCATGCGGACGGCAGATGCAGTAGGCGCACACGGTATTATCATTCCCAAGCGAAGGGCAGTTGGGCTGACTGCCACGGTTGCAAAAGCCTCAACAGGAGCGATTGAGTATATACCAGTAGCACGTGTTACCAATATGGCACGTACCATCGATGAATTAAAGGAACGAGGATTATGGATTGCTGGTACGGATGCTAAGGGAGAGTTAGATTATCGACAGTTGGATGGAACACTCCCACTTGGCTTGGTAATTGGCAGTGAAGGAAAAGGAATGGGACGACTTATTCGGGACAAATGTGATTTCCTTATCAATTTGCCAATGGTAGGAAAGGTCACCTCTCTAAATGCCTCAGTTGCAGCATCTTTGCTCATGTATGAGGTATACCGTAAACGCAATCCTCTCGAGAGGTAGTTTTATGGATATTCTGCTTGTCGACGGATATAACATTATCGGAGCCTGGCCGGAGCTAAGGGTGCTGAAGGAAAGGGATTTACCAGCTGCACGCGATCGGCTGATAGAAAGAATGGCTGAATATCAAGCGTTCTCGGGTTTTCGTGTCATTGTTGTATTTGATGCCCATTTTGTGCAAGGAACAGAAAAGAAATATAAGAACCATCAGGTAGAAGTTATTTTTACGAAAGAAAATGAAACAGCCGATGAGCGGATTGAGAAAATGGCCATTAGCCTTAGTAATCGTAAGACACAGATTCATGTAGCGACATCTGATTTTACGGAACAATGGGCCATTTTTGGACAAGGAGCCCTCAGGAAATCCGCTCGAGAGCTGCTCATTGAAATGTCGACCATAGAAAAGGGAATTGAAAAAAGCGTAAAGAAAATTCAAGAGAAAAAACCCGTATCCAAAATACCGATCAGTGAGGAACTTGCAGAAATTTTTGAAAAATGGCGCCGAGGACAGAAATGAGCGATAGACTTCAAAAATTTTCTAATGTATAATATTAGTATCTATGCTTGTTCGGTGGAGGGGATCTACTTGAGTACGGACTTCGGGACAAAGGTCAACGAACATTTTTTCGTAATGGAAGATGAGGAAATAGTCGATTTAGTGCACCAAGGTGATAGTGAGGCATTGGATTATTTAATCCATAAGTATCGTAATTTTGTACGTGCAAAAGCAAGGTCCTATTTTTTAATTGGAGCAGATAAAGAGGATATTGTTCAAGAAGGAATGATTGGGCTTTATAAGGCTATTCGTGATTTCCGTGAGGACAAGCTTACTTCCTTTAAGGCATTTGCTGAGCTGTGTATCACACGTCAGATTATTACAGCTATTAAGACCGCAACCCGGCAAAAACACATTCCGTTAAACTCTTATGTATCTTTGGACAAGCCTATATATGATGAAGAGTCCGATCGTACATTGATGGATGTCTTATCTGGTGCAAAGGTACTGGATCCGGAAGAATTGATCATTAATCAAGAAGAATTTGATCACATAGAAATTAAAATGACTGAATTATTAAGCGATTTAGAAAGAAAAGTACTGGCTCTTTATTTGGATGGTCAGTCCTATCAAGAGATCTCTGAGGAGCTAAACCGTCACGTGAAATCGATTGATAACGCCCTGCAGCGTGTAAAAAGAAAGCTGGAACGGTATTTAGAAATTCGCGAATTCTCATTATAAATTAACAAAAAGAGGAAATGGCATTCTGGTGAATCCGCTCCCAATGATATTGACTTTAAGTAGGGGTCATGTTACATTTTTGAGGATATAAAAGAAAATTGTTTGAAGGTGTCGAATATGAGTAAAAAAGTAATTCTTGCATGTGCTGATTGTGGCTCAAGGAATTATTCGACCGTCAGCAAGCAGGAACAAACAGAAAGATTAGAGTTGAAAAAGTTCTGTAAAACCTGCGCCACCCATACAATCCACCGGGAAACAAAATAATTCAGATAGATTTTTGCAGTTATTTTTTAGATTTTGGGGGTTACAGATATGAATCGCATAACGAAGTTTTTCAGTGATATTGCTCGTGAAATGAGAAAAGTAAGCTGGCCAAAGCGCAGTGAGCTAGTTCGTTCTACTGCTACTGTTTTATCGACTGTTGTTTTTTTCGCAGCATTCTTTGCTGTTCTTGATTTAGGAATTTCAAAATTGATTCGTTTAATTCTTGAATAATAAACCAACTTTCATGGTATAATGGTAAACATCAAAGGAAATTTTAGCTAAAAGCCCGTTTTGACGGGTTTTTTATTTGCTTAAAAAATAGTTTGTATTTTAAAGAAATAGGGAGGGACGGACATCTAGTCCTCTTAAATGGAAAAGAATTGGTATGTAGTTCATACTTACTCTGGTTATGAAAACAAAGTAAAAGCCAACCTTGAAAAACGTGTTGAATCAATGGGTATGGCAGATAAAATCTTCCGCGTAGTCGTTCCAGAAGAAGAAGAAACAGAAATTAAAAACGGTAAGAAAAAAGTAGTAAAGCGTAAAGTGTTCCCAGGTTACGTATTAGTTGAGATTGTTATGACAGACGATTCCTGGTATGTTGTTCGTAATACACCTGGAGTAACTGGATTCGTCGGGTCGGCTGGATCAGGATCAAAACCAACTCCGTTATTACCAGAAGAAGTAACTGTATTATTGAAACGTATGGGTGTAGAAGAAAAACGCGTCGATGTTGACTATGAAATTGGTGAAACAGTCCGCGTTAAAGAAGGCCCATTTGCAAACTTCACTGGTTCTGTTGAAGAAATGGACAAAGATAAAGCAAAACTTAAAGTTCTTGTTAATATGTTTGGCCGTGATACCCCAGTGGAGCTTGATTTTACACAGATTGAAAAACTATAATAAATATCTGTGAATGGTGTTTTTTAAAGAAAAATAATCTGATATTGTAAAAAAACTTGAAATCATTTTTAAAAAGTGGTAATATTTCATAGGTCAGTATGTCTCCAATGGAGACAAGACTTTTGTAAAGTTCTTTATGATTATAATATAAAGACTATTGTTGAGTGGGAGGGGTAAAAAACCCCATTAACCACATCACGGACTTTAAGGAGGTGTGTCTCGTGGCTAAAAAAGTAATTAAGATGGTTAAATTACAAATCCCTGCTGGTAAAGCAAACCCAGCGCCACCGGTTGGTCCTGCATTAGGTCAAGCAGGTGTTAACATTATGGGATTCTGTAAAGAATTTAACGCCCGTACAGCAGATCAAGCTGGTTTGATTATCCCTGTTGAAATCACGGTATTTGAAGACCGTTCATTTACATTTATTACGAAAACTCCTCCTGCTGCCGTTCTTTTGAAAGTAGCAGCTGGAATCCAGTCTGGTTCAGGCCAGCCTAACCGTAATAAAGTAGCAACAGTAAAGCGTGATAAAGTACGCGAGATTGCGGAACAAAAAATGCCTGACCTTAACGCAGCTAGCGTTGAAGCAGCAATGCGCATGGTTGAAGGTACTGCACGCAGCATGGGTATCGTTATCGAAGACTAATCCGTGTAACTGTTTGTAATGAGTGGGGTTGCGTTGATGCGCAACCTTTATTCGTGGGAGGTTATTCCGCTAAAACCACAATCTAGGAGGAAATAAAAATGGCTAAAAAAGGTAAAAAGTATTTAGAAGCTGCAAAGCTTGTAGATCGTTTAACAGCATACCCAATTGCAGAAGCAATTGACCTAGCAAAGAAAACTAACTTCACTAAGTTTGACGCTACTCTTGAAGTGGCTTTCCGCTTAGGTGTTGACCCTAAGAAAGCTGACCAACAAATCCGTGGTGCAGTTGTGCTTCCAAACGGAACTGGTAAAACTCAACGCGTATTAGTATTCGCGAAGGGTGAGAAAGTGAAAGAAGCAGAAGCAGCTGGCGCTGATTATGTAGGTGATTCTGAATACATCAACAAAATCCAACAAGGTTGGTTTGAATTTGATGTAATCGTAGCAACTCCTGACATGATGGGTGAAGTTGGTAAACTTGGACGTGTATTAGGACCTAAAGGCTTAATGCCAAACCCTAAAACAGGTACAGTTACATTTGATGTAACAAGAGCGATCAACGAAATCAAAGCAGGTAAAGTTGAATACCGTGTTGACAAGTCTGGTAACATTCATGTTCCAATCGGTAAAGCATCTTTCGAAAACGAAAAGCTTGTTGAAAACTTCCAAACAGTGTTTGAAACAATGCTAAAAGTTAAGCCTGCAGCTGCAAAAGGTACTTACATGAAGAACGTTACTGTTGCTTCAACTATGGGACCTGGCGTGAAGGTAGATCCTTCTTCAGTTACAGTTAAGTAATTTTTACCAATTGACATTCCGGAATGCATTTTATATAATGTATTTTGTTGTTTGATATAATAAACATTTGTACTGTAGACAGCAGGGGCTTATAGCTTAATAACCTGCCGAGGTAATGCGATAGAATTGGCTGAATTGATTCGGCTGTTGTATGCTGCCTCCATGTCGTTTGCTTGATATGGAGGCTTTTACTTGCCTGGTATAAATGTAGACAATCTACAGGAGGTGTAAAGATGAGCAGTGCAATCGAAGTAAAAAAGCAATTAGTTGACGAAATTACTGATAAGTTCAAAGCGAGTGTATCAACTGTAGTTGTTGATTACCGTGGTCTTACAGTTGCTGAAGTAACTGAACTACGTAAACAACTTCGCGAAGCTGGTGTTGAATTCAAAGTTTACAAGAATTCAATGGTACGCCGTGCTGCTGATGCTGCTGAGCTTTCTGGCTTAAATGAAGCATTAACAGGTCCTAACGCAATCGCGTTCAGTACTGAAGATGTTGTAGCACCAGCAAAAATCTTGAATGACTTTGCTAAAAAGCATGAAGCACTTGAGTTAAAAGCAGGTGTTATCGAAGGGAACGTCGCATCAGCTGAAGAAATTAAAGCTCTTGCTGACCTACCATCACGCGAAGGGTTGCTTTCTATGTTACTCAGCGTACTACAAGCACCAATTCGCAATCTTGCTCTTGCAACAAAAGCAGTTGCAGATCAAAAAGAAGAACAAGGCGCGTAAGTTAAAGCTAACAGCCTAACAAAATAAATTGTAACCAAATTTAAGGAGGAAACTTAATCATGACTAAAGAACAAATCATTGAAGCAGTTAAATCTATGACTGTTTTAGAACTTAACGATCTTGTAAAAGCAATCGAAGAAGAATTCGGCGTAACTGCTGCTGCTCCTGTAGCAATGGTAGGCGGAGCTGGTGCTGCTGCTGTTGAAGAAAAAACAGAATTCGACGTTATCCTAGCTGGCGCTGGAGACCAAAAAATCAAGGTTATCAAAGTTGTTCGTGAAATCACTGGTCTTGGTCTTAAAGAAGCAAAAGATCTTGTTGACAACACTCCAAAGCCACTTAAAGAAGGCGTTTCTAAAGAAGAAGCTGAAGCAATCAAAGCTAAGCTTGATGAAGTTGGAGCTAACGTTGAAGTTAAGTAATAACCATATAAAAAAGCTCGCTGTATAAGCGGGCTTTTTTTGGCTAATTAAAAACGGAGCTCTCGAAAAAATGGAATTCCTCGTTTTTCTTCAATATATACTCCTCAGGAGGTGAGCTTTATGTCTGAACACTACTATTCTCGTACCCAAAAGGTTGAAAGTGATCCGAAATTCTGGGATTTCACATTGAAAAACAATCTCTTCCGCTTCAAGACGGATAACGGTGTCTTTTCAAAAAGAGAAGTAGATTTTGGCTCACGTTTATTAATTGAGTCTTTTGAAATACCACAGACAGAAGGAAATGTTCTGGATGTTGGCTGTGGCTACGGTCCAATCGGCTTGTCTATCGCGAAACAGTATCCTGACCGGGTTGTTCATATGGTTGATGTGAACGAACGGGCGATTCAACTGGCGAAAGAAAATGCAATCTTAAATAAGATTGAAAATGTTGAAGTGTATGAAAGTGACAGATTGTTAAGTGTGAAAGAATCGCAATTTGCTGCCATACTAACCAACCCGCCAATTCGAGCAGGTAAAAAGACTGTGCATGAAATCTTTGAACAAAGCTACAATCATCTTGTTTCAAATGGAGAGCTGTGGGTAGTTATTCAAAAGAAGCAAGGTGCACCATCTGCCATTGAAAAATTAAAGACACTATTTTCCGACGTAGAGACTATTGACAAAACCAAAGGCTATTTTATTATAAAAGCAATAAAGTAGTTGACTTGGTATTTTCGTTGTGTTAGCATTATAAAATGCCATCATAATAATTTCCGAATTATTCCTTAAAAAATACTTATGTTTTAAGTATAAAAAGCGGATAAGAAGGAAATGATGACAAAATAATAGTCAAAATGTGAAAATGTGGTTTTTGAGTAAAAAACCCTTTTTCTTTTTGTCTAATGTGAAGGTATATTTTACCTTCCGCTAGACGTTAATAGATTTAATAAAAAACGCTTGATTTGAGGGGTGAATCAGTTGACAGGTCAACTAGTTCAGTATGGACGACACCGCCAACGAAGAAGTTACGCACGAATCAGTGAAGTTTTAGAATTACCAAATCTTATTGAAATCCAAACCTCTTCATATCAATGGTTTCTGGATGAGGGATTGCGTGAAATCTTCCAAGATATTTCACCAATTGAAGACTTTACTGGTAACCTATCACTGGAATTTATTGATTACAGCCTTGGCGATCCAAAGTATTCTGTAGAAGAATCAAAAGAACGGGACGTTACATATTCTGCTCCATTACGTGTAAAAGTACGTCTTGTAAACAAAGAAACAGGCGAAGTAAAAGATCAAGATGTATTCATGGGTGATTTCCCACTTATGACTGAAACGGGTACGTTCGTCATCAATGGAGCTGAACGCGTTATTGTTTCCCAATTAGTGCGTTCACCGAGCGTTTACTTTAGTGGAAAACTTGATAAAAATGGTAAAAAGGGTTTTACAGCGACTGTAATTCCGAACCGCGGCGCTTGGCTTGAGTATGAAACAGATGCCAAAGATGTCGTATATGTGAGAATAGATCGTACTCGGAAACTGCCCGTTACGGTTCTTTTGCGTGCATTAGGCTTCGGATCTGATCAAGAAATCATTGAATTGATCGGTGACAACGAGTACATTCGTAATACGCTAGAGAAGGATAACACGGAAGGTGTAGATAAAGCGCTCCTTGAAATCTATGAGCGTCTACGTCCAGGTGAACCGCCTACTGTAGAAAATGCGAAGAGTCTATTAGTTTCACGCTTCTTTGATCCAAAGCGCTACGACCTTGCAAATGTAGGACGCTATAAAATTAACAAGAAGCTTCATATTAAAAATCGTCTATTTAACCAACGTTTAGCAGAATCACTTGCTGATCCTGAAACAGGTGAAATTATCGCAGAAAAAGGAACAGTTCTAGATAGAAGAAACCTTGATAGAATTATTCCTGCTCTTGAAAAGAACGTTAATTTCAAAGGCTTTAATCCTGCTGGCGGTGTGGTTGAAGATGAAATCATCCTACAGGGCATCAAGATTTATGCACCTGGTGATGAGAACGAAAAAGTAATTAATGTATTGGGTAATGCCTATGTGGCAGAACCAATTAAAAATATCACTCCTGCAGATATCATTGCATCAATCAGCTATTTCTTCAACTTATTACATGGAGTAGGCGATACTGATGATATCGATCACTTAGGTAACAGACGTCTTCGTTCTGTTGGTGAATTGCTGCAAAACCAATTCCGTATTGGTTTATCCCGTATGGAACGTGTTGTTCGCGAAAGAATGTCCATTCAAGATACGGCAACAATCACACCACAACAGTTAATTAATATTCGTCCTGTTATCGCATCAATTAAAGAGTTCTTCGGAAGCTCTCAGTTATCTCAGTTCATGGATCAAACGAATCCACTTGCTGAGTTAACACATAAGCGTCGTCTATCAGCACTAGGACCTGGTGGTTTAACACGTGAGCGTGCAGGCTTTGAAGTACGTGACGTTCACTACTCTCACTATGGCCGTATGTGTCCGATTGAGACACCGGAAGGTCCGAACATCGGATTGATTAACTCACTTTCATCCTATGCAAAAGTAAACCGTTTCGGCTTTATTGAAACACCTTACCGTCGTGTAGATCCTGACACAGGCAAGGTAACAAGCCGTATCGATTACTTAACAGCGGATGAAGAAGATAACTATGTAGTAGCACAGGCGAATTCCCGTCTTGGTGATGACGGTTCGTTCATTGATGCAGATATTGTTGCACGTTTCCGCGGTGAGAACACAGTGGTAAACCGTGACCGTATCGACTACATGGATGTATCACCTAAACAGGTTGTTTCTGCGGCAACAGCTTGTATTCCATTCCTTGAAAACGATGACTCCAACCGTGCTTTGATGGGTGCGAACATGCAACGTCAAGCAGTACCTCTTATGCAGCCAGAGGCTCCAAGAGTGGGTACAGGTATGGAATATGTATCCGGAAAAGACTCCGGTGCAGCCGTTATTTGTAAGACTGACGGTATCGTGGAGCACGTAGAAGCCCGTGAAGTTTGGGTTCGTGAAATGAAAGAAGTAGATGGCCAAGAAGTAAAAGGCGATCTTAAAAAATATCGATTGTTAAAATTCATTCGTTCTAACCAAGGAACTTGTTACAACCAACGTCCGATTGTGGCTGTTGGCGACCGAGTGAAAAAAGGCGAAATTCTTGCTGATGGTCCTTCTATGGAACTTGGTGAGTTAGCGCTTGGACGTAACGTTCTAGTTGCCTTCATGACTTGGGATGGTTACAACTATGAAGATGCGATCATTATGAGTGAACGTCTTGTAAAAGATGATGTATATACATCCATTCATATTGAAGAATACGAGTCAGAATCTCGTGATACAAAGCTAGGGCCTGAAGAAATAACTCGTGATATTCCAAACGTTGGTGAAGATGCACTTCGTAACTTGGATGAACGCGGTATTATTCGTACAGGTGCGGAAGTAAAAGATGGTGACCTTCTAGTTGGTAAAGTAACACCTAAAGGTGTAACGGAATTAACGGCTGAAGAACGTCTATTACATGCAATCTTTGGAGAAAAAGCTCGTGAAGTACGTGATACATCATTACGTGTGCCACATGGCGGCGGCGGTATTGTTCATGATGTTAAAGTCTTCAATCGTGAAGATGGCGATGAACTGCCACCAGGTGTTAACCAGCTTGTCCGCGTTTATATCGTTCAGAAGCGTAAGATTCATGAAGGAGATAAAATGGCGGGTCGACATGGTAACAAAGGGGTAATCTCAAGAATTTTACCAGAAGAAGATATGCCTTATTTACCAGATGGTACACCAGTTGATATCATGTTAAACCCATTAGGGGTACCTTCACGTATGAACATCGGACAGGTGCTGGAGCTTCACCTTGGTATGGCTGCAAGAGCACTTAATATTCACGTTGCTACACCGGTATTTGATGGAGCGCGTGAGGAAGATGTTTGGGGAACAATTGAAGAAGCAGGTATGGCTCGAGATGCGAAAACTGTCTTATATGATGGCCGCTCCGGAGAACCATTCGATAACCGTGTATCCGTTGGTGTCATGTATATGATCAAACTTGCGCACATGGTTGACGATAAACTTCATGCTCGTTCAACTGGACCATACTCTCTTGTTACGCAGCAGCCACTTGGTGGTAAAGCACAATTTGGTGGACAGCGTTTCGGTGAGATGGAGGTTTGGGCACTTGAAGCTTACGGTGCTGCATATACTCTTCAAGAAATTCTTACAGTTAAGTCTGATGACGTGGTTGGTCGTGTGAAAACGTATGAAGCCATTGTCAAAGGTGAAAATGTTCCGGAACCAGGGGTTCCAGAATCATTCAAAGTATTAATCAAAGAACTTCAAAGCTTAGGTATGGATGTTAAAATCCTATCTGGTGATGAAGAAGAAATAGAAATGCGCGATATGGAAGACGAGGATGACTTACAACAAGTCGATACGTTGAACATTATCCAAGATGCTCCAAGCCTTGAATCTGAAAAAGTAGGTTCGAAAGAGTAATCAAATCAATATCTAAGCTACAGCGCACAACAAATATGTGTGTGCGCTGTATTTTTTTAAAAACGCACTAAGGGTAGAACCTGAAGATCGAAAGGGAGGTAGGCCCCTTGCTTGACGTTAATAATTTTGAGTATATGAAAATTGGTCTTGCTTCACCGGATAAAATCCGTTCATGGTCATTCGGAGAAGTCAAAAAGCCAGAAACCATTAACTATCGTACGTTGAAGCCAGAAAAGGACGGTTTATTCTGTGAGCGCATTTTCGGTCCAACAAAGGATTGGGAATGTCACTGTGGTAAATATAAGCGTGTCCGTTACAAAGGTGTCGTTTGTGACCGTTGTGGAGTTGAAGTAACTCGTGCAAAGGTTCGCCGTGAGCGTATGGGTCACATCGAACTTGCAGCACCAGTATCACATATTTGGTATTTCAAAGGAATCCCAAGCCGAATGGGACTTGTTCTTGATATGTCCCCTCGTGCATTAGAGGAAGTTATTTATTTTGCTTCTTATGTTGTAACTGAATCAGGAGATACAGCTCTTGATAAAAAGCAACTTTTATCAGAGAAAGAATATCGTGCCTATCGTGAAAAGTACGGAAACAAATTCCAAGCTTCCATGGGTGCAGAGGCGATTAAAAAGCTTCTTTCGGATATCGACTTAAATAAAGAAGTAGACATTTTAAAGGAAGAACTTAAAACAGCACAAGGTCAACGCCGTACACGTGCAATTAAACGCCTTGAAGTTTTAGAAGCATTCCGTGGTTCTGGTAATGAGCCTGATTGGATGATTCTTGACGTACTGCCTGTTATTCCTCCTGAACTTCGTCCAATGGTTCAATTGGATGGTGGTAGATTTGCTACTTCTGACTTAAACGATTTGTATCGTCGAGTAATTAACCGTAACAACCGATTAAAGCGTTTATTAGACCTTGGTGCACCTAGCATTATCGTTCAAAACGAAAAGCGTATGCTCCAAGAAGCAGTAGATGCATTGATTGATAACGGTCGTCGTGGCCGTCCTGTTACAGGTCCTGGTAACCGTCCATTAAAATCTCTTTCACATATGTTAAAGGGTAAACAAGGACGTTTCCGTCAAAACTTACTTGGTAAACGTGTTGACTATTCTGGTCGTTCGGTTATCGTAGTAGGTCCAAACTTAAAAATGTACCAATGCGGTCTTCCTAAAGAAATGGCTCTTGAACTTTTCAAACCATTTGTTATGAAGGAGCTTGTTGAAAAAGGCTTAGCGCATAATATTAAATCAGCTAAGCGTAAAATTGAACGAGTATCGCCCGATGTGTGGGATGTCCTTGAAGATGTCATTAGAGAGCATCCAGTTCTCTTAAACCGTGCCCCTACTTTGCATAGATTAGGGATCCAGGCATTTGAACCAACACTTGTTGAAGGAAGAGCAATTCGTCTACACCCTCTTGTATGTACAGCGTACAATGCGGACTTCGATGGTGACCAAATGGCTGTTCACGTACCACTATCATCTGAAGCGCAAGCAGAAGCAAGACTTCTAATGCTTGCTGCACAAAACATCCTAAACCCTAAGGATGGTAAACCGGTTGTTACTCCTTCACAGGATATGGTATTAGGTAATTATTACTTAACACTAGAGCGTGAAGGCGCAGTCGGCGAGGGTATGATTTTCAAAGATACAAATGAAGCTATTCTTGCGTATCAAAACGGTTTCGTACATTTCCATACACGTGTAGCTGTACATGCTGGATCGTTAGGAAATGAGACATTCACTGAAGAACAAAATAATAAGCTATTAATCACTACAGTTGGTAAGCTTATTTTTAACGAGATTCTTCCAAAGTCATTCCCATATATCAATGAGCCTACTCGACATAATCTTGAAGTGGAAACACCTGCGAAATATTTCGTGGAAAAAGGTGAGGACGTTCAAGCTAAGATTAAAGAGATGCCATTGGTAGATCCATTTAAAAAGAAAATCCTTGGTAATATTATTGCTGAAGTATTTAAGCGATTCAAAATCACTGAAACGTCCAAAATGCTTGACCGCATGAAAGACCTTGGATTTAAACATTCAACAAAAGCGGGTATTACTGTTGGTGTTGCTGATATCGTCGTACTTGGTGAGAAACAGCAAATCCTACAAGAAGCTCAAGGTAAAGTAGATAACGTGACGAAGCAATTCAGACGCGGTCTTATCACTGAAGATGAGCGTTATGATCGTGTTATTGCGATTTGGTCTCAAGCAAAGGATGTTATTCAAGGAAAACTGATGAAATCCTTAAATAAGACAAACCCAATCTTCATGATGAGTGACTCTGGTGCCCGTGGTAACGCATCTAACTTTACACAGCTTGCTGGTATGCGTGGTCTGATGGCCAACCCGGCTGGTCGTATCATTGAGTTACCAATCAAATCAAGTTTCCGTGAAGGCTTAACAGTATTAGAGTACTTTATCTCTACACACGGTGCGCGTAAAGGTCTTGCCGATACAGCACTTAAAACAGCTGACTCTGGTTACTTAACACGTCGTCTTGTTGACGTTGCTCAAGATGTTATTGTTCGTGAAGATGATTGTGGAACTGACCGTGGCTTTACAATCAGCGCATTAAAGGATGGTACAGAAATCATCGAAGGTCTGGATGAACGTTTAATTGGACGTTATGCACGTAATGCTATTAAACACCCAGAAACAAAAGAAGTACTTGTTCCTGAAAATGGCTTGATTACTGAAGACCTAGCGGAAATCATCGTCGGAGCAGGAATTGATACAGTAAAAATTCGTTCAGCATTTACTTGTAATACACGCCATGGTGTATGTAAGAAGTGTTATGGCCGTAACTTAGCGACTGGTCAAGAGGTTGAAGTGGGTGAAGCAGTAGGTATTATTGCAGCCCAATCTATCGGTGAACCAGGAACACAGTTAACCATGCGTACTTTCCATACCGGTGGTGTTGCTGGAGACGATATTACCCAAGGTTTACCGCGTATTCAAGAGATCTTCGAAGCGCGTAACCCTAAAGGTCAAGCTGTTATCTCTGAAATCGATGGTGTGGTTGTTGGAATTAATGAAGGACGTGACCGTCAACATGAAATCGTCGTTCAAGGCGAAGTTGAATCACGTACTTACAATGCTCCATATACAGCACGCTTAAAAGTAGCGATCAACGACCAGGTTGCTCGTGGTCAAGAACTAACTGAAGGTTCTATTGATCCAAAAGAGTTAATCAAAGTGAAAGACGTGACGTCTGTTCAAGAATACCTATTGCGAGAAGTACAAAAAGTATACCGTATGCAAGGGGTAGAAATTGGCGATAAGCACGTTGAAGTTATGGTTCGTCAGATGCTACGTAAAATCCGTGTAAGTGATGCAGGTGAAACAGATGTACTTCCAGGTACACTTCTTGATATTCACCAATTTACTGATGCAAATGAAAAGGCGTTACTTGAAGGCAAGATGCCGGCAACAGGACGTCCAGTATTGCTTGGTATTACAAAAGCATCTCTTGAAACTGATTCATTCTTGTCTGCAGCATCCTTCCAAGAAACAACAAGAGTTCTTACAGATGCAGCGATCAAAGGCAAGCGCGATGAATTACTCGGCTTGAAGGAAAATGTTATCATCGGTAAGCTTGTTCCTGCTGGTACAGGTATGCAACGCTACCGTAAAGCGGAGCCAGTCCTTCGTGATACCACTTCTGAAGAGACCGTTGCAATTGATTAATTAACATAGTGGTACCTGCATACTGCAGGTACCCTATTTTAAGAATATGCTGTGTTAAAGAAGATTTTTATTATATATCTCCTATTGATTGGAGCGGAAATCAACAGACAATTTAACAGAGCATAAGAATAAAATTTACCAATTGCTGTCTTGAATAAAATATCGAAACATTTGTTGACATCTATTTGGTAAGATGATACTATATCAAAGGTGCTCCTATTCACCTGATACTTTGGAGGATATACTCTATGTCTTATGAAAAAGTATTACAGGCACATAAGTTTGTAATAGGAACGAAACAAGCAGTTAAAGCACTTAAGGAAGGTAATGTACAAGAGTTAATCGTTGCAAGCGATGCTGAAACAAAGGTTACAGCAAAAGTCGTTGAAGTAGCTCTTGGCATGGAAGTTCCGGTTCTACATGTAGATTCGATGAAAAAACTCGGAAGATCATGTGGAATTGAAGTTGGTGCGGCAGCTGTTGCAATTATCCGTTAAAAACTGTTTTTGTAGATAGAGTAGTCTGCAAAAACTTTGTTTTTGCAAAAAAATGAACCACCTGGATGTGTGGGCTTACAAATAATGAAGGGAGGAAAATGAAATGCCTACTATTAACCAATTAGTGCGCAAGCCTCGTCAATCTAAAGAGGAAAAGTCAAAATCACCTGCGTTAAACAAAGGTTATAACAGCTTCAAGAAATCACAAACAAATGTATCTTCACCACAAAAACGCGGAGTATGTACTCGTGTTGGTACAATGACTCCAAAGAAACCAAACTCAGCGTTACGTAAATATGCGCGTGTACGTTTGACAAATGGTATCGAGGTGACTGCATACATTCCTGGTATCGGCCACAACCTTCAAGAGCACAGTGTTGTTCTTATCCGCGGAGGACGTGTAAAAGACTTACCAGGGGTACGTTATCACATCGTACGTGGGGCACTTGATACTGCTGGTGTAAACAACCGTATGCAAGGTCGCTCTAAATATGGTACTAAGAGACCAAAAGCTGCTAAGAAATAATAATTACATTAATAAAAGCTTCTTTGAAAGGAGGAAAAAATATGCCACGTAAAGGTCCTGTAGCAAAAAGAGACGTGTTACCAGATCCACTTTACAATTCAAAATTAGTTACTCGTTTAATCAACAAAATGATGGTTGACGGTAAAAGAGGTAAATCTCAAGAAATTCTTTACTCTGCGTTCGATACTATTCGCGAACGTACTGGCAAAGAGCCAATGGAAACTTTTGAAGCAGCTATGAAAAACATCATGCCTGTATTAGAAGTTAGAGCTCGCCGTGTAGGTGGTGCAAACTACCAAGTACCAGTTGAGGTGCGTCCTGATCGCCGTACAACACTTGGTCTTCGTTGGTTAGTAAACTACGCTCGTCTTCGTGGAGAAAAAACGATGGAAGAGCGTTTAGCTAATGAAATCATGGATGCAGCTAACAACACTGGTGCATCTGTTAAGAAGCGTGAAGATACACACAAAATGGCTGAAGCAAATAAAGCATTTGCTCACTATCGTTGGTAATCTAACCTTCAATATAAAAAATTTCATTCCAAACTAGGAAGGAGAAAGACCCAATGGCAAGAGAGTTCTCCTTAGCAAACACACGTAATATCGGTATCATGGCTCACATCGATGCCGGTAAAACGACTACCACTGAGCGTGTTCTTTATTACACTGGTAAGATTCATAAAATCGGTGAAACACATGAAGGCGCTTCTCAGATGGACTGGATGGAGCAGGAGCAAGAACGCGGAATCACAATCACTTCCGCAGCAACAACTGCACAATGGAAAGGCCACCGCGTAAACATCATCGATACACCAGGACACGTAGACTTCACGGTTGAAGTTGAACGTTCCCTACGTGTACTTGATGGTGCGGTAGCTGTACTAGATGCACAGTCTGGTGTTGAGCCTCAAACTGAAACAGTTTGGCGCCAAGCAACAACTTACGGTGTACCACGTGTAGTATTCGTAAACAAAATGGACAAAATTGGTGCTGATTTCTTATACTCAGTAGGTACAATTCATGACCGTTTACAAGCGAATGCACACCCAATTCAGTTACCAATCGGTGCTGAAGATCAATTCGAAGCTATCATTGACCTTGTGGAAATGAATGCAGTATTCTACGGTAACGATTTAGGAACTGATATTGAAGTTCGTGAAATCCCTGAAGAATTCATGGCGCAAGCTGAAGAATATCGTGAAAAGCTAGTTGAAGCAGTAGCTGAATTAGATGAAGAGTTAATGGAAAAATACCTTGGCGGAGAAGAAATCTCTAAAGAAGAGATTAAAGCTGCAATTCGTAAAGGTACTGTTAACGTTGAATTCTATCCAGTAATCTGTGGATCAGCTTTCAAAAACAAAGGTGTTCAGTTAATGTTAGATGCTGTTATTGATTACCTTCCATCTCCACTAGATGTACCTGCAATCAAAGGTCATGCAGTTGATGATGAAGAAGATGTAATTGAACGTCATTCTAGCGATGAAGAGCCATTCTCAGCTCTTGCATTTAAAGTTATGACTGACCCTTATGTTGGTAAATTAACGTTCTTCCGCGTTTACTCTGGTACTTTAGAATCTGGATCATACGTTCAGAACTCAACTAAAGGCAAGCGTGAGCGTATCGGACGTATCCTACAAATGCACGCGAATAGCCGTCAAGAAATCTCTAAGGTTTATGCTGGTGACATCGCTGCTGCAGTAGGTTTGAAAGATACAACTACTGGTGATACTCTATGTGATGACAAAAACCCTGTTATCCTTGAGTCTATGCAATTCCCAGAGCCAGTAATTCAACTTTCTGTTGAACCTAAGTCAAAAGCTGACCAAGACAAGATGACTACTGCACTACAAAAGCTACAAGAAGAAGATCCAACATTCCGTGCGCACACTGACCAGGAAACTGGACAAGTTATCATCGCTGGTATGGGTGAACTTCACCTAGATATCATCGTTGACCGTATGCGTCGTGAATTCAAAGTTGAAGCTAATGTAGGTGCTCCACAGGTTGCTTACCGCGAAACTTTCCGTGCTTCTGCACAAGTTGAAGGTAAATTCGCTAGACAATCTGGTGGTCGTGGACAATACGGTCACGTTTGGATTGAATTCTCACCTAACGAAGAAGGTAAAGGATTCGAGTTCGAAAACGGTATCGTCGGTGGTGTGGTTCCTCGTGAATACATCCCTGCTGTTCAAGCTGGTCTTGAAGATGCTCTAGATCGTGGAGTTCTTGCTGGATTCCCGTTAGTAGACATCAAAGCTCGTCTATTTGACGGTTCTTACCATGATGTTGACTCATCTGAAATGGCGTTTAAGATTGCCGCTTCTATGGCACTTAAGAATGCTGCGTCTAAGTGTAGCCCAGTAATCCTTGAACCTATGATGAGGGTTGAAGTTGTTATCCCTGAAGAATATTTAGGTGATATCATGGGTCAAATCACTGCACGTCGTGGCCGCGTTGAAGGTATGGAAGCTCGTGGTAATGCTCAAGTAGTTCGTGCAATGGTTCCACTTTCAGAAATGTTTGGTTATGCAACTGCACTTCGTTCAAGTACACAAGGACGTGGAGTATTCTCTATGCACTTCGATCACTACGAAGAAGTTCCAAAATCAGTTTCTGAAGAAATTATCAAAAAAAATAAAGGTGAATAATTGATTTTCACCTTTGTTTAAAGTATAACTACTTATGTAAGAATAGAAACTGTGAAATATGGATACATATATTCACAGTTTCTACCTAATATACTTAAATTTTTATAATCCAAAGGAGGATTTTCCAAAATGGCAAAAGCTAAATTCGACCGTTCAAAGCCACACGTTAACATTGGTACAATCGGACACGTTGACCATGGTAAAACTACTTTAACTGCTGCAATCACTTCTGTACTTGCGAAATCAGGTAAAGCAGAAGCTCGTGCATACGATCAAATCGATGGTGCTCCAGAAGAAAAAGAGCGTGGTATCACAATCTCTACTGCGCACGTTGAATACGAAACTGACGCTCGTCACTACGCACACGTAGACTGCCCAGGACACGCTGACTATGTTAAAAACATGATCACTGGTGCTGCACAAATGGACGGCGGTATCTTAGTAGTATCTGCTACTGATGGTCCAATGCCACAAACTCGTGAGCACATCCTTCTTTCTCGTCAGGTAGGCGTACCTTACCTTGTTGTATTCATGAACAAGTGTGATATGGTTGATGACGAAGAACTACTTGAATTAGTAGAAATGGAAATTCGTGACCTATTATCAGAATACGATTTCCCTGGCGATGACACTCCAGTTATCAAAGGTTCTGCTCTTAAAGCATTAGAAGGTGAAGCAGCATGGGAAGAAAAAGTTCTTGAACTTATGGCTGCTGTTGACGAATTCATCCCAACTCCAACTCGTGACACTGACAAGCCTTTCATGATGCCAGTTGAGGACGTATTCTCAATCACTGGTCGTGGAACAGTTGCTACAGGACGTGTTGAGCGTGGTGTAGTTAAAGTTGGTGACGTAGTTGAAATCGTAGGTTTCACTGAAGAGCCAAAATCTACTACTGTAACAGGTGTAGAAATGTTCCGTAAGCTTCTTGATTACGCTGAAGCTGGTGACAACATTGGTGCCCTTCTTCGTGGTGTTGCTCGTGAAGAAATCGAGCGTGGACAAGTTTTGGCTAAGCCAAAATCAATCACTCCACACACAAAGTTCAAAGCACAAGTTTACGTTTTAACTAAAGAAGAAGGTGGACGTCACACTCCATTCTTCTCAAACTACCGTCCACAATTCTATTTCCGTACTTCTGATATCACTGGTATCTGTAACCTTCCAGAAGGTACTGAAATGGTAATGCCTGGTGACCACATCGAAATGACTGTTGAGCTTATCGCTCCAGTTGCGATCGAAGAAGGAACTAAGTTCTCTATTCGTGAAGGTGGCCGTACAGTAGGTTCAGGTTCAATCACTTCAATCACTGAGTAATTTTAATATAGAAAAGCAGATGGGTGACGATCCATCTGCTTTTTTGTGTCTTCATATCTAGAAAAATTCGAGTTTCTTCTATATAAATAGAATAAAACTTAAACTATGAAAATTGTCCAGCTCCAACGCCTAGCCAGTTTTCCTCCTGGATAATCTCCCGTGAGTATCTTGTAACAATCATGGCTTGATAAAGCGATGATTGTTACACCTCGGGTCAAATGTTCTTCAGCAATAAAAGTCAAAGTGCGGACTTTTCTTGCTGAAGAACATTTTCCTATCGGGGCTGACCAAGGCGTTTCCGCATTTCAAATTAGGATATTATTGGAGATTGATATTAATAGTTGAAAAAGTATTTTTCAGCCGCTATAATAGGAAAAGTGTTCGATACAAAAACATAATTAAAAAAATCGTAATTAATGTTGCGTTTGTTTTATGTTTTATGTATAATAGACAATGTTGGTCTTTGACTGCGATGAGGTGGAAGGTTGCTGACACACCCGGCCGCTTTGCCATGGCGAGTGTGTGGGAAATTTTCACTGAGAATGTCTATTTTTAAAATAGGCGAATAAAGGAGGGAAAATAATGGCAAAACAAAAGATTCGTATCCGTTTAAAAGCTTATGATCACAGAATTCTTGATCAATCTGCAGAAAAAATCGTTGAAACAGCAAAACGTTCTGGTGCGTCAGTATCTGGTCCGATTCCGTTACCAACTGAAAAGTCTGTTTACACGATCCTTCGTGCGGTGCATAAGTACAAAGATTCTCGTGAGCAGTTCGAAATGAGAACTCATAAGCGTCTAATCGATATCGTTAACCCAACTCCACAAACAGTTGATGCGTTAATGCGTTTAGACTTACCATCTGGCGTTGATATTGAAATTAAACTTTAATCAAATAAACATATAATTTACAGGAGGTGTGACTTAAATGACCAAAGGAATCTTAGGAAGAAAGATTGGTATGACTCAAGTATTTGCAGAAAACGGCAACTTAATCCCTGTAACTGTAGTTGAGGTAGCTCCAAACGTTGTTCTTCAAAAGAAATCAGTTGATACTGATGGATACACAGCTGTTCAAGTTGGTTTTGAAGACAAGCGTGAGAAGTTAGCTAACAAACCTGAAAAAGGACATGTTGCTAAAGCAAGTACTGCTCCTAAGCGCTTCATTCGCGAATTCCGCGGAGACGACTTAGCAGCATATGAAGTTGGTCAAGAAGTCAAAGTTGATATTTTCGCAGCAGGCGATATCGTAGATGTAACAGGAATCTCAAAGGGTAAAGGTTTCCAAGGCTCAATCAAGCGCCACGGACAATCACGCGGCCCAATGGCTCACGGTTCTCGTTATCACCGTCGTCCTGGTTCAATGGGACCTGTTGCTCCAAACCGTGTATTCAAAGGTAAATTATTACCAGGACGCATGGGTGGAGAGCAAGTTACTGTTCAAAACCTTGAAATCGTAAAAGTTGATGCTGAACGCAACTTACTTTTAATCAAAGGTAACGTCCCAGGTGCGAGAAAAGCATTATTAAAAATTAAAGGTGCGGTAAAAGCATAAATAGTTCTTAAGAAAGGAGGAACAAGGAATGCCTAAAGTAGCATTATTAAACCAAAACGGTTCACAAGTTGGTGAAATCGAACTTAATGAAACAGTTTTTGGTATTGAGCCTAACCAACACGTATTATTTGAAGCAATTGTTATGCAAAGAGCTTCATTACGTCAAGGTACTCATAAAACTAAAATTCGTTCTGAAGTACGCGGCGGTGGTCGTAAACCATGGCGTCAAAAAGGAACTGGCCGTGCACGTCAAGGGTCAATTCGTTCTCCACAATGGCGCGGAGGTGGTACTGTATTCGGTCCAACACCACGCAGCTACAGCTATTCATTACCAAAGAAAGTACGTCGCTTAGCGATTAAATCTGCATTATCTTCTAAAGTACAAGAAGAAAATATCTTAGTATTAGAAAGCTTAGCATTCGAAGCTCCAAAAACAAAAGAATTCAAGGCTGTATTAGCTGGTCTTTCTGTTGAAAAGAAAGCTTTGATTGTAACTGCTGACCTAGATGAGAATGTAGCACTTTCTGCACGTAACATTCCTGGTGTAACAGTAGTAACAGCTAATGGAATTAACGTATTAGATGTTGTTAATCATGATCAATTAATCATGACTAAAGCAGCGGTTGAAAAAGTAGAGGAGGTGCTTGCATAATGGATGCACGCGATATCATTAAGCGCCCCGTTATCACTGAGCGTTCTACTGACCTAATGGCTGAAAAGAAATATACGTTTGAAGTAGATGTTAGAGCTAACAAAACTCAAGTCAAAGATGCAATTAAAGAAATCTTCGGCGTTGAAGTTGAGAAAGTAAACATCATGAACTACAAAGGTAAGTTCAAGCGTATGGGTAAATTCGGCGGATACACAAACAAACGTCGTAAAGCAATCGTAAAATTAACTGCTGATAGCAAAGAAATCGAATTCTTTGAAGCATAAGAACCTATCAAGAAGAGGAGGGAAATAAAATGGCGATTAAAAAGTACAAACCTACCTCTAATGGTCGTCGCGGAATGACAGTTTCTGATTTCGCTGAAATCACAACTAGCACTCCAGAAAAGTCTCTTTTAGCTCCGTTAACGAGAAAAGGCGGCCGTAATAACCAAGGTAAGTTAACTGTTCGTCATCAAGGTGGCGGCCATAAGCGTCAATATCGTATTATCGATTTTAAACGTAACAAAGATGGCATTCCAGGACGCGTTGCCACTATCGAGTACGATCCAAACCGTTCTGCAAATATTGCATTAATCAATTACGTAGATGGAGAAAAGCGTTATATCTTAGCTCCTAAAAATCTACAAGTTGGCATGGAAGTAATGTCAGGTCCTGAAGCTGATATTAAAGTGGGTAACGCACTTCCACTAGCTAACATTCCTGTTGGTACGGTAGTACACAACATCGAATTAAAACCAGGTAAAGGTGGTCAGTTAGTTCGTTCTGCTGGTACATCTGCTCAAGTACTTGGTAAAGAAGGTAAATACGTACTAGTACGTTTAACTTCTGGTGAAGTTCGTATGATCCTTTCTGAGTGCCGTGCATCTATCGGTCAAGTAGGTAACGAACAACACGAACTTATTAACATTGGTAAAGCTGGTCGTTCTCGTTGGTTAGGCAAACGCCCAACTGTACGTGGATCAGTTATGAACCCTAACGATCACCCACACGGTGGTGGTGAAGGACGTTCACCAATCGGACGTAAGTCTCCAATGACTCCTTGGGGTAAACCAACTCTTGGTTACAAAACTCGCAAGAAGAAAAACAAATCAGATAAGTTTATTGTACGTCGTCGTAAAAAATAACGGGACTTTACTACGGTTCAAAGAACGAACCGTAGAACAGTCACGAAGGGAGGTTCCTTCATGGGTCGCAGCTTAAAAAAAGGACCATTTGTTGATGATCATTTAATGGTTAAGGTCGAAAAGTTAAATGAAACTGACAGTAAACAAGTTATTAAAACTTGGTCTCGTCGTTCTACGATCTTCCCACAATTTATCGGCCACACAATCGCTGTTTATGATGGTCGCAAACACGTGCCTGTATATGTTACTGAAGACATGGTAGGACACAAGCTTGGAGAATTCGCTCCAACACGTGCTTACAAAGGCCACGGTAACGATGATAAGAAAACAAGACGTTAAGAGAGGAGGGCATCCAAATGCAAGCTAAAGCTGTTGCAAGAACAGTTCGTATTGCTCCTCGTAAAGCACGTTTAGTCGTTGATTTAATCCGAGGAAAGCAAGTTGGTGAAGCGGTGGCGATTTTAAATCTCACTCCTAAGGCTGCTTCTCCAATCGTAGAAAAAGTATTAAAATCAGCTATGGCAAATGCTGAGCACAACTATGAAATGGACGTTAACAATCTAGTTGTTGCACAAGCATTCGTTGATGAAGGACCGACACTTAAACGTTTCCGTCCTCGCGCTATGGGCCGTGCAAGCCAAATCAACAAGCGCACTAGCCACATTACAATCGTTTTATCAGAAAAGAAGGAGGGATAAGCTGTGGGTCAAAAAGTAAATCCAGTCGGTTTGCGTATCGGAATCATCCGTGATTGGGAATCTAAATGGTACGCAGGTAAAGACTTCGCTACTCTTTTACACGAAGACCTTAAAATTCGTGAGTATATCACGAAACGTTTAAAAGATGCTTCTGTTTCTAAAGTTGAAATCGAACGTGCTGCTAACCGTGTGAATGTTACAATCCATACAGCTAAGCCTGGTATGGTTATCGGTAAAGGCGGTACTGAAGTTGAAGCACTTCGTAAAGCTTTAAATCAACTAACTGGCAAACGTGTTCACATCAACATTCTTGAAATCAAGAGAGCTGATCTTGATGCGAAACTAGTTGCTGAAAATATTGCTCGTCAATTAGAAAACCGTGTATCTTTCCGTCGTGCACAAAAGCAAGTTATTCAACGTGCTATGCGTGCTGGTGCGAAAGGTATCAAAACAATGGTATCTGGTCGTCTTGGCGGCGCTGATATCGCTCGTTCTGAACAATACAGCGAGGGCACTGTTCCACTTCATACTCTTCGCGCTGATATTGACTATGCTACAGCTGAAGCTGATACAACATATGGTAAGCTTGGCGTAAAAGTATGGATCTATAAGGGAGAAGTCCTTCCTACTAAGAAGAAAAATGCGGAAGGAGGCAAATAATCATGTTATTGCCAAAACGCGTAAAATATCGCCGTCAACACCGTGGTAACATGCGTGGGAACGCTAAAGGCGGTACTGAAGTAACATTCGGTGAATATGGCCTACAAGCTCTTGAAGCTTCTTGGATCACAAACCGTCAAATCGAAGCAGCTCGTATTGCGATGACACGTTACATGAAACGTGGCGGTAAAGTTTGGATTAAAATTTTCCCTCACAAGCCATACACTGCTAAGCCATTAGAAGTCCGAATGGGTTCCGGTAAAGGTGCTCCTGAAGGCTGGGTAGCTGTTGTTAAGCCTGGAAAAATCATGTTCGAAATTGCTGGCGTTTCTGAAGAAATCGCTCGTGAAGCACTTCGACTTGCAATGCACAAACTTCCAGTTAAATGTAAGTTTGTAAAACGAGAAGAAATTGGTGGTGAATCAAGTGAAAGCTAATGAACTACGTGACCTTACCACTGCAGAAATTGAACAAAAAGTAAAATCTTTAAAAGAAGAGCTTTTCAACCTTCGCTTTCAATTGGCGACAGGACAACTTGAAAATACAGCTCGTATTCGTGAAGTACGCAAATCGATTGCTCGCATGAAGACTGTTGTTCGTGAAAGAGAAATCAGCGTTAATAAGTAATTACCTGAGAGGAGGTTCACAGAATGAGTGAACGTAACCAACGTAAGGTTTACACTGGACGCGTAGTTTCTGACAAGATGGATAAGACTGTTACTGTTCTTGTTGAAACTTACAAAAAGCATCCATTATACGGTAAACGCGTTAAGTACTCTAAAAAGTTCAAAGCTCATGATGAGCAAAACGAGGCAAAGATCGGCGATGTAGTTCGTATCATGGAAACTCGCCCACTTTCAGCTACTAAACGCTTCCGTTTAGTCGAAGTAGTAGAAAAAGCCGTTATTATTTAATTGTTCGGATAAGCTTCATTCCGAAGGGAGGTTACACACATGATTCAACAAGAATCACGTTTGAAAGTTGCTGACAACTCTGGTGCTCGTGAAGTACTTACGATTAAAGTTCTAGGTGGTTCAGGTCGCAAAACTGCTAATATTGGTGATGTGATCGTTTGTACAGTAAAACAAGCAACACCTGGTGGCGTTGTTAAAAAAGGTGACGTTGTCAAGGCTGTTATTGTTCGTACAAAGAGCGGTGCTCGCCGTCCAGATGGTTCTTACATCCGTTTTGATGAAAACGCATGTGTAATTATCAAAGATGATAAGAGCCCACGCGGAACTCGTATCTTCGGACCAGTTGCACGTGAACTTCGTGACAACAACTTTATGAAAATCGTTTCTCTAGCTCCAGAAGTATTATAATTTTAAAATCAATTGCCTTTAAGGAGGTGCGCACAGATGCATGTAAAAAAAGGTGATAAAGTAAAGGTCATCTCTGGCAAGGATAAAGGCAAAACAGGTGTAATCCTAGCTGCTTATCCTAAAGAAAGCCGTGTACTAGTAGAAGGTGTTAACATCGTGAAAAAACACGCTAAACCTTCTCAAGCGAATCCACAAGGCGGAATTTTAAGCTTTGAGGCTCCTATTCATGTATCAAACGTAATGCCTATCGATCCTAAATCAGGTAACCCAACTCGTGTAGGTTACAAAACGGTTGATGGAAAGAAAGTACGCGTAGCAAAATCCGGTGAAGTTTTAGATAAATAGTTTAAATTAAGAAGGGAGGTACAATAAGTGAACCGCCTAAAAGAAAAATTTGTTAAAGAAGTTACTCCTGCTCTAATGAGCAAGTTCAACTATAAATCAGTTATGGAAGTTCCTAAACTTGAAAAAATCGTTGTGAACATGGGTGTTGGTGATGCAGTTGCAAACGCAAAAGCACTTGATAATGCTGTTGAAGAGCTTACAACTATCACAGGTCAAAAACCATTAGTAACTCGTGCGAAAAAATCTATCGCTGGCTTCCGTCTTCGTGAAGGTATGCCTATCGGTGCAAAAGTTACCCTTCGCGGTGAGCGTATGTACGAATTCTTGGATAAATTAGTTTCAGTATCGTTACCTCGTGTTCGTGACTTCCGTGGAGTTTCTAAAAAGGCTTTCGATGGCCGCGGTAACTATACATTAGGGATTAAAGAACAATTAATCTTCCCTGAAATTGATTATGATAAAGTAACCAAGGTTCGCGGTATGGACATCGTTATCGTAACGACTGCTAAGACCGACGAAGAATCTCGTGAACTTTTAACTCAATTTGGAATGCCATTCCAAAAGTAATCGTTAAATAATGGAGGCGAAAACGTGGCTAAAAAGTCAATGATTGCGAAACAAAAGCGCACGCCTAAATATGCAGTACAAGAGTATACACGCTGCGAACGTTGTGGCCGTCCACACTCTGTATACCGTAAATTTAAGCTTTGTCGTATTTGTTTCCGCGAATTAGCGTACAAAGGACAAATTCCTGGTGTTAAGAAAGCTAGCTGGTAAAACCCAAAGTCTGGGAAGGAGGTAAAATACAATGGTCATGACAGATCCAATTGCAGATATGCTTACTCGCATTCGTAATGCGAACATGGTACGTCACGAAAAATTAGAAGTACCTGCTTCTAATCTTAAAAAAGAAATCGCTGAAATCCTAAAGCGCGAAGGTTTCGTACGTGACGTTGAGTATATTGAAGACAACAAACAAGGTATTATCCGTATCTTCTTAAAGTACGGTGCGAATAACGAACGTGTTATTACTGGTCTTAAGCGCATAAGCAAGCCTGGACTTCGTGTTTACGCTAAGTCAAACGAAGTACCTCGTGTACTTAACGGTCTTGGTATCGCATTAGTATCAACATCACAAGGTGTTATTACAGATAAAGAAGCTCGTGCAAAGCAAGTCGGCGGAGAAGTTTTAGCTTACGTTTGGTAATCGAGTTTTTGAATGAATGGAGGTGCACTAAATGTCTCGCGTAGGAAAAAAACCAATTGAAATTCCAGCAGGAGTTACTGTTACTTTAAACGGTAGTACTGTTACTGTAAAAGGACCTAAAGGCGAATTAACTCGTACTTTTAATCCTGATATCACAATCAACGTTGAAGAGAACGTTGTATCGATCACTCGTCCATCTGACGTTAAAGAACACCGCGCATTGCACGGTACTACTCGTGCAGTGATCGCGAACATGGTTGAGGGTGTATCCAACGGATTCACAAGAAGCCTAGAACTAATCGGGGTTGGATATCGTGCGCAAAAGCAAGGTAACAAACTTGTATTAAACGTAGGTTATTCTCACCCAGTTGAAATTGAACCTGAAGCTGGCCTTGAAATCGAAGTACCTGCTAATACAAAAGTTATTGTAAAAGGTACTGATAAGGAACGTGTTGGTGCTCTTGCAGCCAATATCCGTCAAGTTCGTCCTCCAGAGCCTTATAAAGGTAAAGGAATTCGTTACGAAGGCGAAAACGTTCGTCGTAAAGAAGGTAAAACAGGTAAGTAATGCCGCATAGGTAAACGAAAGGAGTGACGTAAATGATTACGAAGCAAGATAAAAACGCTACTCGCAAGAAGAGACATGCTCGTGTTCGTGCGAAACTTAGCGGTACTGCTGCTCGTCCACGTCTAAATGTGTTTCGTTCAAATAAGCATATTTATGCTCAATTAATCGATGACATGGCTGGAGTAACTTTAGCAAGTGCTTCTACTAAAGAAAAAGATTTCGGTCTTGAATCTACTAGTAACGTTGAAGCAGCGAAAAAGGTCGGAGAATTAGTCGCTAAACGTGCGGTAGAAAAAGGTATCACTTCTATTGTCTTTGATCGTGGAGGATACCTATACCACGGACGTGTGCAAGCATTAGCTGATGCTGCTCGCGAAAACGGCTTACAATTTTAATAGACAAAGGAGGGACACAAAAAGATGCGTCGTATTGATCCAAACAAACTTGAACTAGAAGAACGCGTAGTAACGGTTAACCGTGTTGCGAAAGTTGTTAAAGGTGGACGTCGTTTCCGTTTCTCTGCTCTTGTAGTAGTTGGGGATAAAAACGGTCATGTAGGATTTGGTACTGGTAAAGCCCAAGAGGTTCCAGATGCAATCCGTAAAGCCATCGAAGATGCAAAGAAAAACTTAGTGGAAGTACCAATGGTTGGAACTTCAATTCCTCACCAAGTACTAGGACGTTTTGGTGCTGGCGAAATTCTTCTAAAGCCTGCTTCTGAAGGTACAGGAGTTATCGCTGGTGGCCCAGTTCGTGCGGTTCTTGAATTAGGTGGAGTTGCTGATATCCTTTCAAAATCATTAGGAACTAACACACCAATCAATATGGTTCGTGCAACTATTGACGGATTAAAACAACTAAAACGTGCTGAAGACGTAGCGAAATTACGTGGTAAATCAGTAGAAGAACTGTTAGGATAAGGAGGGAAATCAAATGGCGAATAAACTATTAGTTACCCTCAGCCGTAGTGTAATTGGTCGCCCTGAGGACCAACGCGCGACAGTTACTGCACTAGGTTTACGTAAATTAAATCAAACAGTTGAGCATCAAGATAACGCTGCGATTCGCGGTATGATTAACAAAGTTGCTCACCTTGTAACAGTTAAAGAACAATAATTGATTCTTTTCTTTAATAAGGAGGTGCCAATATGAAACTTCATGAATTAAAACCTGCCGAAGGTTCTCGTAAAGAGCGTAAGCGTCTTGGACGTGGTATCGGTTCTGGTCAAGGGAAGACTGCGGGTAAAGGTCATAAAGGACAAAACGCTCGTTCAGGCGGTGGTGTACGTGTAGGTTTTGAAGGTGGTCAAACACCTTTATACCGTCGTTTACCAAAGCGCGGATTTACAAATATCAGCCGCAAAGAATATGCAATTGTCAATCTTGATGTATTAAATCGCTTTGAGGAAGGTACAGAAGTTACTCCAGAACTTCTTATCGAAACAGGCGTTGTAAGTAACGAAAAAGCAGGAATCAAAGTTCTTGCTAAAGGGAACGTAGAGAAAAAGTTGACTGTAAAAGCTCACAAATTCTCCTCTGCTGCTAAGGAAGCGATCGAAGCTGCTGGCGGAACTACTGAGGTGATCTAATGTTCCAGACAATCTCCAATTTTATGCGCGTGGGTGATATACGTCGAAAGATTTTATTCACCCTCTTAATGCTAGTCGTATTTCGACTAGGCACATTCATTCCTGTACCGAATGTTAATGCTGATGTGCTTGCTAGTCAGGATAAGCTGAGTGTTTTCGGTATTTTAAATACCTTTGGTGGTGGAGCGTTGAAACAATTCTCCATCTTTGCAATGGGTATTATGCCTTACATTACAGCTTCCATTATCATTCAGTTACTTCAAATGGACGTTGTTCCTAAATTTACGGAATGGTCCAAACAAGGTGAATCTGGTCGTCGTAAGATTGCTCAGTTCACTCGTTATTTCACTGTTGTGCTTGGTTTTATCCAAGCATTAGGTATGTCTTATGGCTTTAACAATTTAGCAAGCGGCCGTTTGATTGAAAACCCTGGTATTGGTACGTATCTACTGATTGCCGTTACTCTAACAGCTGGTACATCATTCTTGATGTGGTTAGGTGAGCAGATCACTGAGAAGGGTGTAGGAAATGGAATTTCCATCATCATCTTTGCAGGGATCGTTGCTGGTATGCCTTCAACTATCAATCAAATTTATGTTCAGCAGTTTGAGAACGCAGGAGAAGCATTATTTTTACGTATTGTAACGGTTGTATTAATCGCACTTGCTATTATTGCAATTGTTGTTGGTGTTATCTTCATCCAACAAGCAAACCGTAAAATTCCAATCCAATATGCTAAACGTGTTGTTGCAGGAAGAAATCCTGTTGGAGGACAGTCCACTCACATGCCGTTAAAAGTTAACGCTGCGGGTGTTATCCCTGTTATCTTTGCAGTTTCATTCATTGTAACACCAAGAACCATTGCATCATTCTTTCCAACAAATGATGTAACACTGTGGATTAACAGAAATCTTGATTATTCTCATCCAATTGGGATGACGTTATATGCAGTACTAATTATCGCGTTCACTTATTTCTATGCTTTTATCCAAGTTAACCCTGAACAAGCGGCGGAAAACTTACAGAAGCAATGCGGCTATATTCCAGGAATTCGTCCTGGTAAGAGCACACAGGAATACTTAACTCGCGTTTTATATCGATTAACTTTTGTTGGTGCGATCTTCTTAACAGTCATTGCTGTACTTCCAACTATTTTTATTAAAATAGCGAATTTACCGCAATCGGCTCAAATCGGAGGAACAAGCTTGTTAATCGTAGTCGGTGTTGCACTTGACACGTATAAACAACTTGAAGCACAACTGGTTAAACGTCATTATAAAGGTTTTATTAAGTAAAGGTTTAGGGGACTATTGTTCCCTAAAACCCATTTATAGCACGAGGGGGGAACACGTGTGAATTTAGTTTTAATGGGGCTACCGGGTGCTGGTAAAGGCACTCAAGCTGAAAGAATCGTCGAAAAATACGGCATCCCTCATATCTCTACTGGAGATATGTTCCGTGCAGCGATGAAAGAAGGAACTGAACTAGGTTTACAAGCAAAATCATTCATGGACAAGGGTGAACTTGTTCCTGATGAAGTAACAATTGGCATTGTTCGTGAACGTTTAAGCAAAGAAGACTGCCAAATGGGCTTCTTACTTGACGGTTTTCCTAGAACAGTACCTCAAGCTGAAGCGTTAGAAAATCTATTAGCTGATCTTCAGAAGAAAATCGACTATGTGATTAATATTAACGTGGATAAAAGTATTTTAATGGATCGGTTGACTGGCAGACGTATTTGTAAGGATTGTGGCTCAACTTATCATTTAGTCTTTAATCCTCCTGCAAAAGAGGGTGTATGTGACCGCTGCGGTGGAGAGCTATACCAAAGAGCAGATGATAATGCTGAAACAGTTCAAAATCGTCTAGATGTCAACATCAAACAATCTGCACCATTATTAGCTTTTTATGAGGATAAGGGATATTTACGCACGATTGATGGTCAACAAGATATTAATAAAGTTTTTATTGATATCGAGGTATTACTTGGGGGCTTAGCTTAATGATCATTTGTAAAACCCCTAAGGAAATTGAGATCATGCGTGAAGCTGGTCGAATTGTGGCTTTGACTCATCAAGAGTTAAAAAAACATATCGCGCCAGGTATCACAACGCGTGAATTGGACAGAATTGCTGAAGAGTTTATTCTCAGCAAGGATGCAATTCCTTCATTTAAAGGGTATAATGGTTTTCGCGGCAGTATCTGTACAAGTGTGAACAACGAACTTGTTCACGGAATACCTGGTGACCGAGTCCTAAATGAGGGCGACATCATTAGTATCGATATCGGTGCTAAGTATAACGGCTACCATGGAGATTCAGCTTGGACATATGCTGTAGGAACGATTGATGAAAATTCCCAGAAACTTTTAGAAGTGACTGAGGAATCACTTTATCAAGGCTTAAAGGAAGCTAAACCGGGCGAGCGACTCTCGAACATCTCCCATGCGATACAAAAGTATGTGGAAGCAAATGGTTTTTCTATTGTACGTGAGTATGTAGGGCACGGAGTAGGGCAAGACTTACATGAGGACCCAGATATTCCTCATTTTGGTCCACCTAATAAAGGTCCTGTATTAAAGCCTGGTATGGTACTTGCAATTGAACCGATGGTGAATGCCGGAACCCGGTATGTAAATACATTGGCTGACGATTGGACGGTTGTAACAGTTGATGGCAAAATGTGTGCTCATTTTGAACATACAATTGCGATCACTGAAACAGGTTTTGAAATTTTAACTAAGATTTAGTATCTATTTCTTAACCAAACCCATTCTAATCCAAAAAAAATGTAATTTGTTAATAGTTACTAGAGGACAGAATGCTGCTCATTATGTTAGAATTGTAAGGTTGCAGGATGACGTATGAAGAAAAGACCCAATGCATACACAAATTTTGTATTGGCGAACGCTATTCTGAATAGAGAAGGGAGACGAGACCGATGGCCAAAGATGATGTAATTGAAATTGAAGGTAAAGTACTTGAAACTTTGCCAAATGCAATGTTTAAGGTAGAATTAGAAAATGGTCATACTGTGCTAGCTCATGTTTCTGGCAAAATTCGAATGCACTTCATTCGAATCCTTCCGGGTGACAAGGTGACTGTTGAGCTTTCTCCATATGACTTAACACGCGGAAGAATTACTTACCGCTTTAAATAATCAGCTTGCACTCCGTACCATTAAGGAGGTTAGGATAATGAAAGTAAGACCATCTGTTAAACCGATCTGCGAAAAGTGCAAAGTTATCCGTAGACGCGGAAAAGTTATGGTTATCTGTGAAAACCCTAAACATAAACAAAAACAAGGTTAATACTGAAGGAGGTGCGCTAAAATATGGCACGTATTGCTGGTGTAGATATTCCACGTGAAAAGCGTGTAGTTATCTCTTTGACTTACATTTATGGTATTGGTAAAACTACTGCACAAAAAGTTCTTGCAGAAGCTGGTGTTTCTGAAGATACTCGTGTACGTGATTTAACTGAAGACGAATTAAACAAAATCCGTGACATCATCGACAAACTAAAAGTTGAAGGTGATCTTCGCCGTGAAATTTCTCTTAACATTAAGCGTTTAATGGAAATCGGCTGCTACCGCGGATTACGCCATCGTCGTGGTTTACCGGTTCGTGGACAAAATACGAAAAACAACGCTCGTACACGCAAAGGTCCTCGTAAGACTGTTGCGAACAAGAAGAAGTAATCGGCAAAGGAGGTTATTTAAATGGCACGTAAAACTAATACACGTAAGCGTCGTGTTAAAAAGAATATTGAATCAGGGATCGCTCATATCCGTTCAACATTTAACAATACGATTGTAACTATTACTGATGTACATGGTAATGCAATTTCTTGGTCAAGTGCTGGTGCGCTTGGATTTAAAGGTTCTCGTAAATCTACTCCATTCGCAGCTCAAATGGCGGCTGAAACTGCAGCTAAGACATCTATCGAACATGGTATGAAAACTTTAGAAGTTACTGTTAAAGGACCTGGTGCAGGCCGTGAAGCTGCTATCCGTGCTCTTCAAGCTGCTGGTCTAGAAGTAACTGCAATCAAAGACGTTACACCTGTTCCTCATAACGGATGCCGTCCACCAAAACGCCGTCGCGTTTAATTTCTTTGTATAGAAGTTGTATCATGCGTCTATAATGGATATGATACTAATTTTTTAGAGTTCATACAGAGAATTTATTCCAGTTGTTGTGCACAAAACGGGAACGTATACATGGGGGAATTTCAGTTAGTTATTAAACTAATTGAGGTTTCGACGTTTTGAAGGAGGGTTATTTGATGATCGAAATAGAAAAACCAAAAATCGAAACGGTTGAGATCAACGATGATGCCAAGTACGGTAAGTTCGTCGTAGAGCCACTTGAGCGTGGATATGGTACCACTTTGGGTAACTCCTTACGTCGTATCCTACTATCTTCACTCCCAGGTGCCGCTGTTACATCGATTCAGGTCGATGGGGTACTTCATGAGTTCTCAACAATTGAAGGCGTCGTAGAGGATGTAACATCCATCATTTTAAACATTAAGAAATTAGCTTTAAAAATCTACTCTGACGAAGAGAAAACCCTTGAAATTGATGTACAGGGTGAAGGACCTGTAAAGGCTAGCAATATCACACATGATAGTGATGTTGAAATCTTAAATCCAGACCTTCATATTGCTACATTAGCTACAAATGGTCACCTTCGCATGCGTTTAACAGCTAGACGCGGTCGTGGTTATACACCGGCTGATCTGAACAAAAGAGAAGATCAACCAATCGGTGTTATTCCAATCGACTCAATCTTTACACCTGTTTCACGTGTGTCCTATCAAGTAGAAAATACTCGCGTAGGTCAAATGACAAATTATGATAAGCTAACGCTAGATGTTTGGACAGATGGAAGCACTGGGCCAAAAGAGGCGATTGCTCTTGGTTCGAAAATTTTGACCGAGCATTTGAACATTTTCGTTGGGTTAACCGATGAAGCTCAAAATGCTGAAATCATGATTGAAAAAGAAGAAGACCAAAAAGAAAAAGTTCTAGAAATGACTATCGAAGAACTAGATCTTTCTGTTCGTTCTTATAACTGCTTAAAGCGTGCTGGAATCAACACTGTTCAGGAATTAGCTAATAAGACTGAAGAAGATATGATGAAGGTTCGTAACTTAGGCCGCAAATCACTCGAAGAAGTGAAGGCGAAACTAGAAGAGCTTGGATTAGGTTTGCGTAAGGACGACTAGTCTAAACGCGGCTATAAAATCCGTTTAATGACTTCAACAAAGGAGGGAACCCTTCATGGCATACAGAAAGTTAGGACGCACAAGCGCACAGCGTAAAGCTATGCTTCGTGATTTAACTACAGATTTAATTATCAACGAGCGCATCGAAACAACAGAAACTCGCGCGAAAGAACTTCGTGTGACTGTTGAAAAAATGATCACTTTAGGTAAGCGCGGCGATTTACATGCTCGTCGTCAAGCCGCTTCTTACGTTCGTAATGAAGTTGCTAATGCTGAAAACGGTCAAGATGCAGTACAAAAACTTTTCGCTGATATCGCTCCACGTTACCAAGAGCGTCAAGGTGGATATACTCGTATTATGAAACTTGGACCTCGCCGCGGTGACGGTGCGCCAATGGTTATCATCGAGTTAGTTTAATACCTTTTAACAGACAACAAGGGCGCTGGACAGTTTACAAACAAACTTGTTCTTTGCCCTTTTTCTGTAAGAATATAATTTCCGACCCAAGCCAAACGAGTGTTATGATGAGCGTGACTCCTATTGTAGGAGCATGAAGGGTGTTAAACCCTGGGATTGAAAACGGTTCATCCATAACCATTTGTTTTCTTTTTCACGTCTCGTCTAGCTCATGCACCTCCTCCCATTTCTTTATAGAAATCCTTTGCAGTCATGTTGCTGCCAGGGACGAGGTGCGGGCTTTTTTTATATGTAAAAATATTTGCAAAAGCGGAGCTTAGTTTAGTATGTTAGTCGAGAGGAGGAATAACAATGAAAGATTCCCTTGTTTCACTTAAGGGTGTTTCCTTTCAATACGAGGGACAAGAGCGCAATGCCCTTAATAATGTTTCGTTTGATATCTTTGAAGGAGAATGGTTGGCAATTGTTGGTCATAATGGCTCAGGCAAATCTACTACGGCAAAGCTTCTGAATGGTTTGCAGTTCCCACAACAAGGCGAAATCACTGTTTGTGGCATTCCTCTGAATGAACAGACCATTTGGGATGTACGAAAAAAGTTGGGGATGGTATTCCAAAACCCAGATAACCAGTTTGTCGGTACAACCGTTCAGGATGATGTGGCTTTTGGTCTAGAAAATCACGGTATACCAAGAGATGAAATGGTAGAGCGAGTAGAAGATTCATTAAAGAAAGTGAAAATGGATAAGTTTCTATATCAAGAGCCCCACCATCTTTCCGGTGGACAGAAGCAGCGGGTAGCTATTGCCGGCGTCCTTGCGCTGAGACCTTCTATTATTATTCTAGACGAGGCGACCTCTATGCTGGATCCAAGAGGCCGTGAAGAGGTTTTAGAGACTGTGAGAGTTCTAAAACAAGAAAAGGCATTAACGGTTATTTCTATTACTCATGATTTAGAAGAGGCGGCAAAAGCCGATCGCATAATAGTTATGAATAAAGGTGAGGTTTTCCGTGAAGGCGTACCTGAAGAGATTTTTTCAATGGACGAGCAGTTGATTCAATTAGGATTGGATATTCCGTTCTCGGTTAAAATGACAAAAGCATTCCGTCAAAAAGGGTTCGAGTTATCCAAGCATTATTTATCGGAAGAAGAGTTGGTGACAGAGCTATGGACATCTCGCTTCAACATATAGATTATAGGTATCAAGCAAATACTCCATTTGAGCACTTAGCGATCGAGGATGTTTCGATTGATATTCCTTCTGGAACATATATGGCTATTATCGGTCATACAGGCTCTGGCAAGTCAACGGTCCTGCAACATCTAAATGCACTTCTCCAACCCACCAAAGGAACGGTTAAAATTGGAGCTCATGAAATTAAAGCACAGCAGAAGCATAAAAACCTAAAACCTGTACGACAAAAGGTAGGTATTGTTTTTCAATTTCCTGAACATCAGCTTTTTGAAGAAACAGTTGAAAAAGATATTATTTTTGGCCCGCTTAATTTCGGTGTATCTGAAGCAGAGGCAAAAAAACGGGCACGTATTGCATTAAAACAGGTAGGATTAGGGGAAGAAGTCTTAGAAAAGTCTCCTTTTGATTTATCTGGCGGACAGATGCGCCGGGTAGCGATAGCGGGTGTTCTAGCCATGGAACCAGATGTCATCGTTCTCGATGAACCTACCGCTGGATTGGATCCCCGTGGACGGAAAGAAATTATGGATATGTTTTATGCCCTCCATAAGGAAAGAAACCTATCTACCATACTAGTGACACACAGTATGGAAGACGCGGCACATTATGCGGATCAAATTGTTATTATGCAGCAAGGTAGAGTCGTGAAAAAAGGAACACCTGAAGAGATATTCTCATCCCCTGTAGAGCTGATGCATATGGGACTAGATGTTCCCGAAGTGGTCCGCTTTCAATTGAAGCTAGAGGAGAAATTAGGCTTTAAGCTGGACAGAATGTATTTGTCGATTGATGAGCTGTCCACAGCGGTTACCGAAGCGTTAAAAAGAGGTGTTCACTCATGATGGAAAAAATGATTTTTGGCCGTTATGTTCCGGCTGATTCTCTCATTCATAAAATGGACCCTCGATCTAAAATATTGGTTATTTTCTTATTTGTCTGTGTGATTTTTCTTGCAAACAACGCAGTCACATATGCACTTATTGGAATTTATACATTTTTTATGCTTGGGTTAGCACGAATTCCCATTCGCTTTTTATATGGGGGCTTGAAACCCGTTTTATGGCTTGTCCTTTTTACATTAGTGTTGCAGCTGTTCTTTACGAAACAAGGCGACCTTTTATATCAATTGGGACCGATTAAGATATACGAAGAAGGTGTCAGACAGGGGATCTTTATCTCCTTACGATTCTTCTTCTTAATCTTAATGACTTCCTTACTAACATTAACAACTACACCGATTGAAATAACCGATGGATTGGAAACCCTATTACACCCGTTAAAAAAGGTTCATTTTCCAGTCCATGAAATGGCACTGATGATGTCTATTTCCTTACGATTCATTCCGACGTTAATGCAGGAAACAGATAAGATCATGAAGGCACAAATCGCCCGTGGAGTTGAATTTTCCAGCGGTCCCTTTAAGGAGCGGATCAAGGCGGTTATTCCCCTACTTATTCCGTTGTTTGTCAGCTCGTTTAAACGGGCGGAGGAGCTAGCTATAGCGATGGAAGCGAGAGGTTATCGCGGCGGCGAAGGGAGAACGAAATATCGGCAGCTGGAATGGCAAGGGGCCGATACTCTGCAATTAGTACTCCTTGGTGTTGTAACGATCTTTTTAATATTATTACGTTCATAATGGGGCGAAATCATGCAACGATACAAATGCATTATATCCTATGATGGCTCGGGGTTCTCCGGGTATCAAGTCCAACCGAATAAGCGGACGGTACAACTGGAGCTTGAAGCTGTCTTAGCAAAGATGCATAAAGGCACCACCATTAAAGTGTCTGGTTCTGGGCGAACAGATGCAGGGGTTCATGCATTGGGGCAGGTGATTCATTTTGATTCCCCACTTCCTATCACTGAAGAAAGGTGGGAAATTGCTCTGAATTCGATGCTCCCTGAGGATATTTCAGTACTTTCAGTTGAAAAAGTAGCCAAAGACTTTCACTCCCGGTTTGGTGCCAAAGGGAAAGAATACCGTTATAAGCTGTATTTATCAGTGAAAAGGGACCCCTTCCAGCGGAAATTTGCCTATCGCTATTCTTATCCGCTAAACCTAGAAGCAATGAAGGAAGCAAGTAAATATTTCCTTGGCACCCATGACTTTACTAGCTTTTGTTCAGCAAAAACAGAAGTGGAGGATAAAGTACGGACCATTCAGGCAATCGATTTTTTGCTCGAAGGCGACCAACTTACCATTCGCTTTGTGGGAAATGGCTTTTTGTATAACATGGTCCGGATTTTAGTCGGGACTTTACTAGAGGTAGGTGCAGGTGATCGAAGGCCAGAGGATATATCGGCCATTCTAGAAAAAAAAGATCGCCGCTTCGCTGGAAAGACAGCGCCAGCCCACGGTCTATACCTTTGGGGAGTTTTTTATCAATAATTTTTGTATAAAACAACCTAACCAGGTGTAACATTCCCTTGACATATAGACCCAATGTATTTATTATATTATATGTGTGTGTTTTTAATCCCACGATAAAGCCCCGGAAAGTCTTCATCGTGATTGAAAATATATGAAATGAAACTTAGCCGCACAAGGGCATGGGTGAATGATTCCCGGAACAGAATTGATCATTCATTGCTTTGAAGGTGCGAAAAATAATCTTTAGGATTTAATTAGGAGGGAAACTCATGCGTACAACGTTTATGGCAAATGCCAACAATATCGAGCGTAAATGGTACGTGATTGATGCTGAGGGCAAAACTCTTGGTCGTCTTGCTTCTGAAGTAGCGTCAATTTTACGTGGTAAAAACAAACCAACTTTTACACCAAATGTTGACACTGGTGATCATGTAATCATTCTTAATGCTTCTAAAGTAGAACTTACAGGAAAGAAATTAACTGACAAGATCTACTACCGTCACAGCTTACACCCAGGTGGTTTAAAGCAAAGAACGGCTCTAGAAATGCGTACAAACTATGCTGAGAAAATGATCGAGCTTGCTGTTAAAGGTATGCTTCCAAAGAATTCTCTTGGCCGTCAAATGTTCAAAAAGTTACACGTATATGCTGGTAGCGAACATCCACACCAAGCACAAAAACCTGAAGTTTACGAACTTCGCGGATAATTTAGAGGGAGGGAATTAACTTGGCACAAGTTCAATATATTGGTACTGGTCGTCGTAAGAGCTCAGTCGCACGTGTGCGTCTAGTTCCAGGCACAGGTAAAATTGTAGTTAACGGTCGTGAAATCGAAGATTATATCCCATTCGAAGCTTTACGTGTTGTTGTAAGACAACCATTAGTAGCAACTGAAACAGTTGGTAGCTACGATGTTCTTGTAAACGTAAGCGGCGGTGGTTACACTGGTCAAGCTGGCGCAATCCGCCACGGTATTGCTCGCGCATTACTTCAAGCTGACCCTGAGTTCCGTCCAACATTAAAGCGCGCTGGTTTATTAACTCGTGATGCACGTATGAAAGAGCGTAAGAAATACGGTCTTAAAGGTGCTCGTCGTGCGCCTCAGTTCTCAAAGCGTTAATCTTTGCGAACTTTCAAAGACTCTCAACCATTTGGTTGGGGGTCTTTTTTACGTTTAGGCTGTGTTAAAGAACAATGTTGATTTTTAAACCCTGTTGATTGAAGCGTCTGGAGCGGAAATCAACAGACAAGTTTAACAAAGCCTCAAACAAAAGGGAAGGAAGGGTTAGTCATAAATTGCATAATTTATAATGTTTTAGGTAAATATACCATTGTTCTTATAAAAGTAAGATTGTCTTAAGGAGGAAATAACAAAGCAGAATAGTAGTTATCAGAATTCACCAATTATACTTCATAATGTAAGGAGGCTATTTTCGTGAGGCAACTTTTAAAAGCAACAGGTTCGGTTTTGCTTGCCAGTATTATCATTGTTGGCTGTCAAACGAACAATAACCAGAACAATGCAAAAAACGAAAAAAACAAGAAATCAGACCAGGTAAATGAGACAGGATTCCCAAATTGGGGGTATGACCTTCAACATACCCGACATGTGCCCTATAAACAGATTACAAAAGATAATGTAAAAAAAATGGGGATTGCATGGCAGCAGGATATCTTAGATTGGAATAAGGATGTTCCAAATTTACAAGAAGATTTCCCTGTCGTTCATGACGGGGTCATGTATGTGACTAGTGCGAAAAATCATGTGTTTGCCATCGACGCGGCAAGTGGGAAGAAGCTTTGGGCATGGACACCACCCAAGGAAGTACTTGATCATATTAATGGTTTGCCATGGCAGTCCAATGTGGCAAGTAGGGGCGTCGCAGTAGTCAATGGGAATGTATTTGTCTTGATGATAGATAATCGGTTGGCTAAACTTGATGCGAAGAACGGAAAACTGTTAAAAATGGTTAACTTTTGGGATCATGAACCTACTATTAAATTAGAAAACAGATACTATGAATCATCAGCTCCGATGTATTATGATGGCAACGTTTACGTTGGAAGCAGCGGCGGTGATAATGGTACACGAGGTTTTGTTTGGGCGTTTAAAGCAGACACCTTGGAACCGCTATGGAAAGAGCCGTTTTGGACAGTTCCTAAAAGAGGAACTGGCTGGGCGAAGGGTAAATATACGGGCGGAGGATCCGTATGGACACCGATGTCGTTTGACCCAGAAACTGATATGATGTATTTTGCAGTAGGGAATCCTGCTCCGGACTTTTACGATGCAGATAGAAAAGGAAAAAATCCATATACCGATTCTATTGTTGCTTTAGATAGTAAAACAGGGGAATTTAAGTGGTCTTCCAATCAAGTTGAACATGATATATGGGATTATGATGCTGCAGCAACACCGATGATTCTAAATGCAAAGGTTGACGGGAAAAAGCAAAAGGTTGTGGTTGAAGGCGGTAAGAATGGAAAGTGGTATGCGTGGGATGCAAAAACGGGGAAAACCATTTATGATGGGGTACCTTTTGTAAAAATTCAACACTCGGACGTACCAAGCGATGAGAGTAAAGCTGTACTTCAATGGCCAGGGACTCCAGGTGGAGAAAGCTATGCTCCACAGACATATGACCCTGACACCAACTATGTGCTTATTCCAGGTATTAATAGTCCTAATTTAATGGTAGCCGCTAAAGATGCAGAAGAGATTGCAAAAGATAATAATACCTTCCCAGGAACAAAGATTCTTCCTTTACCAAAGGATGTTGATGTTTCTGGTACCATTACAGCAATTGATATGAATACAGGGAAAAAAGTATATCAAAATGAAACGGACGATCCGATGTATGGAGGATTCACAAGTACTGCTGCCGGTCTTGCTTTCTACGGGGAATTGGATGGAAACGTAAATGCTCTTGATATTAAAACAGGTAAAGTATTATGGAAAATGCAAAGTGGAGGAAAACAAATCAAAATGGCTCCTTCCATATATACCGTTGACGGCCATGAATATGTTGCAGTCATTACTGGTGGTACGAAGGTTGTTGTTTATGGTCTCGGAGGCAAGTTGAAACCTGGAGCTATAAATAAAAATGCAAAATTACAAGGGCAAGCAGACGTTGTTATCGATCCGGAAAAGGTTTACAAAAGAAGTTGTATTTCCTGTCACGGGGATAATCTTCAAGGCGCAACAGCTCCAAATCTTCAACACATAGGTAAAACTATGTCTAAAGAGGACATATTGAATCAAATTCTTAATGGTGGCGACCGTATGCCAGCAGGCTTGGCTAAAGGTGCAGAGGCTGAAGCACTAGCGGATTGGCTATCCAAAAAGAAATGATTTTTACTTTAGATATACATGAAAAATAAGGATGGTGGTAAAATGAGAAAATTACCGATTTATACCGTGCGATTCATTGGTGCCGCCTTATGTATTTCCTTACTCTTTGGATTTGCCTACCCAAAATCGACCAATGCTCAATCAAGTAATGGCTTAGGTTCATCCGAGAGTAACGGAATCAGGTTAACCATCAATGACTATTCGATCATAAACCACGGCCAAGACATTCAGCTGCATTATACGATAACCTCAAATTCAAATATACAAGTTAGTCCGAATACCAAAAGTTTGATTGGAAACCCGTATATTTGGATTGGGAATACGTTAGTTCGTGAGGAATCGGAATCGTTTAAGAAAATAAGTAATAATGAGTATAAAGGAACGATAATAGCACAGATGCACCATTACAGATCAGATAATTCCGAATTGTCATTTCACACACATGGAATAATGAATCAAAAGGGACAATGGACAGTTAATTTTATGTTAAAAAGTAGTCAGTACTGAAGTAAAGGTGAAAAACAATGGCAGTCCCAGAAGAAGTAATTTAAAAGAACAAAGGCAACCTGAGTTTACGGACTCAGGTTGTTTTTTTTTGTGAGGTAAATTTGCAGCATTTTGCAAAATACGGGCTTACTATTGGACAACTTCATGTTGAAATTTTAGTTATTTTGGAGTTTCCGCCAACATATGATTGTTTTGAAAGGTAAATCAGACACTCCTTTAATAAATAATTATTATTGAAAGTGTTTTGAAAGGGGGGGATCACATGTGGATAAAGCCTGAGTATGAAATAATCAACACTTCTAGCGAGGTGACGATGTATTCCTACATCGGCAAGTAGCGCATACTGCTTGCCTCTTGTTTATGATTTTATCCAAAACATGGAGGGGGTGCCAAATGAATCGTTACTTAAAATCAGTGATGGGTTTGATGATCGGGGGTGCAACAGCAGGTGGCTGGCTGCTTGTCGATCTTCTGCTTCCTGATCCAATAGGGGATTATTTGTTATTTATCCTGATGGCTGTGGTGAATATGGCGATAGGGTGGCAGGTTGGAAGGTTATTAGGAAAACCACGGAAGATTGAAAAAAAACATTGCCCGACTCTCCGGGAAAGGAATGAAACCAAATTAAAATTAGAGTATTAGGAGCGGCGGCCGGAGGAGGCTTTCCGCAGTGGAACTGTGCCTGTCCAAACTGTAGGGCAGTCCGCTCAGGAAATCCTTCACTCAGGCCGTTATTACAATCTTCGCTTGCGGTAACTGCCAATGAAAAGGACTGGTACCTCATCAATGCAGGACCGGATATTCTCAGGCAAATTGAATTGTTTGCTTCACTAAATGCAGGTCCAGGCATAAGAGAGACCCCTCTTGCCGGTGTTTTTTTAACCGATGCAGAGCTCGACCATACGATCGGCCTATTGTCACTGCGGGAGGGCTCCAGTATGACGATTTATGGGACCAAGATGGTACGAAGCTGCTTGCAATCCGCTTTTCCGGTGTTTCCAATGCTAAAGAACTATTGTTCATGGAAATGGCAGTCTCTAGATCCAGGAATTCGACAAAGGGTGGGACCCTTACGTGAAGGAGCAGAAGGAGCCATCATCGTTGAGGCGGTTCCCGTTTCAAAAAAACCGCCGCTCTATGCCAAGTCGACCCAGGAGCTGGACTGTCAAGAAGATATTTGGGAGGTTGGACTGGTTCTTCATAATGAAGATTCGGGCAGGTGTCTTGCTTTCTTCCCTACATTAGAAAAGATTACTCCGGCTATAGAAGATTGTTTAAAGAAAGCCGATATCCTGATGGTAGATGGAACCTTTTGGTCGGAAGATGAATTAACCGTGATGGGGGCAGCAACTCGTAACGCAAGCAGCATGGGCCACTTACCGATTAGCGGACCATCTGGCACCTTAGAGTTATTGGCCTCTTTCCCGGCAGAGAGAAAAATTCTAATCCACATTAATAACAGCAACCCTATTTTGAAAAAGGACTCAATGGAGAGGTATACATTGGAGCGGCTTGGTATTGAAGTTGCCTATGATGGCATGGAATTGGAGGTGTGATGATGCTGGAGCAAAGAGGGTTCGTAAGCCGAGGTATAAAAAGGGAAGAGCTTTGGTCGGCGGATGAATTTACGGGGCAGTTAAGGAATGTAGGGCGTTCTTCCTATCATGACAAACATCCATTTCATATAGCAATGCACCAAGGAAACTTAAGCAAAGAGCAGATCCGCGGCTGGGTGGCCAACCGATACTACTACCAGAAATCAGTCCCAATTAAAGATGCAGCCATCCTGTCCAATCTGCCATCAAGGGAACTGAGGCGAGAGTGGATTGGCCGTATTCTTGATCATGACGGAAGGCCTGGAGAAGATGGTGGTATTGAAGCATGGCTGCGGTTGGGAGAATCGGTAGGATTGTCTCGGGAAGAAGTCATACAAGAGGAGCATGTTGTCCCAGGCGTTCGATTTGCTGTGGATGCCTATGTGAACTTCGCCCGGACAAAACCGTGGATTGAAGCTGTTGCCTCAAGCTTGACGGAATTGTTTTCACCTGACCTTATCTCAAAAAGGATAAAAGTTTTTGAGCAGCTGTATCCTTGGATTGACCGTTCAGGGCTTGATTATTTCCAAAGTCGCTTGACTCAGGCACCTTGTGATTCGGATGTGGCCCTCAGACTTGTTTTAACCCAATGTCGAACACCGGAAGCACAGCAGCGGGCTGTCAACGCATTAAGGTTCAAATGTGATGTATTATGGGCACAGCTTGATGCTATCGAAAAGGCCTATCCCTCTAAAGCGTGAATTAGGAAGAATAAATGATTGGTGGTGGAGTCTATTTTTGTAGCTGGCAGTCTTCCAAAACTCGCTGCAAAGGCGCGATTAAAATTCGATAAGGTGAGAGAAAAACATCTCCTTTTGCTACCGGAAAAGGTTGTAGTCCTAAACGAAACTGCAGCATCGATCCTTCGTTTATGTGACGGGAACCGGCCCATAAACACCATCACTGAATACATCAGTACTTCTCTAATGGCAGGCTCAGAAACAAGGAGTTCAGATGCATTGCCCGATTTGAAAACAATGGAGGCAGACATTTTCGAATTTTTACAGGAGATGGCGGATCAGGGATGGGTGGTGATTCAGCATGAAAAAGAAGAGCCATAGTGCGGTTCACCCCCCTTATTCGCTGCTTGCTGAGTTAACCCATCGCTGCCCTTTGAATTGTCCGTATTGTTCAAACCCTATTGAACTGGCTAAGGAAGCCATGGAACTATCAACGGAGGAATGGAGCCGGGTCTTGTCCGAGGCCGCCGAGTTGGGAGTAGTAGAAGTACATTTTTCTGGTGGCGAACCGCTTTTCCGGGATGATTTGGAATCTCTTATCAGCCACGCTACTGCATTAGAGATGTATGTCAATCTCATTACGAGCGGCATTGGCTTAACAACGGAAAAAGCGATTCGGCTTAAGGAAGCCGGTTTAGCAAATGTGCAGGTGAGCTTTCAAGCGGCAGAAGCAAAGCTTTCCGATCTTATCGGCGGATACAAAGCCTTTGAGAAAAAGCGGGAAGCGGTCACTGCTGTAAAACAGGCAGAATTGCATTTGTCATTAAATGTGGTGTTACACCGAATGAATATTGATCAGGTGGAGGAGATCATTCAGCTTGCGGAAGAAATGGGAGCCGAGCGATTGGAGCTGGCGAACACCCAGTATTATAACTGGGCCCTGCTGAATCGGGAGAAACTGCTACCAAGCAGGGAACAGATTGAGCGTGCAAGTGCAGTCTATGAAGCCGCAAAAGCAAGACTTAAGCAGAAAATGGAAATTATTTGGGTTATTCCTGATTATTATGCATCTGCACCTAAGCCTTGCATGGGGGGATGGGGAGCTATTGGTCTCACGATAGCGCCGAATGGAATTGCCCTTCCGTGTCCAACCGCCGGGATGATAAAAGGGTTATCTTTTGAAGATGCCCGTAAGTCATCGCTAGGATATATTTGGTATGAATCAGAATCTTTTAACCGTTTTCGCGGGGAAGAATGGATGCCCAAAGCTTGTCTCACCTGTGATTTGAGGCACCAGGATGGTGGAGGGTGTCGCTGTCAGGCCTTTGCCTTAACGGGAGATGAATATGCGATAGACCCAGTCTGCCAATGGGCACCAGAACATCATTTAATTGAAAAGGCTGTACAGGATGCCAACAGCAAACCGGTTAATTCATCTGCACCCCTAATCTATCGGAGGTATTCTCAGGAACGATCTGCAATAAAACGGTTATTAAAAAAATAGCTATTGCCAAAGTGGTGCTAAAGGGGACACGTACATACCCTTTAGCACTTTTTTTTGACTATGGTCAACTTTAAGTCCCTTACACTAGTTTCCGTGATGGGGGAAATATTCGGGCTAAGGGAACTAGTCCGCTTTACCTGCCCTATCGAACCCTTTCCTCTCCAGTCTTTAAGATTATCCCTCCATTTACTATAAATCTCATGTAAACGCGATATGCCACGGAAACTTTGTTTATGCCTATGAATAAATGAAATTGAGAATTGGCACCCTGTTAAGTAGAAACTTGGTAACTGTAACCAAAATCTTACCGATAAAAATGAAAAGGTAGGGATCAAAATGAAGTTTACAGGAATTAGTCAAATTCATTCGGTGGTCAAGCGGCTCATGCTGGTAAATTTTATTCGCAGTATTGGACAAGGCTTGATGGTAGTGGAATTGGCTTTGTATCTCGATGCGTTGGGATGGAGCACGGCAGCGATTGGCAGTGTGCTAGCTGCAGGAGGATTGCTCGGTGTTGTCCTTGCACCCGTTATAGGAGTTTATAGTGACAGACTTGGCAGAAGACCGTTTGTCCTTATTTCTGAACTAGTTACCGCTGGATGTGCACTGGTCGGGGTATTAACCACTAACCCAATTTTCTTGTCTATTGCGATTACACTTTCCGGATTTGGAAAAGCAGACGCGGGTTCCCCTAGTCCATGTGCCCCTGCAGAGCAGGCCTGGATGGCATCCTATGTCCCAACAGCAGAACGCGGAAGAGTATACAGTTTGAATAATGCTCTCAGTTTTTTCGGAATGGGGGTGGGAGCAGTACTAGCGGGGGCTGCATCCTTTTTGAATACTGGAGGATCTCCTTATCGCCTTCTATTCTGCTATATTCTCGGTGCATCGTTGATCACAGCCTCCATCCTTTTTACTATTCCAGGAGGAGAAGCCGAAAACCGCCTAGGAAACAAAAAAGAGGGAGGGAGGATTGAAGAAAAGAAAATCTTGCATGAAGAAAATGCAGCGGTATTGAAGCTTGCAGCTATTAACATACTGAATGGGATTGCTATAGGGCTGACCGGGCCGATGATGTCCTATTGGTTTTCGGCTAAATTTGGGGCAAGCCATGCACAAATTGGCAGCACATTGGCTATTACTTTCTTCATGACCGGAGTTACCTCCATTTTACAAGCAAGATTATCTCATAAACATGGGACAATACGCTCTATTGTTTTCCTCCGTTTTATCGGAAGTCTGCTTTTGATTTTGATGCCTTTACTATCATCATACGCACTCGTTTCCGTCATTTATATGCTTCGAACGTCTTTAAATCGAGGTACGCAGGGGGCACAGCAGGCGCTGAGTGTGAGTTTAACACGTAACCAGCGGAGCGGCTTTGCATCAAGCATTAATCTTTTTTCAATGAGGCTGCCTACCTCCATTGGACCGTATATTACAGGCTATCTTTTTGGATTGGGTTCCCTATCCCTGCCTTTTTACATAGCCTCATGTCTACAACTCAGTTTTACTTATTTATACGGCAGACTTTTTTCTTCTTACGATATTCGCATGAAATCACATGCTTCATCGGGCTGAGAGTCTTAGGTTAAAGAATTACAAAGACTCTCAACCATTTTGGTTGGGGGGTCTTTTTTATACGTTAAAAGTATTTATGATATTCAACTAGAGAATTGTCCAGCTCCAGCGCCTAGCCCCTCGGGTCAAATAACCTTCGGCAATAAAAGTCAAAAGGCGGACTTTTCTTGCCGAAGAACATTTGCCTGTCGGGGCTGACCGAGGCGCCTCCGCTTTTCTTTTAAAAAAACTTTTGACAAATGGAGAATGGCGTTGTATATTATTTACGCACACACTTTAACGCTTAAAAGCGTTTTAGCGAAAAAGTAAATAATGCAGCCTGCAGTTTTAGTAGAATTATCAGTAGCAGCAAGTAGAGACCAGATGGAAGGTGAAAATCTGGGCGCTGACATTTTGAAATACAGCTGTTCTATACGGGCATATTTTTTAAGAGGGTAAGGAATTAATCATGAACCTTGCCAATTAGGGTGGTAACGCGGAGTCCTTTCGTCCCTAGACGAAGGGGCTTTTTTGCGTTTATTTATATCTTTTTATAGGAGGAAGTATGATGGAACAGGAACAAAAAGCACTATCAATTAAACCAGCAGAAGCCACTATCGTTTTAGCGGCATTAATGGGGCTGGTCGGTTATCTTATCATCGGTCTTCAGGTAATTCCACACGTTGCGATTATTTCAGGCATAGCCCTTTTACTCGGATATGGTGTCATCAAAAGAGTAAGCTTTAAAGAGTTGGAAGATTCCATGGTCTCCGGTGCTAAATCAGGTATAGCTGCGGTGATGATTTTCTTTTTTATCGGAATGTTAATTAGCAGCTGGATGGCCAGCGGCACCATTCCAACATTTATTTATCTAGCGCTTGATTTGGTTTCAGGAAAGTTTTACTATGCGATTGTTTTTGTTGTAACAGCTATCATCGGGCTAAGCATTGGGAGCTCTCTAACAACGGCTGCAACAGTGGGTGTGGCATTTGTATCTGCCAGTACAGCGTTAGGGATTTCTCCTGTGATTACGGCGGGGGCAGTTGTTTCAGGTGCGTTCTTTGGTGATAAAATGTCACCTTTATCGGATACAACGAACCTTGCTTCGAGTGTGGCAGGAGCGGATTTATTTGAACATATTAAAAATATGGCTTGGACTACAATTCCAGCTTTCATCCTCTCCTTTGTGGTTTACCTACTTCTGTCTCCTGCGGAAACAGAACAGAGTATGAAACAAATGCTACTTGTAAAAGAGGGTTTACTAAAAATGAACCTCGTACACTGGTACTCATTACTTCCATTTGTAATACTCACGGTTTTGGCCGCTAAAAAGGTACCTGCTATTGCGACTCTTTCTTGTGGAGTTATCTCTGCTATTATCATCACCATCTGGATAAATGGTGGGTTAGACAGTAAAGGATTGTTGGATCTCCTATATTCCGGATTCAAATCTGAAAGTGGGATAAAGGAAGTTGACTCAATGCTGACTAGAGGCGGAATGGAAAGCATGATGTTTAGTATTTCAGTGATACTCCTTGCACTAAGCATGGGCGGTCTTCTTTTCAGATTGGGAATTATCCCTGCCGTATTATCAATGCTTCAATCCATTTTAAGCCGAGTATCCCTATTAATTAGTGCAACAGCTGGAATGGCCATCGCAGTTAATTTTATTCTTGGTGAACAATATTTATCGATCCTATTACCCGGCAATGCATTTAAAGACCATTTTAAGAAAGCGGGCTTAAAACCTAAGCATCTTTCTCGCGTATTAGAAGATGCAGGGACAGTTGTTAATCCGCTAGTACCATGGAGTGTGTGTGGTGTATTTTTGACGTCAGTACTAGGAGTACCTGTAATAGAATATTTCCCATTTGCATTATTCTGCCTCTTTTCACCTTTGTTAACTGTTTTTTATGGTTTTACGGGGATTACTCTCCCAAAGCAAACAAAAATCGAAAAGTTGCAATCTGTACGAAGCATGACTCAGGTTTCAAAATAAACATAAAAGACTCCCGCCCATTCAGGCTAGGAGTCTTAGTTTTTATTCAATAACCCCTGACTCTACAATGCTTACCCGTGCATGGATATTTACCTTTAAATATTGATAATCCGTATTCCACTTATTAAAATTAAAATGCCTTGTTCTGCTTTTGATAAAATGACCGTATCCGATGGGGTCAATTTGTTTTTGCTGAAACTGTTTTGTAAGTTTCATGCATTCTTTTTCAATATCCTTTTCAAGTTTTTGTTCAATCTTCCTTAAGTCTTTTGATGTGACACTCACGCCGGTGTATTCGTTTAACATTGCTTTCACATTAATATATACGTTTACCGCATTAGGATTGGTCGCTGACAGTTTCATTTTGAATTTTGAGCGAATACTTTCAATGGATGCGATTTGTTTTTCGACATTTACTTTTAAGGTTCCCTCGCTATAGTTGTCCACAAGAAGCTTAAAATAAAACATCTCTGAGGCTGGTATGGAATCCACTACCTTGCCATATCGAAAAAAACTGATTCCGCTAATTTCAATTTGATCTTTATTTAATCTGCGTATCTGAGGCAGATAAGGGGATTTGCCCTTTTGGTGAAAATCAAATAAAAAACGTTGTAAATTTGTTTTTGGTAAATCTTTTGTCTGCATATTATGACGAATCAGATTGGTTAAATAGACTGAATTTCCTCTCTTTCCATATGAGCCTTCTATCACTTTCTTTGCTTCACCTTCAGTAACACCAAGATAAATGCCGGCACCTATGCTGGGGTCCCGTTGGAAGGAATCGATGAGAGCAAGAATTCCCCTTTCTTTTGCAAGCTTTTCTCCGAAAAGAACCACTTTCAGAGCGCCTGTTACAAGAGGATCTGAAGATTGACGTTGAATGTCTCGTAGAAAGTCTCTGCTTAGACTTGAAGAGGCACTGAAGGTTTTATTTTCTACTGACTTATCAGGTAAGTAAACAGGGATTAGAGCTGTGCCACGTATCTGATTATCAATATAATCATAGGCACTTCCAGTTTCTAAATTCACATCATCCAAAATTTCCTTCCGAACACACCCAGTAAGACTAAGCGTTACGATAAAAAAGGTAAGGAACCTTCTCACTTTTTCTTCACCTTCTTCACAATTAACACAAGAACAAAGAGCAGGGGAATATAACCATAATTAAGAAAAAAGGAAATTTTACCTGTATAATCGATCAAGGTATTGATCTGCTCACGTGTCTTGAAAAAGTTAATCAGGGTTAACGTCATCATCGCTAATAGAAAAACCCCGTATTTTTGTTTCATGTGGGTTACTCTTTTAACAATGCGGCTGCCGCACCATAGGGCAATGCAGAAGTTAGGCAGAATGATAATATTCCAGTTAGCGATGCCGATATATTCAAATCGTTCAACAAATGGCATTTCGACTACTTTCCACATGGTCAAGGTGGCCCAAATATTCTTCTGTAGCTGTCCCTCGGAAAAATAAACAAACGTTACTACCGTTAAAAGGGTATAAAGAATGGTGGTATATAGTACGCCTAGATGTGCCCATTTTTTTGATTTTTGTGGATCCTTAATATACGGATAGAAAAATAAAAGCACCTCATAGCCAAGATAGGTAAATGACATCTGATAGGCTGCCTTTAGCATATCCATGACGGAATGGTCAAATAGCGGCAACAAATTTTTCGCATCGGCATATGGAATCGTAAATAAAAAAGTTAAGATTAGATAAGCAGGGAGTACCACGCCAAAGAAGGCCACTCCTGTTACCGTTCTAAATCCCCCGAAGACAATATAAATGCCCAATAAACAAAAGCCCAGAGAAAACCAAAAGGTGCCCATATCCTGGAACATCCATACTTGGATGACTTCAATAAAGGTCCTAAGAAGGGTCAAACAAACCATTACAAAATATAGTATGAATGGCAATGTTAGGAGTTTTCCGATTTTATTTCCGAATATATAGGAATGGGCAGTGACCATATCTCCGTCAACGGTTTCAAGGATTTTGAACATCATCCATATGATGATATGAATACTCAAACCAGCGATGATGACGGAAATCCATGCATCATATCCTGCTGTCATTGCGATAATTCTTTGAAATCCCAGGACCCCGACCCCAAATTGCATCGCATGGATTAGAAAGAATACTAAAAAAGGCGATATTTTTGCTTTTTCCGGCACTAACTGTTCCATAGCGCTCCTCCACATTCTATTCGTCAATATCTCCTTTTTTCACCTTTTTACTAGGAGTAAAACGAATAGGGTTTTGAGTCCTTAATGTTTGCGGCCTTAAGGATTGTTTTGAAAAGGGAAGTCTAATCAAAGAATCTTTCAGGTCCGTCAATCTCGGTGGATAGATTGGTTCCAAGAATGGTCTATTAAGGGACGTTAGGCGAATTAGGTGTGCCATTAATAGACAAAAACAAAAAACGATTCCAAGTAGGCCCCATAGCTCAGCGAAAAACAAAAAGGGAAAGCGAAGTAAACGAATCGCGTTACCCATCTTATATACAGGCGTAGTAAAAGACGCCAGTGCTGCTAGTGCCACGATAATTAAAAGAACATTACTAGTTAAACCTGCTTCAACGGAAGCAGTTCCGATAACGATCCCTCCCACGATACCGATTGTCTGACCGACCTTGGTGGGAAGGCGTGCTCCGGCCTCGCGGAGCAGCTCAATGGTTAGCTCTAGAAAGAGGGCTTCCAAGATGGGGGGAAGCGGTATTTCACGGCGAGACGTCACTAATGTATTCATTAAGTCCTTTGGAATGAGCTCGTAATGATAGGACAAGGTCGCTACATATACGGGTGTAATTAAAATGGAGAATGCAACAGCAAACAGCCGGATTAACCGGAAGAAAGAAGATAACATCCAATTTAAAAAATAATCCTCAAACGAGCCAAAAAATTCAACCAGTGTTGTTGGCGTAATCAGTACATGCGGAGACCCATCAACAAATATGGCGATTTTCCCCTCTGCCAAGATCGCTGTTACCCTGTCTGGCCTTTCCGTATCAAGCAATTGGGGAAAGGGGGAATTTTTGTTATCTGAGATTAATTGAACAATATATGAGCTATCGGTGATTGCATCAAAGTCAACGTTTTTCAAACGGTTCATAACCTCTTGAACATTAGCTGGATCGACAATTCCATCTAAGTACATGACGGCAATTTTCGTTTTAGAGATCGAGCCCAGCGTTAATTCTTCATAGATTAGCTCCTTAACAGATAATCGTTTACGAATGAGGTTGATATTTTGCTGAAGAGATTCGACAAATGCTTCCTTCGGACCAATAACACTAAACTCAACCTCAGGCTGTGTAATTCCGCGTACGATTTCCTTTTGGGCTGCAATAAAGGCAAATTGATCAGGATCTGAATCAAGGGTTAAGAGCACATAACCATTGAATAACTTCTGTTCGATTTGACTTTCGTCACTGCAAATCTGTATGTCCGCAATAGGGACAATTTTTTTTATTTCATCAATTTTTACAAATGGCTTTTCTAATAATGACGGTAGTGCATTTTCTTCTAAAATACTTTCGTCAACTAGAGTTGACATAAAGGAAAAATAAAACCGGTTATTGGTTGGCTGATTTATATAATGAACTCTTGTAAAATCACTTGAACGTTGGAGGTATTGCTCTAATTCCTCTCGTTGGTTTTTTTGGGCTTTTCTTTTAGTAAACCAATTCATGCTAACATTTCACCGCCGTTTTTTTACATATAGAAATAGTATTTCCTTTAGTGGAAGGATTATGTAATGGATGGAATGGAGCAATGGAATAAGAAAAAGGCAGACCCCTTAATTAGGAGTCTGCCTCCGTTGTTCATTTGTTGATTTCATTCAGGATTGTATCTAAATTTTGTTTGGCGAATGCTACCATTTTTCCATATAGACTTAAAATGGATTGTCCGTAGGTTGTGCCAGGAACGGCCCATTTCCCATTTAAAGCAATCCAAGTTGGAGCAGATCCGCGCTTAACTAGATTAAAACGGGGGTCGACGAGCGGGTATTGCGTAGGCAGAGCTTGAGTCGAAGCGTAAGCAAAAAGGTGCTGAAGATGTGCAAGCACGCCCTCTTTCGGTGTAGCAAAACGGGCGCCGGGATTATCAGGTCCTGTTGTACCAATGCCTGCAAAGTTATTTTGCTCCGGCTTTACGATTCCGGTAAAGCGGAAATAGTTTGTTTCGTGTAGTGCCTGGACAAACGCAATGTCTCCGCGAATTCCATAATACTCTCCAAGTGTCAAATAGTACTGGCCAAGTTCAATAGCACTTGGATTCATGATTTTTACAAACAGATTCATGTGTTCGGGGGACAAATAGGTTGGTCCAAAAATGGAATAGCCGGTAGGAGTTGGTTCTGGTGAAGGAGTGGGTGAGGTAAGAGTTAGATTTGGATTCGTTCCTTCAGCCAAAATGAAGGCATCTGTTATTCCAATCGCTTGGATTTCCTTCAGACGAACTTTTGCATTCGGTCGATTTGAAAAAGCACCTGCTTGCACTCTATACCACATCTCACCAGAGATAATTGTCGAGACAATAAACGCTTCTATACCCTTTAATTGGAGGAATACTACTCGGCTGTCTGCATTTTCCTGTTGTTTAAATGAACCTGCAATGACTTTGTACATGATTCCGGATGGATCTGATGGTTGTGTTTTGGGCTTTAAATTAAACGCTTTTGCAAGTCCATTCGCATGCCCTTGTGCAGCCTTTTGTCGCCATGAAACTTGTTTCATTAAAGCCGCATCATGTGACTGATCAATAAAGCCATTTTCAGATAACATGGCTGGCATGTTTGATTCACGTAGAACATGAAAATTAGCTTTCTTCTTCCCTCGGTCCACTAATTGATTAAGTTTGATTACTTCTACATGGATGATATCGCGGTATTTCGCAGTCGTTGAAGAATCAGACAGGCCATTGTAAATATAATCTTCATATCCTTGGGCTGTGCCATTAAAGGCATTGATATGAATAGCCAAATAAAAATCAGCACCCCACGCATTTGCTTCATTTGTCCGCTGGCTTAAGCTTTTTGTTAGGTCACTCGTACGACTCATTTTGATTTCAATATTCTCATAATCACTTGTTAGGATTGTCCTAATTTGAAGCGCAATATCTAGTGTCACATCTTTTTCTTTTAGTCCATTCCCTTGGGCACCGGGGTCATTTCCACCATGACCTGGATCTAAGTAGAGTTTCATGTCATTCTCCTCAATTTTAAAAATGGTCTTATATATATATTGTATGATTAATGAGGGTATTCGTTTGGATGCCTGTTCACACTCTAAAAAATTGGAAAAAGTGTCTTTGCATTTCTTATGAACGAGGGATAAAGAATAGTTCTAAGAGGTGAATACGAAGTGACAGTAATAACTACCTTTAAAGAAAAACGACGTGAGAAACAGATCAAATATGAACGTTCCGTACTTCGGGACTTATCCATTAATACGCTAAAAGAGAGAGTAAAACAATATTTTGGTTCCACAAAAATTGCGTCTAGTTTTGTTATGAATACAGGTATTGAGGAAGCTTGTTATGACGTTGCCTTAGAGGCCTTCTTATTAGGGGCTAAATTCAGTAAGTTTGGCTATCATGGTGAAGATCTAGAAGCGGTTCGTCTACGGTGTTATAAGCAAGAAAAACATCTTATTGATACGTTATATAATTTTTTACTCTACTGGGGTAATGGTGAGGAAGGCACTATGAGTGAATCCCTTTATTATCTTTGTGAGCAATATATCCATGTTTGGTGGAGAGAAGGCTTTGAAAAAGGCCAAAGACGTCACAAACTCCGCCTGCATTAGAAAGGGAAGCGGAGGTGCTGATAGAGGTGCTTCCGCATTTCTTCATGGCTAGCTCCAGCGCCTAGCCCCTCGGGGCTGAACGAGGCGCTTCTGCATTTCAATGTTCTAAATTTCCCCCTTGTCCCATATAGTTTATTGAACAGGGACAGGCGGGAAGGATGATAGGGGTGTCAAAGCGGAGAGTAAAAATAATCAGTTTTATTGCAGGGTTGGTTGTTTTATTTCTCATCCTACAACATGACTTTATCGAGAATGATTCGTGGAATACATGGAATCTTCCGTTGTCAGGTAAAATCATTTTGTTGGATGCGGGTCACGGGGGCCCAGATGGCGGAGCAGGAACAGGGAAAACCCTTGAAAAGGACATTGCATTAGATATCACCTTAAAAGTAAGGGATTATCTTCAACAGCAAGGAGCTCTTGTCATCATGACAAGGGAAACCGATACGGATTTGGCCGATCCAGACACAAGAGGATATAGTAGAAGAAAAGTGGAAGACTTGAAAAAAAGATTAAAAATGATAAATGGCACAGATAACGACCTTTTTATTAGCATTCACTTAAATGCGATACCATCTTCTAGATGGAGCGGAGCACAAACCTTCTTTGCCCCACACCATCAGGAAAACGCGAGAGCAGCAAAGTTCATTCAAGAAGAGCTGCGTAAAAATTTAGAAAATACAACAAGAAAAGCAAAGCCATTAAATCAAGTGTTCATCTTAAAACATGCTAAAAAGCCAGGAGCCCTTGTTGAAGTTGGCTTTCTTTCTAATCCAGGAGAAAAGGCGATGCTAAAAAAAGATACGTATCAAGAAAAAGTAGCCATTTCCATTTATAAAGGAATAATGCGTTACTTTACAAATGAAAAGGAAATTATAGAAAAAGAAGAGTAAGAAGAGATGGTGGATGATTCCATCTCTTTTTTGTTAGTTAAAGAACATTGTTAATTTTTATCCCCTGTTGATTGGAGCGGAAGGCACGAAGGCTCCTGTGGGAGTAAGGTTCAGGGGAGACCCCGCAGGCGCGTTTCTCCGAGGAGGCTCGCCGAAACACCCACGAATCGCTCGTGCCTGAAGCGGAAATCAACAGACAAGTTTAACAAAGCCTTTTTATTATATTTTATTAGGAGTAACGTGTGATTCATTTAACTGTATTACCTAGCGATTATGGTATACTAAGAGATGGAAACGAATTCATAAGGTGAGGTGCTTTTCATGTTAACAGAGGGTAAGATCCTAGAGGTTCTTGGTAGCCTTAAAGAGCCATTTTTACATAAAACATTAGCAGAATTACATGCAATCGAAGAAGTAAAAATCAAAGAAGAGAAAAATCACGTTAGCGTGAAAATAGCTATCGCAAGAACAGGCACGGCTGAACAGCTGCAACTGCAGACACAAATCGTCAACCTTTTAAAAGAAGCAGGTGCTGCGACTGTAGGGATCCGTTTTAGTGAGCTCCCTGAAGAAGTGTTGGCAGCCAATCGTCAGGCTGAACCAGAAAAGGACAAGAACCTGCTTAATTCCAATAGCACGACGTTTATCGCTATCGCCAGCGGTAAAGGGGGCGTAGGGAAATCGACGGTTTCTGTAAACTTAGCGGTAGCATTAGCACGTCTAGGCAAAAAAGTGGGCCTTATCGATGCGGATATTTATGGATTTAGTGTGCCTGATATGATGGGAATCACAAAAAGACCGGTTGTCAGAGGAGAGAAAATTATCCCTGTAGAACGCTTTGGTGTTCAGGTTATTTCAATGGGCTTCTTCGTTGAAGATAATGCCCCAATTATTTGGCGTGGTCCAATGTTAGGAAAAATGTTAAATAGTTTCTTTAATGAAGTTGAATGGGGAGAAATTGATTATCTACTTTTAGATTTACCACCAGGAACAGGGGATGTAGCATTGGATGTTCATACGATGCTTCCTGCTTGTAAAGAGATTATCGTTACTACTCCACATCCAACAGCTGCCTTTGTTGCAGCGCGTGCGGGAGCTATGGCAATCCGTACCGAGCATGAGGTATTGGGTGTTATCGAAAATATGGCTTATTTCGAAAGCAAGCTAACAGGTGAAAAGGAATATGTGTTCGGAAAGGGCGGCGGAGACAAATTAGCCGACGAATTGAATACAGAAGTCCTTGGAAGACTGCCATTAAGTCAGCCGGACTGGAATGATGCAGACTTCGCTCCATCTATCTACCAAGAGGATCATCAGATCGGAAAAATTTATTTAGAAATTGCTGAAAAAGTAACCAGCTTACTTAAGAAATAAAAAGAAGCCTCTTCGTTTTAAACGAAGAGGCTTTTGCTTGTTTTACTGTCCACCGCTGCCTCCACCTTGCCCACCTCCGGAGCCTTGTTCGCCGCTAGATTGGCCTCCGCCTTGCTTCGAGCTCGATTTTCCTTGTGTTTCTTCTGCTGCTTTTAGGAGCAGTTCCTGCATCTTTGCTTTAAACAACGGGCTTTCGATTGTCTCAGAGATGACTGACTGAAGGTGTGCACGGTATTCCTTGCTCTTCAATGCATCTGCCATTTCTTTTTGAATTTCCGGCTCCTTGAAAACCTGAATCATCATACCGCGATATTCCGGATCGTTCATCAATTCTTTTAGCAGCTTTTCGTTTTCGCTTCTCATATTCTTGGCAACGCCCTTTGCGAATTTAGGATCACTGAAGGTCTTTTTCCAAAACTCTGTTGCCTTATCCGAGGTAAGTGTTTGTTCAATGGTATCAGAGACCACCTTTTGGTCCATTACCAGCTTTTCTTTCATTTTATCATCAGCCATTACATCTTGAATTGCCTTCTTACCATCATCTGTTTTTAAAATATCCACAACCATTTTTTTCGTTTGTTCGTAATCAACTTGCCCTCCGCTACTTGCTTCACCAGAAGAACAGCTTGTTAGCAACAACGTGATGGGTAGGAGGAGCAACATATTTTTTATATTCATTTTCAAGCTCCTTTCACATATGAATCCTTAATTTTAGAATGAATAAAAAGGGGACGGATTATTCGTATGTAAATGAAATTATGGATTTTTCAAATTTTGCTTGGTACAATCAGTATGGTGTTCATTATTTGGTATATGGAGGTTTATAGTGTGACTAGCCGTAATTGGGTAAGACTTTTTATGACCACATTATTAATAGGCGGGATCACAACGGCCATTGTGGGTTTCATTGTTCGCTGGAACGAATTTCAGCCTTATTTTGTCGAATTTAGAATAATTGATATTTTATCTACGTTAGTATGGTTAATTGTTATGGGCTTCCTTTTTAGTGTTATTAGTCAAATGGGCTTTTTTGCTTATTTAACGGTTCACCGTTTTGGTTTAGGAATATTTAAATCCGCTTCTCTCTGGAACGCGGTACAAATGGTTCTCATTCTTTTTGCTCTTTTTGATTTGGTCTATTTACGATACGAGAACTTTGCTGAAAAAGGGGAATCTATTTTATCCTATCTTGGACTTGCTATTCTCCTTCTTGTTATAAGTCTAATCGTTGCATGGTATAAAACAAAGCAGACAAATCGAGAGGCATTTATCCCTGCCCTATTCTTTATGATTGTCGTAACACTGGTGGAATGGGTTCCTGTGCTTCGCGTGAACGAAAGAAGCTGGCTTTATCTCATGATGTTTGCCTTAATCGCTTGTAATGCCTATCAGTTGTTAATTCTTCATAAATTAAATACACAATCAGCACAAGAACGTCAAAGGCGTGTACAAACCGTTCGTCCTAATGAGAAAAATAAAAGTAAAAAAGTAAAACCGTCCAATTAGTGGACGGTTTTTTTGCTAATCATCTGATCTCTTTTGAATGTGCATCCCCGTTAGCGATCATTTCTGTAACAGAGACAACCTTCAGTCCTTTTTGACGGATATCTGCTAGAATGAGCGGCAATGCTTTTGCTGTTTGTTTTGCAGAGTCTGATGCATGAAGTAGAACGATATCGCCTTTTTTCGCTTTTTTTGTATTATCGACAATAGCGGCTATACCTGGATTTTGCCAATCCTTAGAATCGATGCTCCAATGAACGACCGTATAGCCATATCTCTTGGCGATTTTTAAGGTGCGTTCATCAAAATGGCCAGTTGGTGCACGGAGCAATTTGATATCTTTCACATTTAATTTAGTGAAGACTTCTTGTGCTTTAGAAATATCTTTAGCGATCTTCACATCTTCTAAGTCAGTGTAGTCTTCATAATTGTAACCAAGAATACCGATTTCATATCCTTCCTTTACAATACGACTAACAAGATCAGGGTGTCGCTCTGCCCATGAACCTGCTAAGAAAAAGGTAGCTGATTTCACATTTTCTTTTTTTAAAGTGTCTAAAATGGGTTCAGCCTTTTCGTCCCCCCAGCCAATATTAAAGGTTAGAGCAAGATCCCTTTCCCCACGATAGACTGCTTTTGGACCGTCTTTCGTAGAAAAGACAGGAATTTGTGCGTGGTTTTCCATATACAGGAACCACGCGGTAAAGAATGCAGCAATCAAAACCAATGAAACACTTTTTAATGATTTTCCATTCAATACAAAGAAGAAATTCATCATACCCCACCTCGTCCAATACCATCCTTGTCTCAACCTATGCTTGTTTTTTTAAAAATATGATTAAAAAATAAGATTATAAAATCTCAGAATTTGGAAATGACTACTATAACTAGATAATTTGCTGGAGGTTATTCAATGTTTGGACTTCTGATTAATGAAAAAGAAGTAAAAGAAATGGAATACCTTATTAAAAGAGAGATGGATGAAATCTTATTTGATTTAAAAGATGAGAGAATTGATCATATAGTAAAAAGAGCAATGGAAGAAAGATATAAAGTATTATTCACCTTGTTTAGAAGGTTCGCTTCTCCACATGAATGCTTGAAGTATATGAGAAGGGGAAGGAAAGATAGAAAAAAAGGATAACGAATATTTTTTTATAAAAATATCGTTGACATATGAAACTGAAGTTGGTATATTAATAAACGTCGCTGCTGACATAAAAACAACTTAACAAAAGAAAAAAAGTTGTTGACACTATGTTGGACAGATGATATATTAATAAAGTCGCTTTTGGGCGACGTTGAGATTGTTCTTTGAAAACTAAACAAACAAAAACGTCAACAAACAATAACATTTAACTTCTTAAATGAAGTTAGCCAACGTAACAAAATGAGCTAATCAACTTTCTTGGAGAGTTTGATCCTGGCTCAGGACGAACGCTGGCGGCGTGCCTAATACATGCAAGTCGAGCGAACCACTTCGGTGGTTAGCGGCGGACGGGTGAGTAACACGTGGGCAACCTGCCTGTAAGACTGGGATAACACCGGGAAACCGGTGCTAATACCGGATAATCCTTTTCCTCACATGAGGGAAAGCTGAAAGTCGGTTTCGGCTGACACTTACAGATGGGCCCGCGGCGCATTAGCTAGTTGGTGAGGTAACGGCTCACCAAGGCGACGATGCGTAGCCGACCTGAGAGGGTGATCGGCCACACTGGGACTGAGACACGGCCCAGACTCCTACGGGAGGCAGCAGTAGGGAATCTTCCACAATGGACGAAAGTCTGATGGAGCAACGCCGCGTGAGCGATGAAGGCCTTCGGGTCGTAAAGCTCTGTTGTTAGGGAAGAACAAGTACCGGAGTAACTGCCGGTACCTTGACGGTACCTAACCAGAAAGCCACGGCTAACTACGTGCCAGCAGCCGCGGTAATACGTAGGTGGCAAGCGTTGTCCGGAATTATTGGGCGTAAAGCGCGCGCAGGCGGTCCTTTAAGTCTGATGTGAAAGCCCACGGCTCAACCGTGGAGGGTCATTGGAAACTGGGGGACTTGAGTGCAGAAGAGGAAAGCGGAATTCCACGTGTAGCGGTGAAATGCGTAGAGATGTGGAGGAACACCAGTGGCGAAGGCGGCTTTCTGGTCTGTAACTGACGCTGAGGCGCGAAAGCGTGGGGAGCAAACAGGATTAGATACCCTGGTAGTCCACGCCGTAAACGATGAGTGCTAAGTGTTAGGGGGTTTCCGCCCCTTAGTGCTGCAGCTAACGCATTAAGCACTCCGCCTGGGGAGTACGGCCGCAAGGCTGAAACTCAAAGGAATTGACGGGGGCCCGCACAAGCGGTGGAGCATGTGGTTTAATTCGAAGCAACGCGAAGAACCTTACCAGGTCTTGACATCCTCTGACACTCCTAGAGATAGGACTTTCCCCTTCGGGGGACAGAGTGACAGGTGGTGCATGGTTGTCGTCAGCTCGTGTCGTGAGATGTTGGGTTAAGTCCCGCAACGAGCGCAACCCTTGATCTTAGTTGCCAGCATTCAGTTGGGCACTCTAAGGTGACTGCCGGTGACAAACCGGAGGAAGGTGGGGATGACGTCAAATCATCATGCCCCTTATGACCTGGGCTACACACGTGCTACAATGGATGGTACAAAGGGCTGCAAGACCGCGAGGTTTAGCCAATCCCATAAAACCATTCTCAGTTCGGATTGTAGGCTGCAACTCGCCTACATGAAGCCGGAATCGCTAGTAATCGCGGATCAGCATGCCGCGGTGAATACGTTCCCGGGCCTTGTACACACCGCCCGTCACACCACGAGAGTTTGTAACACCCGAAGTCGGTGGGGTAACCGTAAGGAGCCAGCCGCCTAAGGTGGGACAGATGATTGGGGTGAAGTCGTAACAAGGTAGCCGTATCGGAAGGTGCGGCTGGATCACCTCCTTTCTAAGGATATAAGCTGGACCTATGAGCCAGACAAAACATGTTTGTTTGATTGTTTTCTGTTTGTTTAGTTTTGAGAGTGCAATTTCTCTCAGAACTTCGTTCTTTGAAAACTAGATAATCGTAAAGAAGAAAGTCAAGAAACATCGAGTAATCGCCATTTTAGTTTTCTCTCTATTATATATAGAGTAATAAACCTTTTAGGTTAAGTTAGAAAGGGCGCACGGTGAATGCCTTGGCACTAGGAGCCGATGAAGGACGGGACTAACACCGATATGCTTTGGGGAGCTGTAAGTAAGCTTTGATCCAGAGATTTCCGAATGGGGAAACCCACTGTTCGTAATGGAACAGTATCTTTACCTGAATACATAGGGTATTGAAGGCATACCCGGGGAACTGAAACATCTAAGTACCCGGAGGAAGAGAAAGCAAACGCGATTCCCTGAGTAGCGGCGAGCGAAATGGGACATAGCCCAAACCAAGAGGCTTGCCTCTTGGGGTTGTAGGACACTCTATATGGAGTTACAAAGGAACGGGGTAGATGAAGCGGCCTGGAAAGGCCCGTCAGAGAAGGTAAAAACCCTGTAGTCGAAACTTCGTTCCCTCTTGAGTGGATCCTGAGTACGGCCGGACACGTGAAATCCGGTCGGAAGCAGGGAGGACCATCTCCCAAGGCTAAATACTCCCTAGTGACCGATAGTGAACCAGTACCGTGAGGGAAAGGTGAAAAGCACCCCGGAAGGGGAGTGAAATAGTTCCTGAAACCGTGTGCCTACAAGTAGTTAGAGCCCGTTAATGGGTGATAGCGTGCCTTTTGTAGAATGAACCGGCGAGTTACGATCCCATGCAAGGTTAAGTTGAAGAGACGGAGCCGCAGCGAAAGCGAGTCTGAATAGGGCGAATGAGTATGTGGTCGTAGACCCGAAACCAGGTGATCTACCCATGTCCAGGGTGAAGTCCAGGTAACACTGGATGGAGGCCCGAACCCACGCACGTTGAAAAGTGCGGGGATGAGGTGTGGGTAGCGGAGAAATTCCAATCGAACTTGGAGATAGCTGGTTCTCTCCGAAATAGCTTTAGGGCTAGCCTCACGTTGTTAGAGTCTTGGAGGTAGAGCACTGTTTGGACTAGGGGCCCTCATCGGGTTACCGAATTCAGACAAACTCCGAATGCCAAAGACTTATCCGTGGGAGTCAGACTGCGAGTGATAAGATCCGTAGTCAAAAGGGAAACAGCCCAGACCACCAGCTAAGGTCCCAAAGTTTACGTTAAGTGGAAAAGGATGTGGAGTTGCTTAGACAACCAGGATGTTGGCTTAGAAGCAGCCACCATTTAAAGAGTGCGTAATAGCTCACTGGTCGAGTGACTCTGCGCCGAAAATGTACCGGGGCTAAACGTAACACCGAAGCTGTGGATTGACATCGTAGATGTCAGTGGTAGGAGAGCGTTCTAAGGGCGTTGAAGCTAGACCGTAAGGACTGGTGGAGCGCTTAGAAGTGAGAATGCCGGTATGAGTAGCGAAAGATGAGTGAGAATCTCATCCACCGTATGCCTAAGGTTTCCTGAGGAAGGCTCGTCCGCTCAGGGTTAGTCGGGACCTAAGCCGAGGCCGAAAGGCGTAGGCGATGGACAACAGGTTGATATTCCTGTACCACCTCTTTATCGTTTGAGTGATGGGGGGACGCAGGAGGATAGGGTAAGCGCGCTGTTGGATATGCGCGTCTAAGCAGTTAGGCTGGAAAGTAGGAAAATCCGCTTTCCGTAAAGGCTGAGCTGTGATAGCGAGGGAAATTTAGTACCGAAGTTCCTGATTCCACACTGCCAAGAAAAGCCTCTAGCGAGATAAAAGGTGCCCGTACCGCAAACCGACACAGGTAGGCGAGGAGAGAATCCTAAGGTGAGCGAGAGAACTCTCGTTAAGGAACTCGGCAAAATGACCCCGTAACTTCGGGAGAAGGGGTGCTTTTTGAGGTGAATAGCCTCGAAGAGCCGCAGTGAATAGGCCCAGGCGACTGTTTAGCAAAAACACAGGTCTCTGCGAAGCCGCAAGGCGAAGTATAGGGGCTGACGCCTGCCCGGTGCTGGAAGGTTAAGAGGAGGGGTTAGCGCAAGCGAAGCTCTGAATCGAAGCCCCAGTAAACGGCGGCCGTAACTATAACGGTCCTAAGGTAGCGAAATTCCTTGTCGGGTAAGTTCCGACCCGCACGAAAGGCGTAACGATCTGGGCACTGTCTCAACGAGAGACTCGGTGAAATTATAGTACCTGTGAAGATGCAGGTTACCCGCGACAGGACGGAAAGACCCCGTGGAGCTTTACTGTAGCCTGATATTGAATTTTGGTACAGCTTGTACAGGATAGGTAGGAGCCGTAGAAGCCGGAGCGCTAGCTTCGGTGGAGGCGTCGGTGGGATACTACCCTGGCTGTATTGAAATTCTAACCCGCACCCCTTATCGGGGTGGGAGACAGTGTCAGGTGGGCAGTTTGACTGGGGCGGTCGCCTCCTAAAGAGTAACGGAGGCGCCCAAAGGTTCCCTCAGAATGGTTGGAAATCATTCGTAGAGTGTAAAGGCACAAGGGAGCTTGACTGCGAGACCTACAAGTCGAGCAGGGACGAAAGTCGGGCTTAGTGATCCGGTGGTTCCGCATGGAAGGGCCATCGCTCAACGGATAAAAGCTACCCCGGGGATAACAGGCTTATCTCCCCCAAGAGTCCACATCGACGGGGAGGTTTGGCACCTCGATGTCGGCTCATCGCATCCTGGGGCTGTAGTCGGTCCCAAGGGTTGGGCTGTTCGCCCATTAAAGCGGTACGCGAGCTGGGTTCAGAACGTCGTGAGACAGTTCGGTCCCTATCCGTCGTGGGCGTAGGAAATTTGAGAGGAGCTGTCCTTAGTACGAGAGGACCGGGATGGACGCACCGCTGGTGTACCAGTTGTCTTGCCAAAGGCATCGCTGGGTAGCTATGTGCGGACGGGATAAGTGCTGAAAGCATCTAAGCATGAAGCCCCCCTCAAGATGAGATTTCCCATAGCGTCAAGCTAGTAAGAACCCTGAAAGATGATCAGGTTGATAGGTCAGAGGTGGAAGCGTGGTAACATGTGGAGCTGACTGATACTAATCGTTCGAGGACTTAACCAAGTTTTTAGCGAACTCAAATGTTTATTGAATTTTCTTCTACATTATCTAGTTTTGAGGGAATGAAAAAATATATTTTCCTCTTGAAAAAATTAAAAAAGACATTATAATAAAATAGTGTCAAATAAAATAGTCTGGTAATTATGGCGAGAAGGTCACACCCGTTCCCATACCGAACACGGAAGTTAAGCTTCTCAGCGCCGATGGTAGTTGGGACGAAAGTCCCTGTGAGAGTAGGACATTGCCAGGCTGTTATATTATTGTTCCGCAGTAGCTCAGTGGTAGAGCTATCGGCTGTTAACCGATCGGTCGTAGGTTCGAGTCCTACCTGCGGAGCCATTTTTATGTCATCAAGTAAATTCAGCTATGCTTCCATAGCTCAGTAGGTAGAGCACTTCCATGGTAAGGAAGAGGTCAGCGGTTCGAGCCCGCTTGGAAGCTTACCTATATTAATATTATGGCCCCTTGGTCAAGCGGTTAAGACACCGCCCTTTCACGGCGGTAACACGGGTTCGAATCCCGTAGGGGTCACCATTTCGGAGGATTAGCTCAGCTGGGAGAGCATCTGCCTTACAAGCAGAGGGTCGGCGGTTCGATCCCGTCATCCTCCACCATATAATATGCCGGTGTAGCTCAATTGGTAGAGCACGACCGAATAAGCTTCCTGAAATATCATCAGCATACTGACCGAGCTGCTCCTTGAATAAGCTTTCTGAGGTCAGGATGACGATAATAAGGACAGCGTGTACAATCTAATATTTTTTTCAAACTATTTGCCGGTGTAGCTCAATTGGTAGAGCAACTGACTTGTAATCAGTAGGTTGGGGGTTCAAGTCCTCTCGCCGGCACCACTTTTTAAAAATAAATATGGAGGGGTAGCGAAGTGGCTAAACGCGGCGGACTGTAAATCCGCTCCCTCCGGGTTCGGCGGTTCGAATCCGTCCCCCTCCACCATTTATATTTTTAAAAAAGTTGGACATACTATAAGTGTAAATCACTATTGGGCTATAGCCAAGCGGTAAGGCATCGCACTTTGACTGCGACATGCGTTGGTTCAAATCCAGCTAGCCCAGCCAAGAGCCATTAGCTCAGTTGGTAGAGCATCTGACTTTTAATCAGAGGGTCGAAGGTTCGAGTCCTTCATGGCTCATAATTAAAGATAAAACCCTGGGAGATATATCCTCGGGTTTTATCTACGAGTTTGCGGAAGTAGTTCAGTGGTAGAACACCACCTTGCCAAGGTGGGGGTCGCGGGTTCGAATCCCGTCTTCCGCTCCATAGATGGGGCCTTAGCTCAGCTGGGAGAGCGCCTGCTTTGCACGCAGGAGGTCAGCGGTTCGATCCCGCTAGGCTCCACCATCACACTACATAATTCGCCTTAAATCAGATGATGATTTAAGGCTTTTTTTATTTTTATGAGCTGGAATTTTATCTTATAAGAATAGAAGGTCGCATAGAGAGGTTCTATGAGCCTGTGATCTGGATTATTAAGAGAGAAAGGTCGCGTAGAGGGGTTCTATGAGCCCGAGATCTGGATTATTAAGAAAAAAAGGACGCATAGAGAGGTTCTATGAGCCCGAGATCTGGATTATTAAGAAAAAATGGACGCGTAGAGAGGTTCTATGAGCCCGAGATCTAGATTATTAAGAATAAAAGGACGCGTAGAGAGGTTCTATGAGCCCGAGATCTGGATTATTAAGAGAGAAAGGAAGCGTAGAGGGGTTCTATGAGCCCGAGATCTGAATTATAAAGAGGGAAAGGACGCGTAGAGGGTGTTCTATGAGCCCGAGATCTAGATTATAAAGAGAGAAAGGTCGCGTAGAGAGGTGCTATGAGCCCGAATTCTGGATTGTTAAGAAAAAAAGGACGCGTAGAGGGGTTCTATGAGCCTATGATCTGGATTATTAAGAAAAAAAGGACGCGTAAAGAGGTGCTATGAGCCCGAACTCTGGATTGTTAAGAAAAAAAGGTCGCGTAGAGCAGTCCCTGAATCATAATCATGATTTTTTAGTAAAAACACCCGAACACCCTACCGCTTACCGCATATATATACACAATTCTGTCGAGTTGAGTCATTTGTTTGAAAGCGGTTAAAATAGAAGTAATAAGGGCTAGGGAGGAATTGCATTGACTAAGAAACTTTCAATTATTGGAATGCCTATGGACTTAGGCCAAATGCGTCGTGGAGTAGATATGGGGCCTAGTGCCATCCGCTATGCAGGAATCTACGAGCGATTAAAACCGCTGTTTGAAGAAATTCATGATTTAGGTGATATCCCGGTCGGAAGACCTGAAGTTGTCGTAGATAAGGAATCGAATTTACGAAATTTAGACCTGGTTGCCGAAAAAAGTACTTTGCTGGCTGAGAAAGTAGACGAGGCTGTCCAATCTGGAGCATTTCCACTTGTTTTGGGTGGAGACCATAGCATTGCGATTGGTACATTAGCTGGTGTTTCTAAGCATTATAAAAATCTTGGTGTGATCTGGTATGATGCGCATGGTGATTTGAATACAGCGGAGACAAGCCCAACAGGAAACATCCATGGAATGCCTTTAGCAGTCAGCCTTGGATGGGGTCACTCTTTATTAACCCAGATCCTTAACTATTCCCCAAAAGTAAAGCCTGAAAATGTAGTCATTATTGGTGCAAGAGCACTTGATGATGGTGAAAAAGAATTAATAAAAGAAAAAGGGATAAAAGTCTATACCATGCATGAAATCGACCGTTTAGGTATGACGAAAGTAATGGAAGAAACTATTTCATATCTTAAGGAAAAAAACAGATGGGGTTCACTTGTCACTAGATTTAGATGGATTAGATCCAAGCGACGCTCCAGGAGTAGGTACACCGGTTATGGGCGGAATAAGCTACAGAGAAAGTCATCTTGCGATGGAAATGCTCGAGGAAGCGAAAATTATTACTTCTGCAGAATTCGTAGAAGTGAATCCCATTTTAGATGAAAAGAATAAAACAGCTGTCTGTGCTGTTGAACTGATGGGATCATTATTTGGAGAAAAACTTTTATAATAAATTAAAAGCAGCTGCCCGAATTTCTGCAGCTGCTTTTTACATTTTTGATTCTAAGGTATGATATTGATACAGTAATAAATCGAGCTTTTTACTTGCTGCTATGACGCGGGGATGTAACAAAGAAGTCTCAGATGCAAGCCGAACCATTTCATGTCGGCAGTTTTCTATTTCCTCCAATAATTTAGGACGTTGAAGACCCACTTTGCCATTACCTCTTTTCTATAAAATCGTTATTGTTATCTTTTTACCCCAAGGAAAAAACTTTAAACTAATTGCTTACCGTAATTAGTAAATTTTTGTTAATATTATAGATGTTGAGAAGATTTTTCGTTTTAAACGAAACTTTTTTGCTAGGGATACGTAGTATCGTATAGCAGCATTGGAGCTGAGGTAATTTAATGGAAGCTATTATTAAAAAAAGAATAAAACAAGTTATTAAAGGCGACCAAGATGCCTTTGGTGAAATCGTTGAGATATATAAAAATAGCGTCTATCAGCTTTGTTATAGAATGCTTGGGAATCGCCATGAAGCAGAAGACGTAGCACAGGAAGCTTTTATCCGTGCATATGTAAATATCAAATCGTTTAACCAAGACTTAAAGTTTTCAACCTGGCTGTTTCGGATTGCTACTAATTTATGTATTGATCGCATGAGAAAAAAGAAACCCGATTATTATTTAGATGCAGAGGTAGCAGGAACAGAAGGATTAACGATGTATGCGCAGGTCCCATCAAATACGCCGTTGCCGGAAAAAGAGGTTGAAAGCTTAGAACTGCATGAAACTGTTCAGCAGGAAATATTAAAACTGCCAGAAAAATACCGTTCTGCAATCGTATTAAAATACATTGAAGAACTGTCATTAAATGAAATTAGTGAAATTCTTGATTTGCCACTAGGAACGGTCAAAACAAGAATTCACCGAGGACGAGAAGCGTTGAGACAACAATTAAGATATGTGTGATAAGAGGTGAAACGTTAAATGTGTCCAGAACAAATCATTGAACTAATGCACGAATTTTTAGATGAAGAAATAGAACCAGAAAAGGAACAAATATTAAGAGAGCATCTTAAAAGCTGCGCAGAATGCGATGCGATTTTTCATGAACTAAAAAGAACGATTGCTTTTGTAAAGAGCACTTCTCATATGCAAGCTCCAGATGATTTTACGGCGAATGTGTTAGCTCGTCTCCCAAAAGAAAAGAAACAGATTTCGATGCAGAGATGGTTGAAGAATCATCCTATACTTGCTGCCGCATCCGTATTCGTAGTCTTAATGTTGGGAAGCTTATTCTCTACATGGAACCAGGACCAGGAATTTGCTGTATCTAAGCAAAAGAACCTTATCGTCAAAAATAATACTGTTATTGTTCCTAAAGGGGAAGTTGTAAAGGGCGATGTTACTGTTCGTAATGGAAAACTGAAAATAGAGGGAGAAGTCCAAGGAGACGTGACAGTCATCCATGGTGAGAAATATTTAGCGTCTGCGGGACATGTAACCGGAAAAATTGAAGAGGTAAATGAGGTGTTTGACTGGATATGGTATCATATGAAAAAGACAGGACAAGATGTCTTGGCCCTTTTTGACCAGCCAGCAACAAATTAAAGACAAATCACTCTGTGTATGAGTGATTTGTTTTTTTACAAGGCTCTGTTAAACTTGCCTGTTGATTTCCGCTCCAGACGCGAGCGGTTCGTGGGTGTTTCGGCGAGCCTCCTCGACGCAAGCGTCTGCGGGGTCTCCCCTGAACCATACTCCCACAGGAGTCTTCGCGTCTTCCGCTCCAATCAACAGGGTGCAATAATCAACATTGTTCTTTAACACAGCCTTTTACAAAGAATGTCTAAATTATCCTTGAAGTGTCAGGAAAGAGGGAGTTTTCGCCTAAATATAGACATATAATAAGCATATGAAGAATTTATGGTATAATAATTGAGTTGTCATGAAAATAGGTTTTTATAAAATTACGGAGGAAAAACAATGCAGTTTGCTGATTTCACTGTATGGAAGTATTTAGCTAGTATTGTTGATATTGTCCTCGTATGGTATGTCATTTATAAACTGATTAATGTGATAAAAGGAACAAAAGCTGTTCAATTATTAAAAGGGATACTGGTGATTCTCTTAGTCAGAGTGGTCAGTGAGTTCCTTGGCTTAGCCACATTAAGCTGGATGATGCAACAGGCCATAAATTGGGGATTTCTTGCTATAATCATTATTTTTCAGCCTGAACTTAGGAGAGCTCTTGAGCAATTGGGGAGAGGGCGGTTCTTTTCAAGGAGCAGTAATCCGGATGATGATGACCAGGAAAAAACAGTCGAAGCGATTATTAAGGCTACCGACTATATGGCAAAACGACGGATTGGCGCTTTGATCTCCATTGAAAGAGAAACGGGTATGAGTGATTACATAGAAACAGGAATACATTTAGGTTCAACGATTTCTTCGGAATTGCTCATTAACATTTTCATTCCAAACACACCACTACATGATGGGGCTGTTATTATTCAAAAGAACAGTGTGGCAGCGGCTGCCTGTTATCTACCTTTGTCAGAAAGTCCATTTATTTCAAAGGAGTTAGGTACCCGGCACCGAGCGGCACTAGGAATAAGTGAAGTAACCGACAGTATTACGGTTGTTGTTTCAGAGGAGACTGGTAGTATTTCTCTTACAAAGAACGGAGAATTGCACCGTGATTTAAAGTCGGAAGGATTAAAAGAATTACTTACGAGTGAATTAGTCATTCATAACAAAGCGAAACAAGCTTCTTCCGCTCGTTGGAACTGGAGGGGGAAGAATAATGGATAAATTGATGGATAACCCATGGTTTATAAAAATTCTTGCGTTGTTATTGGCTGTTCTGTTATATAACTCGATCCCGCCGCACACAGGAAAACAACTATCGGATGTGAATGTACCAGGAGTACAATCGACCGTCACAATTAAGGATTTCCCTGTAAAAGTGTATTATGATACAGAAAATTTAGTGGTCTCTGGTATCCCAGATACAGTGGATATTACTTTAAAAGGACCAAAGACACATGTACAGTCTGCCAATGCGCTAAGGAACTTTGAAGTATTCGTAGATTTAACAAATGCAAAAATTGGTAAGCAAAAAGTGAAACTAGAGGTCAAAGATCTCTCTGATAAACTAACGGCAACCATGAAACCAGGTACTGTTACAGTGTCTGTACAAGAAAAAATCACCAAGGAATTCAAAGTCGAGGCAGAATTCAATAAGAATCAAATCGAGGATGGATATTCCGCCGGACAACCTGTGGTAGAACCAAATAAAGTAAAAATCACAGGTGCAAAAAGTGCAATCGATCGAATTACTTATGTAAAAGCGACTGTAGAGGCAAAAGAAAAGTGGAAGAATTCATTAACGAAGGAAGCTACTGTCCAAGTATTAGACAAGGATTTAAATAAATTGGATGTTACGGTGGAGCCAAGTACGGTAAAAGTCACGATTCCGATTAAGGATAATAGTAAGACCGTTCCCATAACGATACAAAAGAAGGGAACACCACCAGCAGGAGTGACAATCGAATCCATTGATTTAGATGTAAAAGAAGCAACCATTATTGGTCCTGAAGAGATTCTCAAGGAAACAGAAAGTGTCCGTGTAGAAGTGGATGTAAGTAAAATTACGGATAATACCACACTCGACTTACCTGTTATCATTTCAAATGGAATAACAAAGGTGACACCGCAAATGGTGAAGGCCACAATTGTTGTCAAAAAGACAGAAGAAAAGACCGTTTCGAGCATTCCTTTAAAAATTCGTGGATTGTCAGATAACTACACTGTGGAGATTAATGATCCGGCGAATCAAATGATAAGTTTATTGGTTTATGGTCCAAGTGCGGCTGTCGGTGGCTTAAAGCCTGAAGACTTCAGTGTATATGTGGACCTATCCAGCCTTTCGGAGGGGGAACACGATGTGAATATTCAAATCGAAGGTCCTAAAGATGTGGATTGGAAACCAGATAAAGCAAAGGCGAGCATAACGATCACTAAAAATAATGCATAGATCAGATACAGCCTATATATTGAAGGAGCGATTTTTAAAAATGGGAAAATATTTTGGTACCGATGGCGTACGCGGAGTAGCAAATAGTGAATTAACACCTGAATTAGCCTTTAAATTAGGCCGATTCGGCGGGTATGTTTTAACAAAGGATAAGGATCGTCCAAAAGTACTAATTGGACGTGACACTCGTATATCTGGCCATATGCTCGAAGGCGCCCTCGTAGCAGGATTATTGTCAACTGGTGCTGAGGTTATGCGTTTAGGCGTTATTTCAACACCAGGTGTTTCTTATTTAACAAAAGCGTTAGGTGCGCAGGCGGGTGTAATGATTTCTGCTTCACATAACCCTGTAGCGGATAACGGTATTAAGTTCTTCGGTCCAGACGGATTTAAACTGTCTGATGAACAAGAAAATGAAATTGAAGAGTTAATGGACTTACCTGAAGATCAACTGCCACGTCCAACGGGTGGAGATCTTGGACAAGTCATGGATTATTTCGAAGGTGGACAAAAGTATCTTCAATACTTAAAGAATAGTGTGGATGAAGATTTCTCCGGCATTCATATTGCATTAGACTGTGCACACGGAGCAACTTCATCATTAGCCTCTCACCTATTTGCTGATTTAGATGCCGATCTATCAACGATGGGAGCTTCTCCTAATGGGCTAAATATTAATGCAGGTGTTGGCTCTACCCACCCTGAAGCACTTGCTGCTTTAGTAAAAGAAAAAGGTGCCGATGTTGGCTTATCTTTTGATGGTGATGGCGACCGCTTAATCGCAATCGACGAAAAAGGAAATATTGTCGATGGAGATCAAATTCTTTATATTTGCGGTAAGTACATGAAGGAACATGGCCGCTTAAAGCACGGAACGATTGTTTCAACAGTTATGAGTAACCTTGGTTTTTATAAGGCCTTAGAAAACCACGGAATTACCAGCGTACCAACAGCGGTTGGAGACCGCTATGTGGTGGAAGAAATGAAGAAAAGTGGATTTAATCTAGGCGGAGAACAATCCGGGCATATTATTTTCTTAGATTACAACACAACAGGAGACGGCTTATTAACTGGCTTACAATTAGTAAATATTATGAAGGCAACACAAAAGCCATTATCAGAGCTTGCGGGCGAAATGAAAAAATTCCCTCAAAAGCTTGTGAATGTTCGAGTAACAGATAAGCACCATGTAACGGACAATGCCCGCGTAAAGGAAGTCATTGAACAGGTAGAGGCTGAAATGGCTGGCGACGGAAGAATTCTTGTCCGTCCTTCAGGTACGGAACCGCTTGTTCGTGTAATGGCAGAAGCACCAACACAGGAGCTATGCGATTCATATGTAGATCGTATTGTCGCCGTTGTAAAAGAGGAAATGGAATTAAAAGAATAATGGAAACGAGGCTCCAGCATAAAAGCTGGAGCTTTTCCAATATGGGGGAACTAGGGAGGAGCTCTCTGCATACTTTATTATGTATTATCGGTTATATATGGAAAAATTTATATTTTTAGGTTATTAGTTGACGGACTCTGCCAATCATAGTAGTATTAACATGCTTTGTTTTTTAAAGCAGGTTGACCATTCTAATATGGAAAGGTGGATAGTAAGGTTATAACTACAATAAAAGCGCCTGAACTAATCTTCAGTGGGTAGATTAGTTGACGAGGAGGAGGTTTATCGAATGATCGGCGGATACCTCCCGGTTGCGACGCACAACCGAAAAAATTCTTCTTTAAAACATTGGGGCAACTCAGTGCACAAAGAGAAGAATATGCGCATACTAAATTTAATGTTTAAAACGGTATAGACAGATACCTAAAAAACAGAGATAAGGGGGCAAGTCTGCCTCCAAAGAGCCTTGCCCCCTGTATCAGGGAGGAAACAGAAAATGTGTGGAATTGTTGGATATATTGGAAATAACGACTCGAAAGAAATCCTATTAAAAGGGTTAGAAAAACTTGAATATAGAGGATACGACTCAGCAGGTATTGCTGTAAAGAACGAAAACGGCATTCATGTGTTTAAAGAAAAAGGCCGTATTGCTGATTTACGCGACATTGTAGACCAAGATGTTATGGCTAATATCGGGATTGGTCATACTCGCTGGGCAACACACGGTGTTCCAAGCAAAGTGAACTCTCACCCGCATCAAAGTACTTCAGCCCGTTTTACATTAGTTCACAATGGTGTGATTGAGAACTATGATCTGTTAAAGAACGACTATTTAACAGACGTAAACTTCGTAAGTGAAACAGACACTGAAGTAATCGTACAGTTGATTGAACGCTTTGTTAACAAAGGTTTAGATGTTTTGGAATCATTCCGTAAAACATTAACGTTGTTGCATGGTTCTTATGCTCTTGCTCTATTAGATGCAGAGGACAATGACACCATTTATGTTGCGAAAAACAAGAGTCCACTTCTTGTGGGTCTTGGTAATGGCTTTAACGTAGTAGCAAGTGACGCGATGGCAATGCTTCAAGTAACTGATCAATACGTGGAACTAATGGACAAAGAAATCGTCATCGTTACAAAAGACGAAGTGACAATCCAAAACTTAAACGGCGAAATCATCAACCGTGCTCCATACAAAGCAGAACTTGATGCAAGTGATATTGAAAAGGGTACGTACCCACACTATATGCTTAAAGAGATTGATGAACAGCCGCTAGTGATGCGTCGTATTATCCAAATGTACCAAGATGAGCAAGGTGAATTAACGATTGATCGTGACATCATCAATGCTGTTAATGCAGCAGACCGTATCTACATCATTGCTGCTGGTACTTCTTATCATGCAGGTCTAGTTGGAAAACAATTCATTGAAAAAATGGCTAAAATTCCAGTTGAGGTTCATATCTCAAGTGAATTCGGCTATAACATGCCGTTGCTTTCTGAAAAGCCGTTGTTTGTCTTCATTTCACAAAGTGGAGAAACAGCAGACAGCCGTGCCGTTCTTGTTAATGTGAAAGAAATGGGTCACCCGGCGTTAACGATTACGAACGTTCCAGGTTCAACACTTTCTCGTGAAGCAGACTATACGCTTTTATTACATGCAGGTCCTGAAATTGCGGTTGCCTCTACAAAGGCTTACACTGCTCAGTTAGCTGTACTTGTTATTTTAGCGGAAGTGGCTGCAAAGAGCCGTAACCTAAGCGTTGATTTTGACCTTGTAAAAGAATTAGGTATTGTGGCTAATGCGATGGAAGTTCTATTGTGATTCGAAAGAAATCATTGAACAGATTACAAGAGAATTCTTATCTGTTACACGCAATTGCTTCTTCATCGGCCGCGGCATTGATTTCTATGTTGGTCTAGAAGGTGCCTTAAAGCTGAAAGAAATTTCTTATATACAGGCAGAAGGTTTTGCTGGCGGTGAATTAAAGCACGGTACCATCGCTTTGATCGAAGAAGGTACACCAGTAATCGCTCTTGCAACGCAGGAAAGTGTTAACCTAAGTATTCGTGGAAATGTTAAAGAAGTTGTAGCCCGCGGTGCAAACCCATGTATCATCTCGATGAAGGGTCTAAACCGTGACGAAGACAGCTTCGTGATTCCAGAAGTAAATGATTTATTAACACCACTTATCTCTGTCATTCCATTACAATTACTTTCATACTACGCAGCCCTACACCGCGATTGCGACGTAGACAAACCGCGTAACCTTGCTAAATCAGTAACGGTTGAGTAATTGTATATAGTAGAAACAAAAGCCTCGCTCCATTAAATTGGAGCGGGGTTTTTTTTAGTTCTATTTAATAAAGGGTAATCGTAGATTATTGGAGAATTATGTAAAGCGGGAGGCGGAAGAATGGATATTACATATGACTTTTCATTTAATCTAATAGAGTTAATTTTTGATCTTATCTCGTGGGCCATAGTGGGGCTGATTGCCTACCGGCTATACAAACGTATACCAGACAAATCAAAGGTTTGGAAGATTATTGTTTGTATTTATATTGGGCTCTTTTCATTTTCTATCAATTGGAATGTGGCGGATACTCCGATAAAGATTGCGATTTTACCATTAGGCGGTTGGGTATTGTATTGGTTATTAAAGAACAAGGTAGGCAGATGGGAGAGATACCGTTCGTTTGCATGGCTGGGATTTTGGGCAAATTTCATCTTTTTAGCAACTACCTTATTATCTATACCAGTTCATCAGGCTATTTACTCGGAAGATGAACTTTCGACTTATATTTCACATGTGGAGGATGCTTCCGTAATCGCTACACATCCTTCTGCAAAGGAGCAAATATTAGATAAGGAAAGCTTACAAAAACAATTACCTAATATGAAGCTCGAAGTGAACCATGGAATTGAATGGTATAACGAAATTGAATCAAGCGTAGTAAAACCTAATAATAGGAGCGAAAAGTTTCCTTATCAACTTATTGATTTTACGTCTAAATGGGGAAGCGACTTTCATGTAGTCATTTATATAGCAGCTGATGGAAAAGGGTTATTAGTAACAACACCAAAAAAGCAGCTTTATTTCCGCTCTAAAGAGTCACTGTTAAGGGGAGGGAACTAGTAATGAATAAAAAAGTGATTATTTTCCCTTTATTAGCTTTTGCCATTGTTGCATCTAGCATATTGGTTTATTGGTATTATTTTTCGAAACCTACTGCGTTTCCCCAAAACGATCAATTAATCGAGAAGATTCATAGTGTTTTTCCGGAAACTTCACCAAATATCATTCAGGATTCCATCGCTATCGATGAGCGGCATCGATTTGTCCCCTTTATTTCGAAGGAGGGTAAGTATGGAGTGAGTTATTGGCAATGGGAACAGCATAAGTGGAATGTTGTTTCCATCAGCACTACAGGTGATATTCATGTTTGGAAAATAGACAATAATGACCCATCAACGTTTTACTTTTTATGGAACTTTCATCCGGATGACCAGGTGAATCAATTGAAATTATATTTGATTAGGGATAGAGGCTATCATGGAGCTAATAGAGAATTATGGTATGAGCCGAGGATCCAAATGGAAAAATTGGTTGAACAAAAAAAGTCCTATGGGGTGTTGAAGATGCCAGCAGAATGGGCTTCCTCTATGAATGCCCTTTTACAAGTCGGTTCCACGGAGCCAACGGGACTTTTTAATAACGGGATCATACCTAATGCAGGGATGTATTTTGGTTATATTCCCTATAACAAGTCGGGGAAAGAAGCAAGAACGATGAATTCTGTAAATGGGAGCAGCTTTCAAATGGGTAATTTTGATCATGAGTATGTCAGGCAGTTAAGTGAATCGGAAATAGAATAAAAATCTTGACAAAATAATTTATTTGTGCTATAATTTTACATTATTGTAAATAAATATAATGTGTCATATAATAAACTCCTGGCAGAATTCTGCTTGGAGTTTTTTTGTTTTTATTAGAGGGGGAGTTTCTTTGGAAAAGAACAAGGAAAGTTTAACGGCATTAGTAAGCTGCTATGCTAGGGGATATCATGCCTTGCAAAGTAACCAACCAATTTTTAATGATTGTGTTGCCAGTACGCTGTTAAAGGAGGAAGAAAAGCAGTTGATCAGCACGAATTGGGCGAATGCCATTGCGTTTTTTGCTCCGGAAAAAAGTGAAACGTTGAAGACATTTGAGGATAAATTGCAATGGGTAATGAACAATCAGACCGTGCCGCAATTAGTCAGCCGTGCTCGCTACGCTGAGGATGGACTTTTATCAGCGATTGAACGAGGTGTCAGACAGTATGTGATTTTGGGTGCAGGCTTTGACACATTTGCATGGAGACAAGAAAACCTCCCTGAAGATTTCATCATCTACGAAGTCGATCACCCTGCAACCCAAGCGTTTAAAATCAACCGTCTGCATGAAATGGAGTTGGAAATGCCTAAGAACGTGAGGTTCGTTCCTGTTGATTTTAAAAAGGACTCTCTTCAGGATGAATTGATCAAGGTCGGCTATAATAAACAAAACTTAACATACTTCAGCTTATTAGGTGTGGTCATGTACCTAGAGAAGCATGATTTCTATCAACTTCTTTCTACTATTTCTGATCTGTCTGTTAATGGTAGTTCATTCATCTTTGATTACCTCGACGATACTGCATTTAATGACGAATTAGCCTCCAAGAAATTAATCCAAATGCGACAAATTACGGCCCATACAGGTGAGCCGATGGTCACCGGTTTTGACCCGCTTACGCTTGACCTGAAACTCCAAGATTGCAATATGTTAGTCTATGAAAATCTATCCCCTGAAAATATTCAAGAGTGGTATTTTACGGATAGAGACGATGACCTGCATGCCTTCGATCATTTTCACTTTGCTCATTTAGTGGTTCAGAAATAAAACTGGGAACACCGTTCAAATTACTTGAATGGTGTATTTTTTTAAAGGGAAAGTATGGTAAAATTTTCAAGGAAGGCGGATATTTAGGAGGGGAAAGATTGAGTAAGTATTCGATTAGTGAATTTATTGATAAAACAGAGCAGGTAGATAAAGGTGAGGGATTCTTTGAATTAGAGACTCCTAGAATGCTAGAGGTAAATCTGGACGGTCAGGTTTGGGCGAAAGCGGGGTCGATGGTTGCGTATCATGGGAAAATCAAGTTTGAGCGCGAAGGAATATTGGAGCATGGACTAGGAACCGCATTCAAGAAGGCCATCACCGGTGAAGGCGCCTCATTAATGAAGGCAGGCGGTCAAGGAAAATTGTATTTAGCAGATTCGGGTAAAAAAATCATCATTCTCCATTTGAACAATGAATCCATCTATGTGAATGGGAATGATTTGCTTGCATTTGAGCCGAGTATTAAGTGGGAGATCAAGTTAATGAAAAAGATTGCCGGGCTAATGGCGGGCGGTTTATTCAATGTTCGTTGCGAAGGAACCGGTATGATTGCTATTACGACTCACTATGAGCCACTCACTCTAAGGGTTACTCCAGGACAGCCTGTCATTACAGATCCGAATGCAACGGTTGCCTGGTCAGGAAATCTTCGTCCGGAGTTTCAGACAGATATCAGTTTGAAGACGTTCTTTGGAAGAGGAAGCGGCGAGTCTATCCAAATGAGATTTGAGGGCGAAGGATTTGTCGTTGTGCAACCATACGAAGAAGTTCGCAGGGTTGAACAAAAGTTAGTTTAATCGTTGATTTGCCGCCGATTAGATCAGCTAATCGGCGGTATTTCTTTGAGTTAGGTGATTATTCGAATGTGGGAATGGAAAAAGGGGAGGATGGTTCCGCAGAGAGGTGCTTCTATTCGACCAAGTTTAAAGGAAAAAGAAGCAAAAGGGTTCGTAAAGGAGTTCTATGCGACCGAAGTTAAAGGAAAAACCAACAAAAGGGTTCGTAGAGGGGATCTCTGCGACCGAATCCAGAGGAAAAAATAACAAAAGGTCTCGTACAGTGAATTTACGAGACCACGGGCAACTTAAATAGCACAAAACAGTCACATACAAAAATATTACTTATTTAAAATAAGGTATTTCAATCTCTGCTCACTCATAGTAAACCCATCTCCCGTATCCTTTTGAACAAAGTTTTGTTCTCAAAATCCTAACAACCCTTTTTCGTGAACCACCCTCACCCTCACCCTCACCCTCACCACACCACTCGTAAACAAGATTAGAAGTAATCTTCCTCTCCGGAAAAAGCAGCTTTAACTCTGCCACAGCTCGGAGGACAGCGGCTTCTAAAGTATCTTCATGGCCGCAAACATCACATACCAAACGTCTATCTCCTTGGAAGGGAGATAGGGAGTGGCACTTTGTACATGTAAATGTCAAGCTAAGTATGTACATTTTTGATTGTTTAAGAATGTACAAAAATTACTCGTTTTCCTTTTCCAAATGATTTTTAATACGATACGAATCACCAATTATGTTCACAACTGTTGCGTGGTGTAATACACGATCCAATATGGCATTTGCTATTTTTGTATCCTGGAAGACCTCATCCCACTGCTTAAAGCTTACATTTGTGGTTAATATGGTGCTTTTTTTCTCATATCTTAAATCAATTAGCTGGAAGAACAATTTGGCATCCTCACGATCAATTGGTAGATATCCAATTTCATCAATAATTAATAACTTATACTTTCCATAATGCTTTAATCGACTTTCTAAGCGATTTTCTAATTTTGCTCTTTTTAATTGCAGGATTAATTCATTACATTTTATAAAATAGGTACTGGTTCGTTTCTTGGCTGCTGCTATCCCTATGGCTGTTGCTAAATGTGTCTTTCCGACTCCACTAGGTCCCAAGAATACGATATTCTCTTTCTCTTCGAGAAATCGTAATGTTGTAAAATCAAGTATTTGCTGCTTGTTTACTGATGGTTGGAAATTAAAATCAAAATCCTTTATCTCTTTACGGTGGGGGAAGGCCCCCACCTTGACCATTGAATTAACCATGGTTTTTTCACGCATATCGATTTCATAATTTGTTAGTTTTAAGAGTGTGTCTACAAAAGATAATTGATTACTCATACCAAAATCAATCGTTTCACCAAGATGACCAATCATCTGTTTTAATTTTAAATACTCAAGGTTTTGCATTAATTGTTGATAACTACTATTCATTTTTATACACCTCATCAATCGCTCGTAAGTTATTTTTAGCCAGCTCATCAATATCCGGAAAGTGCGGAAGCCCTCTTGAGAGTGCCTCAACGTAGTGTTCTTTTTTATAGTTGAGTTTGATTTCACTGACCTCGTGTTTCGCGATTAACTCCGTGTTATAATAAATATGGATTTGATTATCATATACTTGTAAACCAACGGTTTTCCCTTTGTATTCAGCTGGAACTGAATACTGGTTTGATTTATAAGTAATCATGCAAGCGGAATTGACCTGTACAAGTTTATGGTGGATCTTATAAGAATCTCTTATTTGCTTTCTTGGTAGGGGCAATAAGAGATTTTTTTCTTGTTCAATGGCCAAAATAGGTATTTTCCCTGTACCCTGATGGTAACTGTGGTTAATCCGTTCACAAAGGCTCTGCACAAACGCATGAAGCTCCTCATAATCAAATTTTCCCTGATAGGCATGAATCTCGTCTATCAATTTCATAGGACTTTCAACTTTCCCCTTCGTCCTTGGTCGTCCTGCAATACAAGGCCTTACTTTAAACCCAAAATCCTTTTCAAATTGACCAAAGCGTTCATTCACTACTCCCTTTGAATACTCGGTTCGTGGTTCATCCATTACTGTTTTCATATTATCCGTCACAAGGTTTTTAGGCACTCCCCCAATGGCTTCAAAGCTTTCTGTCAGAAAGGACATCAATACGCTTTGTGACTTTGATATTGTTAAATGAAAGGTTCTAAAACGGGAATGGGACAAAAGAAAAACAGCCACATTTACATAAAGAATTTCTCCATCTTTCGTTATATACCGGATATTCTCCTTCCAATCTATTTGAGCTTGTTCACCCGGAAGGGTTTCATAACGAATTACGGAGTGAACAGTTTCTGTACGTTTCCCCTCACTAAAGTATGCTTGAAACTCTGGTTTACGAGCTATATAAGCTCGAAATGTTGACTGGGAACATTCCAGTCCATGATTATCTTTTAAATACTGCCATAGAACACGTTTATAAAAAAATCTCTGCTTAGACTCTCGGGAAAGCAGTAGCTTTATTACTCCGTAATAATCATCTATCTTAGATTCTCTATCTCGTTTCTTTTGAGGCACATATCCATTAATATATTTATCAACTGTCCTCCGATCTACATTTAATTCTCTAGCTAATTTACTCTTGTTAATTTTCATATTTAAATTCTCCATAAGAAGTTTAAGTTTTGGTAAGTCTGTAAGACTGTTGATTTCAAAATTTGTTGTAATATCTAGTTGAACATACATACTCTCCACCTCGATAAGAGTATGCCATGTACTACCCAAAACTGTACATTCTTATACAATCATTTCTGTACATATTAAAATTAGCATTTATAGTACACAGTTTCCCCTTTTTCATTTGGTCAAATTGATAGGGAGGAAATTTGCAAAAGGGATACTCACTTTGGTGCGAAGCCATTAATAGATCAGCAAGCTCCTTATGTCTTTTTGATAGCTTCGAAGGAATTGTGTTTAATTGCTGGACAAGTAGATTTAATTGCGTTGGAAAAATAATGGGCTTGTCAGGGGGAGCCTGATATAAGGTGAACTCAGGGTTAATGAAGACAATGTGACTATCAATAGGTAACTGATAGCCGAGTTTTTTCAAGAATTGGCGAAGTAATGTTTCACACCGCTCCAATTGGTGTAATGGATTTTTCAGATCGTTGCCACCCCGAAGCCTCCGAAACTTTTCATCTTCGTACAAATAGTCGCCTCCGGAATTTTTCACATCGAACACGTAGATCTTTTGTGGAGCAATCAGAAGGGTGTCGATTTGGAAATAAGAGTTGTTAATTTCAAAGAGTAGACCGTTCAAAATGTAAACATCAGATTGAAGCCCCTTTGTCAGCTGATCGAACATCAACTCACCTTCATATCCCTTTTCAAGGGTGCGATAATAATGTTTTTCATCTGATGTTAAATTACCTCGTGCATATAAACTCCTCCAGACTAATAATTCCTTTGATTCGATACGAGACTTTAAAACACCCATTGGCCACTTCCTTTCTGAATAAAAACCTCATATCTATTCTAATAAAAATCACTTATAAACACGTCCAACACAAATGAACATTTAGTTAACTTTTACTATTCAGAATATTATTGACAGAATTCACCAAGGAATGTTATTATTTTCCTCTGTGACTCAAAAGGGAGGGACGCGTTTTGATTAAATTAGAAGGTATCTCGAAATCCTATAAGGTTGCCCAGCGCACTTCTGGAGTGAGGGAAGCGGCAAAATCCCTATTCTATCGAAAACATACGATTGTAGAAGCACTGAAGGATATCTCTTTTTCTATTAATCCAGGAGAAATCGTCGGTTACATCGGCCCAAATGGGGCTGGAAAGTCTACCACCATTAAAATTATGAGTGGGATATTGGTGCCTGACACCGGAAGCTGTAGCATTATGGGCTATACCCCTTGGAAGGATCGCGTGCAATATGTAAAAAATATTGGGGTGGTTTTTGGCCAGCGTTCCCAGCTTTGGTGGGATGTTCCTGTACTCGATTCATTTGAACTCTTAAAAGATATTTACAAGATTCCACAGCAAGAATATAACACCACCATTGATCTGCTCATTGAAACACTTGAACTGCAATCCATCGTCCAATCACCCGTCCGCCAGTTAAGTTTAGGGCAGCGGATGCGCTGTGAAATTGCAGCTTCCCTCATTCATAATCCCAAGATTTTATTTTTAGATGAACCGACGATTGGCCTTGATGCTGTTTCGAAAATAGCCGTTCGCCAGTTTGTGAAAACAATTAATAAGGAGAAGGGTGTAACGGTCATTCTCACTACCCACGATATGAACGATATTGAAGCATTGGCTGAACGGGTCATTCTGATTGGAAAAGGTAGCTTATTATACGATGGCAATTTAAATGAATTAAGAAAACAGTTCGGTACGCATAAAACAATAACGGCTGATTATGAAAAAAATTCAAAGCAAATTCACATTCCGGGAACTTTCATCCTTTCTTGGTCACCTGAGCGGGTGGTTTTGAGCGTCGAAACGGAGGAAATCAAGACATCCGATGTAATCACCCAGCTGTCCAATCAGGTTGAGCTTCAAGATGTAACCATCGAGGCACAGCCAATCGAGGATATCATTGTTCAGCTCTATAAGGAGTACCAAATATGAGGCCATATGTATCCTTTTTAAAACTGAGGCTTAACATGGGGATGCAGTATCGAACGGCTGCGTTCGCGGGAGTGGCTACGCAGTTCTTCTGGGGCATGATCATTATTATGGTGTTCGAAGCCTTCTATCAACATGCAACAAAGACACCGCCTATATCGCTGCCACAAATTATTACTTATATTTGGCTGCAGCAAGCCTTTCTGGTATTTGTTACAATGTGGTTCCGTGATAACGAGCTGTTTGAACTGATAACAAGTGGAAACATTGCTTATGAGCTGTGCCGACCATGGGAGCTTTATGGATTTTGGTATGCGAAGCTGCTAGCCCAACGGCTGTCGAGTGCGCTGCTGCGCTGCTTCCCTATATTGCTCATTGCATTCATGCTGCCTGCTTCCTACCGCCTGACATTACCACCAAATGTGACTACACTTTTCCTTTTTATTATCACCTTATTGCTAGGATTACTTCTGTTAATTGCTATTTCAATGTTCTTATACATATCCGTATTTGTGACCATGTCACCGGTTGGATCACTTTTAGTATTCAGTGTTCTCGGAGAGTTTTTTGCAGGCTTAATCATACCCGTTCCACTCATGCCATCATGGCTTCAGACCATTGCTAATGTCCTTCCGTTCCGCTGGACGGCCGATTTTCCATTCAGGGTCTATTCCGGTCATATCTCTGAGGAGGTTGCCATCAACGGAATTCTGATCCAGCTGGCCTATTTGGCTGTACTGGTTGGCTTAGGGAGGTTCTCGCTTAACCGAATATTAAGGAAAGTCGTTGTACAAGGAGGTTGATGGAGGTTGCGACTTTATTTTAAATATTTGAAGATACTCTTTAAATCTCAAATGCAGTATCGGACATCCTTCTTGCTGCTTTCAGTAGGGCAGTTTTTTATACCATTTGCCGTTTTTGCAGGTGTGTACTTACTGTTTGAGCGATTTGGTCAAATAAAGGGGTGGCAGTTTTTCGAGGTAGCTCTTTGCTTTGGGATTATTCACATGGCCTTTGCCTTAAGTGAATGCTTTGCAAGGGGCTTTGATTCCTTCTCAAGTCTCATCATTAAAGGAGACTTTGATCGGGTGCTAGTAAGGCCGAGAAGTACCTTTGTCCAAGTATTGGGCTCTCAATTTGAGTTTACGAGATTCGGCAGGCTGTTTCAAAGTTTGTTTGTGTTAATTTGGGCGTTAATAAATCTATCAATTGATTGGACGCTGATAAAAATTTTGACACTAATGTTCATGATCATCAGCGGTGTACTTATCTTTACGGGGATCTATATGCTTGCGGCCACCATGTGTTTTTGGACCGTACAGGGTCTAGAGGTAGCAAATATTTTTACTGATGGCGGCAGGGAGATGGCCCAGTATCCTCTTAATATTTATAAAAAATGGGTCTCGCGTTTTTTTACCTATGTCATCCCGTTTGGTACCGTCAATTATTTGCCGTTACTGTATATTCTCGGGAAGACAGAGGGGAGTGATGTCCTTTACCTGCTCACACCAATAGCAGGAAGCCTCTTTATTCTCCCGTGTTTTCTGGTCTGGCAGTTTGGGGTAAGGCATTATCGATCCACGGGGTCCTAAGATTTTTTCCTATTTAAGGTAGTTATAGATACAAATGATAGGCGCTTCGATTATAATTATTGGTACGAATCTAGTTTCCTGAAAGCAGGCCAATCATGTATGAGTGAATATAGACGATTTCGACAGCAATTGTTAAAAAATTATGTAATAGGGTCATCGCTAGCGGTTGGTGTCGTTGGCAGTGTCTTTATCTTTTTCACCTTAACCCTTACGAAAGCTGAAAATATCTATATGATAGGGATTTTAGCCATTTCTTTTGTCATCATGATGATCGTAGAATTTCTTCATTTTTCTAAGAGTATGACGCCTATTTCTGATGTATTTACGAAAGAAATACACGAATTTGCAGGCTTGCAACGTGTGTTTGATTATTTGCATGAATTTCCACTAGTAACATTCAAGCGGATTATGGGGCCTCACTTATTGGGTTTATCATTTCCGGCTATCCTTCTAACAACCGTAGCTATTAAACTGCAGATATTAACCATTCCTTACTATTATATTTTGCTAGCCATGGCCGGGGCAACGCTTGTGGCAGGAATGCATGGAATTATTGAGTTCTTCCTTGCCATCAAGGCTGTTCAGCCTTTATTAAAAAAGGTGGAACACATGGCAATCAAACAATTCGGAGAAAAATATACGCTAAAAGGGAAAATGGTTCTCTCAATTAAGCGAAAGTTTCAAATCAGCTTTCTCTACATTTCCGTATTTCCGATTCTGTTATTCGGGTTAGCGACCCAAGTAAAACTGGATATCGGCGAAAATTCGGGCCAAGGTTTTTGGAGCTGGGCCGCCGTGATTATTGTCCTAGGTCTCATCTTTGCCTACTATGGAGCCAAGCTGTTATTTCTAGATGTCCATCAGCCGATCGACCAGCTTAGAGAGTCCATGCGTGAGGTTCAGGAAGGCTCATTGGTAAAAACCGATGTGTTGTACTCTGATGAGTTTGCAGGGCTCGTTAATGGATTTAATCATATGATAGAGGCGATTCAGGCTCGCGATGAAAAAAACAAGGCGATGTTTGCCAGCTTTTTAGAAGGTATGACTACCGCACTAGATGCCAGGGACCCGTATACCTCTGGACATTCTACCCGTGTCGCTGCCTATTCCCTTGAAATTGGAGCAAAAGCAGGTTTGAGTGAGGAAGAACTTGAGCTGTTACGGACCTCGGCACTGTTGCATGATATCGGCAAAATTGGTGTACCTGATAGAATCCTGTTAAAGGATGGTCGTTTAACGGATGAGGAGTTTGCTGCAATTAAAAAGCATCCTGATATAGGTAGAAATATCATTAAGCAGGTTCAGGGATTTTCAGAGTTGCCACCAGTAATGGAAGGAGTTCTGTCTCATCATGAACGATATGATGGTAAGGGATACCCTGAGGGATTAAGCGGTGAAAATATACCGTTGTTCGGAAGAATTATTGCGGTTGCCGATGCCTTTGATGCGATGACTTCTAATCGTCCATACCGAAGCGGCATGCCGGTCGACAAAGCACTAGCGATTATTCATGAGGGTAAAGGTACCCAATGGGACCCTAAGTTTGCGGAAATCTTTGTGGAACATAAAAAAGGAACGGTCCGGAACTTTGCATAAAAGACAGAAACACATGACCAGCAGGACGGTCATGTGTTTTGTCCATTTTTCAAACAAATTTCCAGAGGTTTGAAACCGCTATAAAGCTGTGCTATAGTGAAATTATCTATATGACCGTAGAACTAAAATAGTCAAAAGGAGGGAGGTCAGAATGGCACCCGATAGAAGAAAGATGATTGTAGAGGCTGCAACTAAGTCTTTTTCGCTGTTTGGTTATAAAGCGACCACCATGGACCAGGTTGCGAAGCTTGCTAATGTTGGAAAGGGAACCATCTACACCTTTTTTAAAAATAAAGAGGAACTATTTGAAGAAATCATTTCCACGTTAGTAAAAGAAATGATAGCAGAAGCAGAGGCAGTGATTCAACCAGATCTGCCATTTACTGAAAAAGTCCACCGCGCACTCTATCGCTTACTAGAATTCCGCTCACAGCACCAGCTTATGATCAAGTTGGTCCAAGAGGAAGCGGAAATGGGAACCATAGCCGTCTCTGAAATGCTGCAACACGTGGAAAATGAGATTATTACCTATTTAAAGAGAAAAATTGAAGCAGCGATTGCGAAGGGATCCATTCCTTCAACTAACGTAGAGTTAACGAGCTTTCTGTTGTTGAAAATGTACATTGCCCTTGTTTCCGATTGGGAGCGGCATCATGAACCATTGAGTTCAGAACAAATTGCGGAAATCATAAAAGTTTTCTTTTTAAAAGGATTGAGCATATAAACAAAAAGACTTGTGCGACAAATGGCACAAGTCTTTATTATTAATTAATTTAGCTCTGTTAAAATGCACTGTTGATTTCCGCTCCAGGCACGAGCGGTTCGTGGGTGTTTCGGCGAGCTTCCTCGGCGCAAGCGCCTGCGGGGTCTCCCCTGAACCATACTCCCACAGGACATTGAATAAGCTTCATCGATTCAACACCGCACGAAGGAAATGCGGTAGCATTTTCGAGGATCTTCGTGCCTTCCGCTCCAATCAACAGGGTGTATCAATCAACACTGTTCTTTAACACAGCCATTAATAAAGGTTATCGCTTCTTGGAGTATCCTGTTGTGCTTGGGGCCACTTTGCTGTTAGCTGTATATTCTTCCATTAAACTTAGAAAGGTTCCGAACAGGTAATTGACTACAGAGCCTAACAGTATTCCAAAACCGAGGGCGGTCAAGAAATAACTATTATTGGAACCGCTTGCAAATTGTCCTGACAAAATAAGAATAATGCCTAACATACTGCCGAAAATAGCGGTTCTTTTAAAAGTAAAAATGCTTTTTAAATGGATATCACGCATCATCATCAACTCCTTGTTAAGAATATTCTATCAATTGTCACAAAATTGTCAAACTTTTTTTCAAAAATAAGGAGGTCAGACCAAAAAATGGGGTCTGACCCCCTTTGACACAATTACTGTTTTTTGGTTAGGTTTTCCTGTGCCATTTTGACAAGCTCGCGAACCATGCTTCCGCCAAGCCTTCCGCCTACTTTTCCTGCCTGTTCTGAAGTAAGTTTCCCGTTGTAGCCTCGTTGTAATGGCACTCCTACCTCTTCGGCAGCTTCAAACTTCGCCTCATCCGGGTTTTGTGATTGAACCACCTTTGCCTTAAGGGCATCTAACCCGCTCCTTGCCTCAGGAACGAGGATTTTATTTCTTCTTCTCGCCAAGTGAATCCCTCCTTTAGACTTAGAATTTCCTTATTAGAAAAAATAATCAATATTCAGTGGATAAATCCTTTTCCTTCCAGTATAATAACTGATAATAAAGTCGGAAAAATCAATGAAAAAGAGAGTAGTATACCTAGGATGTCGCAGCGAGTCGGGGGTGGTGGGAGCCTGATACGGAATAGATAACGAAGCGCACTTTTGAGATGTGGACCTGAACAGAGTAGGGTGCACCGGAGACTCCTCCGTTACAAAAGGAAAAGCCGGTTCGATAAGAACAATTAGAGTGGTACCGCGGGATTTAAAAAACTCTCGTCTCTTTTTTAAGAGACGAGAGTTTTTCTATTTTCTAAAGATAATTAGGGAGGTCTTCAGAATGAATTTTAAAAAAGAGCTTGCAGCGATTCTTTATGAACTGCTTGAGAAGGAAATGCCCGAAAATGAATTGGAACTCATGATCGAAAAGCCTAAAAATGCATCACATGGAGATTTAGCTTTTCCATGCTTCACACTAGCTAAGCGAAAACGTAAATCGCCAAACCTCATTGCACTAGAATTAAGTGAGAAAATCCACTCAGCCACATTTGAGAAAGTAGAAGTGGTAGGAGCCTACCTCAATCTCTTTTTAAATAAAAAACTCGTTTCGAAAAAAGTAATCAGTGAAGTCCTTGCGCAACGAGAACAATTCGGCTCACAGGATTTTGGCGGCGGCAATGTCACGATTGATATGTCCTCACCAAATATCGCCAAACCGTTTTCTATGGGGCACTTACGCTCCACTGTCATTGGGAATGCGTTAGCCCACATTGTTGAAAAATGTGGCTATCAGCCGATTAAAATTAACCACCTTGGCGACTGGGGCACACAGTTTGGGAAATTAATTACGGCCTATAAGCTTTGGGGAGAGGCTGAAAAGGTTAAACAAAATCCGATTAAAGAATTGTTACAGTTGTATATTAAGTTTCATGAGGAAGCAGAGAACAATCCAGAACTGGAAGATCAGGGACGCAGCTGGTTCAAACGCCTGGAAGATGGGGATGAAGAAGCGTTCAAGCTTTGGCAATGGTTCCGGGACGAATCCCTGAAGGAATTTTCAAGAATATATGAGTTAATGAACGTCGAGTTTGACTCCTTTGCGGGAGAGGCTTTTTATAATGATAAAATGGCTCGGATTGTCGACATCCTAGAGGAGAAACAATTACTCATGGAATCCGACCAGGCACAGGTAGTGGAACTAACGGAGGAGCAGCTGCCGCCATGCCTCATTAAAAAATCAGATGGGGCCACACTTTATGCGACGCGGGATTTAGCGGCTGCGCTATACCGTAAGGAAAACTATGACTTTGTTCAATCCCTTTATGTAGTTGGCCATGAGCAAAGCCTTCATTTTAAACAATTAATCGCCGTGTTAGGGAAGATGGGTTATCCTTGGGCGGAAAAAATGGTTCATGTACCATTTGGCATGATGTTGAAAGACGGGAAGAAGATGTCGACCCGTAAAGGCAAAGTTGTTTTATTAGAGGAAGTATTAAATGAATCGATCGCGATGGCAAGACATAATATTGAGGAGAAAAATCCTAACCTCGAAAACAAAGAGGTAGTAGCCAAACAAGTGGGGGTAGGTGCGGTCATTTTCCACGATTTAAAAAATAACCGTATGAATGATATCGAGTTTTCATTAGAGGAAATGCTTCGTTTTGAAGGCGAAACCGGACCATACTTGCAATACACCTATGCTCGGGCATGTTCTATTTTAAGAAAAGGATACGGGTATTCTAAATTTGATTCTATTGAATATGATTATTCTTGGGAGAACGAATGGAAGGTGACAAGCCTGTTAATGGAGTTTGCACCGGCAATTAAACGAGCCTGTGAAAACTTTGATCCATCGCAGGTGGCGAAATATATTGTCGACCTTGCCCAGGCTTTCAATAAGTACTATGCCGAGGTAAAAATCTTAGAAGAAAGTGAAGCAAAACCATCTCGCTTGGCGCTTGTCTTGGCCGTAACCATCGTAATAAAAGAAGGACTCCGTTTATTAGGAATAGAAGCACCTGAGGAAATGTAGAGCTTTTTAGTAAGAAGATTTTCCATCCTGTTATAAAATAGAATTATGTAAAAAAGGGAGGGCATTAGAATGAGTGAATTACTATTTAAGAGCTATGAAGTAACAAGAGGGTATTATATAAAAACGGTGGAATCGCTAGAGGAGAGTTTAGTTGATGTGCAGCCAGAAGGCTTTAACAATACCCTTCACTGGCATGTTGGCCATGTGTTAACAGTGGCAGAGCAATTTATGTTTGGTTTCCCGAAGAAATCAACCCTTTTACCAGCTAACTACGTTGAGCTATTTGGAAATGGAACAAAACCGGCTGATTGGCAGGGAGAAGTTCCGTCCGTGCAGGTGTTGCTTGGCCAGTTAAAAGAACAACTAGTTAGAATCAAGGAGATTCCAGTAGAAAGCTTTAATGCCAAGCTAAAAACGCCATTCCTTGGTCAAGAAACATATGGCGAGCTGACCAGCTTTGCTATTTTCCATGAAACCCTTCACTTAGGCCAGATGCAAGCAATGAAACGTCTGATCAAAGCTGTAGAGGTAAAGTAAATAAGGAATAATTAGGGGGCTCGCCAATTGGCGAGCTTTCTTTATATAATAAGAGTAACGAAAAGAAGAGAGGCAGTGAGCACTATGGAGTTAGGTTATGCTGCGTATCAGTCTCCTATTGGAACCATACGAGTGATTGCAGATACGGTGGGAATTAAGCGAGTCGAACTATTTGAGGAGGATTGGGAAAATTTTTTGAACGACCATCCTGATCTCCAAGAAGACCAGATACTGTGTGGGGAAGCGATTCGTCAGTTGGACGAATACTTCAACGGAAAAAGGAAGGATTTTGACCTGCCACTATCCATTGAGGGAACGGAATTTCGAATGCAAGTATGGAAGGCTCTGCAATCTATTCCTTACGGTGAAGTGAAGAGCTATGCGGACATAGCAGAAATGATTGGTAATCCTAAAGCGGTTAGAGCAGTGGGACAAGCTAATCGCTCCAACCAGATACCCATCATTATCCCTTGTCATCGTGTAATTGGAAAAAGCGGAAGCCTGGGAGGGTATGCAGGTACGAATACCCCCATAAAAAAAATGCTTCTAGAGCTTGAGGGCTTCACCGTACCACAGTAAAACGCCAAATAAATGTAAAGCTAAGCATGAAGAGCGGAATCTTCATGCTTTTTATTATGGCAAAACGGATCAAAACGAGTGAAGGGCGTGAAATGCGGGTACTCTAAACTAGAAAAAGCATCATGTCATAAAGAAAACACTTCATCTTCTCAGATATCTTGTGATAAAATCAATCGGTAATTCTAACTTTGAATGTGGTGGGTGACTCACATGCTCTCTTCTTTTAAGAGATTGTTAATTGGCCGGCCGTTAAAATCAACGGCATTAGGTGAACAAAAATTAAATGTTTTTAAGGCTTTAGCGATTTTGTCCTCAGATGCCCTTTCCTCTGTGGCATATGGGACTGAACAGATATTAATTGTATTAGCTACCATAAGTGTGATTGCCTACTGGTACTCTCTTCCCATCGCAATTGGGGTATTGTTTCTTTTAGCAGCGCTCATATTATCGTATCGCCAAATTATTTATTCTTACCCGCAAGGCGGCGGAGCCTATCTGGTTTCAAAAGAAAATATTGGGGAGAAAGCGGGATTAATTGCCGGGGGTTCATTATTAGTTGATTACATACTAACTGTGGCGGTAAGTGTTTCCGCAGGTACAGACGCCATAACTTCCGCGATTCCTGCCCTGCATACCCATACGGTACTCATAGCTTGTATTTTAGTCATTTTCATTACGATCCTGAACTTACGGGGGTTAACAGAGTCTGCATCAATTTTAGCGTATCCTGTCTATTTATTCGTTATTGCTCTGTTTATATTAATCGGCGTGGGATTATATAAAATTATAACGGGTGATGTTTCAGCTACTGCTGAGCATGCGGCAATAGGAGCTCCAGTACAAGGGATAACTTTGTTCTTGCTGCTTCGTGCCTTTGCATCCGGATGCTCTGCCTTAACAGGGGTAGAAGCAATCTCCAATGCGATTCCAAACTTTAAAGATCCTGCACCAAAGAATGCTGCCAAAACGCTCATCCTGATGGGCTCACTTTTAGCGATTCTATTCTCTGGAATCACATTTTTAGCGTATTACTATGGAATTTCTCCAAAGCATGATGAAACGGTGGTTTCACAAATTGCGGCAGAAACGTTCGGACGTAATTATCTTTATTATTTTATCCAAGGAACGACAGCTCTGATTTTAGTGCTTGCAGCTAATACCGGCTACTCCGCGTTTCCTTTGTTAGCTTTTAGCATGGCAAAGGATAAGTACATGCCAAGAATGTTTACGATTCGGGGAGACCGTCTGGGCTATTCGAACGGGATTGTTTCCTTAGGAATTGCATCGATTATACTCATTGTTGCTTTCCAAGGAAAAACAGAGGCACTGATTCCGCTTTATGCGGTAGGGGTATTTATTCCGTTTACATTGTCGCAAACAGGGATGATTTTAAAATGGCTCAGGGAAAAACCAGCCGGCTGGATCGCCAAATTGACGGCAAATTTAATCGGAGCTTTGATTACACTAACCGTATTAATCATTTTCTTTGTCACTAAGTTCAGTCAAGTATGGTTTGTTATTATCTTTTTACCGTTAATTGTTATAGGATTCCTGAGAATTTATAAACATTATGAATCTGTAGGGGAACAATTAAGGCTTAAACCGGGAGAGTGTGAATTCGATATTTCAGGTAATGTCATTATTGTTCCGGTTGCAGGAATTACCAAGGTGGTTGCGAACTCAATCAACTACGCTAAGTCAATTACGGATCAAATCTTTGCAGTTTATGTTTCCTTTGATCGTGAAGATGAAAAACGGTTCGAGGAAAAATGGCAGCAATGGCAGCCGGACGTACGGTTGGTTACACTGCAATCACATTACCGCAGTGTGTTGCAGCCTTTATCGAAGTTTATTGATACCGTGGAGCATAAAGCGAGTGAAAACAATTACCGGGTGACGGTATTGATTCCACAGTTCATTACGAAGAAAAGCTGGCATAACATTTTGCATAATCAATCCAGCTTATTGATCCGGACCTACCTTATTTTTAAAAAGAGAGTAATTGTAGCAACCTTGCCATTCCATTTTAAAAAGTAAAAGAAGGTGAGAGGGACTTTGGATTTTTTGGTGGAGAACAAGTGGATGATCTTGGTTGTTCTTGAAGTGCTGGCGTGGTCGTCTACCTTTTTCTTGCTTTATGCAAGATATGGGTTGAAGTCAAGCTTTTGGTTTAAGGTAGCCACTGTGCTTTTTGCTTTAACAGGTGTGATTCCACAGGTTTTAATGGGGATTGTAAACTTTATTGCGACGAAAAAAGTTGATATTTTCACGTTGATTATTGTGTTACTGATTGTATATGGTTTTACGATTGGGAAAAAGCATGTGAAAAAGCTGGATGCGTGGGCACAAAAGAAATTTTCAAAACAACAGTCATAACGCAAACAAAGAAACCACCGATTCCGTTAATCGGTGGTTTTCTTTGTTTTTTTGACTAAGAAGTAAATGGCGCCTAGTACGACTGCTGCGATGATGATTGGCATGACATATGGTTGCGCGTATTCTTTGATATGTGACCAGTTGCTTCCGAGCACCTTTCCTAAGTAGAGGAAGAGGATTGTCCAAGGTAATACGGCTGCCACTGTGTAAAGGGTAAATTTAGTTGCAGACATTTTCGCGATACCCGCAGGAATCGAAATGGCATGTCTCACGACTGGAATGAAACGTGCAGAGAAAATGACGCCAGCCCCATATTTTTGAAACCAATGTTCAGCCACATCAATATGACTCTTCTTGATTAGTACGTATTTTCCGTATTTTTCTAAGAATGGGCGGCCGCCGTAATAACCTGCCCAATATAAAAATAATTGAGCAATCGTTCCCCCTATGGTACCGGCAATGACGGCGCCGAAAAAGTTGAGATGACCTTGTGAAATCATATATCCGCCGTATCCCAACACGATTTCACTCGGAATCACTTCAATCATTAATCCGAGGGCAATTCCAAGATAGCCTAACTGTGATAAAAACGCTAAAACACTATTAATAAAATCAGCCATAATTCACCTTCACTTATGTAAAAAGATTATTGTCTTCGTTTATTTTATCGTAGATTGTCTGAATAAGAAATAAATAAGACTAACTACTTAAAGACGTGCTTGATGAAAACAAGTAGGTTTTATGATGATAACGGATGCTGTAAACCAGCCCCATGGCAAACATATTACCCATAAGCGAGCTGCCCCCATAACTAATAAACGGTAGAGGAATACCGGTTATCGGCAGGACCTGAATGGTCATCCCGATATTTTGGAACACATGGAAGGTAATCACGCTTATAATTCCTGTACATACATACGTATTAAATGGGTCATTGGTTTCAAGGGAGGTACGAATTAAATGATAAATTAATAAAAAGAAAAGACCGATGACGATGCTTCCACCCACGAAGCCATATTCCTCTCCGATGACGCTGAAAATAAAGTCAGTATGTGCTTCAGGGAGATATATACCTCACGGTTGTTGAAACCTTTCCCCGTAACTAACCCTGAGCCGATGGCACTTAACGATTTTAATAAATGATAGCTTGCCCCTGACGAATGGCTGGTTGGATCCAGCCATGTATAGATTCGATTGAATTGATAGGTCTTCACATGGAGGTATTTTTCAAGTAATTCAGGTTTTTGTAAAACAAGGTAGAAAATCAAGGCGCCAATGGAGATTCCTGTACTATAAATAGGAAGGATAATCTTCCATGTATGCCGGAAACAAGGATAAACCCGGTTAAAATGGACAGAATTACGAGCCCTGTTCCCAGGTCAGGCTGGAGCATAATCAAGCCTAACGGGATGGAAGTGGTTGCAAACAGTTTGAGTAGTAAAAGAAAGTCGCTGGTAAAGGTTTTTTCTAGATGCTTTTCCTGATGGCTGGTAGTGAGCCTGCTTAAGGCTAAAATTAAGAAAATTTTCACAAACTCTGAAGGCTGGATGGAGCCTACTCCTTTAAGTACGAACCAGCTTTTTGCTCCATTTCTAATAGGGGAAATAGATTCCGGGGCAAGGTATACGGCGATTAGTAAGAAAAGACCAAAGCCATATAAATACCAGGAAAGCCGCTTGTACTGATCAGCATCAATAAAGATGGAAACCGAAATGATGGCGGCTCCGACCCCGTACCAAAAGATTTGCATAACTAAGAAATCTTTCTCCCCATATTGCCCTGAAGCCTGAGCGCTATAAATGGCTGCACAGCTAACAAGGAAAAAGAGTAAAAGCAACAATGTTAATGTCCAATCGAAACGGTCTCTTTTCTTCTTATATTTGTCCATAAAAACACCTAATTTTTTCTAATAATATAACTTTATGCTAGCATGGTAACAGTTATCCCTCTGTGAAAATAGGGAAAATATTACATATCTTATAATAAATGACGTTTGCTAAGAAAAAATGTTTCTATTTTTCAAGAGCCAACTAGAAATGTTTTTGGACAATTAACGAAGGTGCTGCAGAAACATGGTTGCAATACCAAAGTAGATAAGCAAGGAAAAAATGTCATTTAAAGTGGTAATAAGCGGCCCTGAGGCCACCGCAGGGTCAATCTTTAATCGATATAGAATAAGGGGAATAATAGTCCCTGCAAGCGTGCCGATTATAAGGGTGAAAAATAGGGAACAGCCGACGACGGCCCCTAGGATGAGATTGCCCTGCCAAATGTAAGCGATGATGAAGATGAGGAGGGCACAGGTAATTCCAATGGTGAGGCCTACGCCTAACTCCCTGGTGATCAAGCGGATAATTACCCCTCGGTCAATATCATGTGAAATGAGCCCCCTTACGACGACCGCAAGGGACTGCGTACCTGTATTCCCAGTCATACCTGCAATCATGGGCATAAAAAAGGCAAGAGCCACCACCTTCTGCAAGGTATCCTCAAAGCTGCTGATAATTCTTCCTGAAATAAGCCCAATGAACAAGAGCAAAATTAACCATGGTAACCGCCGCGCGGCCGCCACGAACATTTTAGTTTCAAAATCAATCGATTTCCCTGTTGCTGATAATTTTTCAATGTCTTCATTCGCTTCTTTGATGACCACGTCAATAATGTCATCGACCGTCACTATTCCTACCAGGACATTGTTGTCGTCCACAACGGGCACGGCTAAGAAATCGTATCGTTCCGCTGTACGGGCTACTACCTCTTGGTCGGTTGTTACGGTGACAGAAATGACTCGTTCATACATAATGGTACGGATTTTTTCCTCAGGTTCAGCTAGAAGTAGATCCCGATACGAAACAACGCCTACGAGATTACGTGCCTCATCAATTACGTAAATATAGTTGATTGACTCTGCGAATTCCGCAAAAGTCTTAAACTTTTCAACGGCCTCTTTAACGGTGAAATAATCACGAATCCATACAAAACGGTTTGTCATAATTCTTCCGGCAGTTTCAGGTGGGTAATTCATAATGCCTTTAACCGCACTGGACTCTTCTTGCTTCATTCCGGATAAAAGAGAATCCTTTTTTTCTGGAGAAAGTTCATTTAGTAATATGGCCAAATCATCATTATCCATCAAGTCGAGAACTTTACTCGATTTTTCGATTCCGAGCAGATTTAATAGTTCGAGCTGCTCTAATTTCGGAAGCTCCTCCATCAAATCAGCCAATAGGTCAAATTGTAAAAATAGAAGAAATCTCGCCCGATGTTTCTCGGGGAGTTCCTCATATATTTTAGCGAGATCATAGGGCTGAAGCTCATCAACAATTGATTCAAACTCTGCCTTTTTATTCTCCTTTAATGTTTTAATGATATAAAGATTTATTTCATCTTGTGTCATATCTTTAATCAAGGAATCCACACTCCTTTCCTTAAGGTGCATGTTGTTGTAAAAAAAATCTATGAAATAGAGGAGAAACAGAAATAATAGGGAATAGGACTTTAAAATAGTATGTGTAATTACTTTAAGAAAATAGATAAATAAGCAACAAAGGTGTTATTCAAAAATATTATTTGTAAAAGAATTGAAATAAGCTATTTGACCTACTTTTTGATAAAATAAGTAAGTATGAACAAAAGGTTTTAGCAATTCTTTTTTGACATAAATTACATGTGTTTGAACGGAGGAGTTTGGCTTTGAAGAAGCATCATCAAGACATACGGGATCTTATCTATGTCCATTTAAACCAAACAGACCAGTATGTTATGTCCTACGGTATTGAATTCGATGAATTTGCTGCTGCTTTTTCAGGCTCATTAAATCATCTGCTTTTGTTAAAGCACCGTTTTGATGATGCTGATTTCAATATGCATACACTACTCGAATATTGTCCGGAAGATAGAATAAATAAATTAGCTGGTGAAGATGTCTACAGTTACGGGGACTTTTGTTGGATTGATTTTATTGAAGAAGAGGTCTTAAATGAACTATCAGGGCAGGAGTTGGCTGAATTATTATATTTAGGCCACCAAAAGCAACATCTGAAACTGCCTTTCTATAATAAGCTGGGGAATCGATTTGTTTACTTAGCTCACGATGATGGCTGGTTTAACAAAATATATTACCGAAGCTTTAAGGATTTCTTCCATCTGCTAAGCGAAGTCATTGCTGACAAGGTCGGCGAATTGAAGCTTGAAAAATCCATTCTGGGCATTCGGAAAAAACGCGTGTATCCAGCGGTCAATAAAGAGATTTTACTCTCATTGACTCCATTTATTAAAGAGGGGATATGTATCTCTTTAAGAGATGCAGACCATCAACGCGGGCGCTTGGAGATTCCGATCTGGGTAATAGGCGATTTTGCCAATATGGATGACATGTATGAGGAATATGAAAATATCTCTAATAAATCATACCATGCGAAACTGATCTTTGATAAAAAAACAAAAGAGTGGAAATTAAATGTAATGTAGAGAGGCTGACTCCTTATGAGACAGCCTCTGTCTTTTAACCGGGTATTACTTGAATTTCCTGCGAATAAAAAGGGCAAATTCCCAATCGTTTGTATTTAATCAAGCTATTGGAAACATACAATAATCAATAGGAAAAAACATTTTAAAATAAAAGTGCTACAATTACTTTCTTAAATGATAAAGTGTTAAAATAAAACCGTGAAAGATAATATGGAGGTTTTGGTATGAAAACAAAACTAGGTTTATTATACGGGGGGAAATCCGCCGAGCATCAAGTTTCTTTACAGACAGCACTTGCTGTTATTAAAGCATTAGATCTTGAAAAATTTGAAATTCATCCAATTTACATAAATGTCGAGGGTCAATGGATTAAAGGGCCACAACTGAGCGAGCCGGTAGAGACCGTTCAAGCACTTGCGTTTTCACAAGGAAACCAATTATCGCCTCTAGCACTTGCGCCATCACTGTTCCAAGCGGAACAAGAAAAAGCTGCTCCACTTGATGTCATTTTCCCATTGCTCCACGGACCGAATGGTGAAGATGGAACTGTACAGGGATTATTAGAATTATTAAACCTTCCGTATGTAGGAAATGGCGTACTCGCCTCTGCTGCTGGAATGGATAAAGTCATGATGAAAAATGTGTTTGCACAGGCTGGCCTTGCTCAAGTAAACTATGTTGCTTTTATTAAGAGCGAATGGGAAAAAGGAGCAGACGAAGCATACAGCAAAGTAGAAGCAGAACTAGGCTACCCTTGTTTTGTGAAGCCGGCAAATCTTGGCTCAAGTGTAGGGATTAGTAAATGTACGAATCGGACAGAATTAGCGGCAGCTTTTGCCGAAGCTTTTCAATTTGACCGAAAAGTCATTATTGAAGAGGGTGTGGTTGCCCGTGAAATTGAGATTGCTGTATTAGGAAACGATGCACCAGAATGCTCTGTAGCTGGTGAAATTGTTCCGAAAAAGGACTTTTATGATTATAAAGCCAAATACGAAGATGGGGATACGGCGCTAATTATCCCTGCTGATATTACAGAGGAAGAGTACAAGGGGTTAAAAGAAATGGCGATTCAAGCATTTAAAGCACTAGATTGCTCTGGACTTGTACGTGCTGATTTCTTTTTAACAAAAGAGGGTAAATTATTAATAAATGAAGTCAATACGATGCCGGGCTTTACGCCGTTTAGCATGTTCCCGCTATTATGGAAGCATACAGGACTTGAGTATCCACAATTAATTGAGCGGCTCGTCCAGTTGGCCATCGAAAGACATACAGAAAAACAAAACATTAAATATACATTCTAATGCTAAGAAAGACACGGAGACACGGCTGATGTGCCGTGTCCGTTTCTATTTAATAATTCAAAAGGAGGGTACCGAATGATCAAGCGGACATTAGAACAAGTGTCTGAAATGGTGTCAGCTATCAATGATAGCCGTGCATACTCAGATGTAGTGATCAACGGAGTGACCATTGATTCTCGAAAAATAGAAGCAGGAAGTCTATTTGTCCCATTTAAAGGGGAACGTGTGGACGGTCATCAATATGTAGTGGAATCAATTGAAAAAGGAGCAGCTGCTGCTCTTTGGCAAAAGGATGTGCCTAATCCCCCAGAAAACCTGCCTATTTTAATCGTAGAGGACTGTCTGACAGCACTTCAAGAATTAGCACGTAATTATCGGAATCAGTTACGTGTTAAAGTAGTCGGTATTACGGGCAGCAACGGAAAAACGACGACTAAGGATATGACGACAAGCCTTTTATCGACTCAATATAAAGTTCAAAAAACAGAAGGAAATTATAATAATCATATAGGACTTCCGTTAACGGTTTTAGGCTTACATGAGGATACTGAAGTGGCTGTCCTTGAGATGGGGATGAGCGGAAGAGGAGAAATCGAATTCCTCACAAAGCTTGCACGTCCTGATGCGGTGGTGATTACCAATATCGGTGAGTCCCATCTTCTTGATTTAGGCTCCCGCGAAGGGATTGCAGAAGCGAAATTTGAAATCCTCCAAGGCCTTCAAGATGGTGGGCTGGCTGTCCTCCATGGGGATGAGCCGCTCTTGATGGAGCGGATTAAACAATATCAAGGCAATGTTCAAGTGAAGACCTTTGGCCGAACGGAAACGAATGATTTTTATCCAACAGAAATCATCCAAATGGACCAAGGGAACCAATTTAAAATCAATGCTTCATCAGAAACATTCGAGCTTCCGGTGTTAGGTACGCATAATATTTTAAATGCATTAGCTGCAATGCACATCGCTCGTTATTTTAATATTCCGTTTGAAAAAATGAAAGCAGGCCTAACAGGAATTAAACTGACAAATATGCGAATGGAATTAGTAGAAGGCAAACGCGGCGAAAAAATCATTAATGATGCTTATAATGCGAGTCCTACCTCTATGATGGCTGCCATTGAATTAGTGTCTAACCTTCAGGGATACAACAGGAAAATCCTTGTGCTTGGTGACATGCTTGAGCTTGGGCCAAAAGAAGAGCAATATCACATGCAAATCGGTGAAGGCTTGGATGCGGAAAAAACGGACTATCTCTTTACCTATGGTACGCTCAGTGAACACATAGCCATAGGTGCTAGGAAAGTCCTGGGAGAGGATCGTGTCTTTGCTTTCCGTGATAAAGCGGAACTCATCGAGGAACTAAAAAAGCATGTAAATGAACAGACATTAGTCCTTGTAAAGGCATCGCGTGGAATGAAAATGGAAGAAATTGTGGCAGCACTACAAAATTAAGCTACAGGAAACTGGACGATTGGCAGGTGAAACAAGATGATTGGCTGTTTATGTATCCACGGCTTTACAGGTGCGCCGTATGAGGTGGAACCACTCGTTGACTTTTTACAGCAACGTACTGATTGGGTCTTTCGCGTTCCGACGCTGCCCGGTCATGGTGAGGCTAATTCATTAAAAGGAATTCATTTTCAAGAGTGGATTAATCATGCGGAGACAGAGCTAAAGCAGCTGATCGACAATTGTGACGAAGTATATGTGGTCGGTTTTTCAATGGGTGGTATGATCGCCAGTTATCTTGCTGCCAATTACCCTGTAGATAAATTAATTTTATTAAGCGCAGCTGCCTATTATATTAATCCTAGGCAGCTGGCGACTGATATAAAGCAGACCTTCCTTGATGCGATCAAAGGAAACTTAAAAGAGAATGAATTATTTCACCGCTATAAAAGAAAAATAACAGAAACACCTTTAGCGGCGACACTGCAATTTCGTAAGCTTGTTACTTTTATTAAACCCCTTCTAACGAAAGTGAAAGTCCCCACACTAATAGCACAAGGGGAGTGTGACGGGATTGTGCCGCTCAAAAGTGCTGAATATTTATTTCAAACCATTGGCGCAAAACAAAAGAAGCTTACTTATATTAAGCAATCAAAACATCATATTTGCCATTGTGAAGAACGTGATGTCCTGTTTAATCAAGTGTTAGACTTTTTGATGGAGCGGTAAGACTAGCTGGAAATAGTAAGCAACTCGTCTTTATTGCAAAATACTAGTAAGAGTGGTATGATAATCATCAACGTGTCTAAAGAACGAGCAAAAAGGGCATACTCCTTTGGAGAATGTCTTTTTTTTGGTAAAATAAATAGGTAATTACTTACTAGCGGCATTTTGATGCGTATCGGACGAAAATATTCAGTACTAATAATATTTTCAAATAGATGAAGGAGATTGAAAACATTGACAAAGTTTGAAGATTTAGGTCTAAGTCAGGCCACTTTAAAAGCCGTCCTCAAAATGGGTTTTGAGGAAGCAACACCAATCCAGTCAGAAACAATTCCATTGAGCTTAGAAAACAAGGACTTGATCGGCCAGGCTCAAACAGGAACAGGTAAAACCGCTGCATTTGGAATTCCATTGGTGGAAAAAATTGATACAAAGTTAGATGCTATCCAAGGGATTATTATTGCTCCAACTCGTGAGTTAGCGATCCAAGTTTCGGAAGAGCTTTATAAAATCGGAGCGGGTAAAAGAGTGCGTGTCCTACCTATTTACGGAGGTCAGGATATCAGCCGCCAAATCCGTTCACTTAAGAAAGCTCCACATATCATTGTTGGTACACCAGGACGTGTGTTAGACCATATTAATAGAAAAACAATGCGTCTAGATACTGTAAATACAGTGATCCTTGATGAAGCAGATGAAATGCTGAACATGGGATTCATTGAAGATATTGAATCCATTCTTGCAGCGACTCCAGAAGAGCGTCAAACATTACTTTTCTCTGCAACTATGCCAGGACCAATCCAAAGAATGGCAGAAAAGTTCATGAAGAACCCACAAATCGTGCGTGTGAAAATGAAAGAAATGACTGTTCCTTCCATTGAGCAATACTATCTTGAAGTTCAAGAAAGAAATAAATTCGATGTGTTAACAAGACTTCTTGATATTCAATCACCAGAATTAGCGATTGTTTTCGGACGTACGAAGCGTCGTGTGGATGAGCTATCAGAAGCGTTAACATTAAGAGGATACACAGCAGAAGGAATCCACGGTGACTTAAGCCAGGCAAAACGTCTTTCCGTTCTTCGTAAGTTTAAAGAAGGTTCGATTGATGTTCTTGTAGCAACAGACGTAGCTGCAAGGGGTCTTGATATCTCTGGTGTAACTCATGTATACAATTTTGATATCCCGCAGGATCCAGAAAGCTATGTTCACCGTATCGGACGTACAGGACGTGCTGGTAAAACAGGTATGGCGATGACGTTCATCACACCACGTGAAAAATCTTATCTTGCAGTAGTTGAAAAAACAACGAAACGTAAGATGGATAAAATGAAGGCTCCTACGCTTGATGAGGCTTTAGAAGGTCAACAAAAAGCGGTTGTTGAGAAAATCGTTCAGACGATTGAATCAAATAACCTTCATTACTATAAAGCAGCAGCACAAGAGTTGCTTGAAGAAAATGACGCAGAAACAGTAATCGCTGCTGTCCTTAAGATGCTTACAAAAGAACCTGATACAACACCAGTTAAGCTAACTGAAGAACAGCTTCCGATGAAGCGCGAAAGAAAGTCTTACAATGACCGTGACCGTAGAAGAAGAGATGATTCTCGTGGATCTTATGGTGGTGGCGATCGTAACAGAAAAAAAGCACCGGTAAAACCAAGAAGCGGTGAAAAAAGAACTGGCGGCAAGTCATCTAAACCAAGATCGTTTCAAGAACGTTAATTCATAGACACTAAGAAAGCATGGACTTTATGTTCATGCTTTTTTCTTTTGCATAAATAAATTGGTAAATTCGACTTCAAGAAATGTCCAGCTCCAGCGCCTAAACCTACTGCGAGTAAAGTCAATGAGCTGTAGACGGGCTCTACATCTACTTTTTTCGATAAAAAGTCCAATAACGTCAAAGTAGACGGGTTCTACATCAACTTTTTTTAATAAAAAGTCCAATAACGTCAAAGTAGATAGGTTCTACATTTACTTTTTTTAATAAAAAATCTGATAACGTCAAAGTAGACAGGTTCTACATCAACTTTTTTTAATAAATTGTCCAATAACGTCAAAGTAGATAGGTTCTACATTTACTTTTTTTGATAAAAAATCTGATAACGTCAAAGTAGACAGGTTCTACATCTACTTTTTTTAATAAATAGTCCAATAACGTCAATGTAGACGGGCTCACATCTACTTTTTCAATAAAAAATCTGATAACGTCGATGTAGTCTTTTAAAGATAATTTCAAAGTAAGCGGCAAAACCGTAGACTGCTTTTTCCGAGAAGAACATTTGCCTGTAGGGGCTAATCAAGGCTCTTACGCATTTCTTATCCAAAACGGGAATGATAATAAAAACCCTAATGATGGAGTGATGGTATGACGATTGTTCGTCTTGGATATGTAGCCATGAGCGTGGAGGTAGCCAACGCTTCCCCCTCTCAAACGATGACCTTTGCGCAATTCAGTCGGATTAAAGACCGCGAAGCTGCCCTACGGAAACTAGAAAGAATTGCGATATCGAACATAGAAAACTGCCTGCGGTTATTAAAACATAATGCGGCGAACGATATTCACTTTTTCCGATTAAGCTCACGACTGATTCCCCTTGCTAATCATGAAGAGTTACTTGATTGGGACTATATGGAACCTTTAAGAGAGCCTCTCCGTGAACTGGGGAGTTATAGCAAAGAAAAATCGATAAGAATGGATTTCCACCCAGACCATTTTGTTGTCCTAAATACACCGGATAAAGAAATCTTGAAAAATTCGCTTAAGACACTTGTGATGCATCATGCTATGCTAAAAGGAATGAACATTGATACCGAACATCGGTGTGTTCTGCATGTCGGCGGCGGTTATGATGATAAGGAAAAAGCGCTTGAACAGTTTATCCATAACTGGGCATACATTAAGCCGGCTATCCAAAGAATGATTATGCTTGAAAATGATGATACGACCTTCACCGTAAAGGAAACATTATATCTCTGTGAAAAATTAGGCATTCCAATGGTGTTTGATTATCATCACCACTTAGCAAATTATGAAGAGTTGGATTGGGTATCGGACTGGGAACGAATCATCAGCACGTGGGCGCATTCCCCGTTACCCGTCAAAATGCATATTTCTAGTCCGCGCTCTGAAAAGGAATTTCGCGCGCATGCGGATATGGTAAACCCCGACATGTTTATGGACTTCTTAAAAGAAATAAAAGGAACGGTACCGGAGATTCACTGTATGATTGAAGCTAAGCAGAAGGATGCAGCGCTTTTTCAATTGGTGGAGGATCTAAAGGAGTATGAGGGCCTAAAATGGCTAGACCAATCTAGTTTTGAGATGGAATAATAATGCCAGTTTCTCCCTGTCGATGTATACTAAAACATAAGGAAGTAGGTAAGGGGGGAGAGTTAAGGATGGAGCTGCAGAAAAGAATCTCGAAAAAGGCCTTAACCGTTTGGCGCATTTCGGGTGGGATAAAGTCACTGATAGGCTGGGTAATTACTGCAATTTTCCTGTTTCTCATTGATTTGTTCGATTGGCCATTTTGGATTGCTCTTATCTTGATTACGCTGGGTATTATTTTTCCTGTATTAGATATCTTTATATTTCCAACTCTTAGATGGCGATATTGGAGGTATGAGGTACGAGAGGAAGAGATGGAACTAGAAAGAGGGATGTTCATTCGTAGCCGGACACTAGTTCCAATGGTACGAGTGCAACATGTCGATACAATTCAAGGGCCACTCTTAAGGAAGTACAAACTTGCTTCTGTGGTCGTGTACACAGCTGCCACTTCTCATGAAATTCCCGCTTTAGAAGTGAGTGAAGCAGAAGAATTGCGCCTTTATATATCAAAGTTAGCAAGGGTGGCGGAAGAAGATGTCTAAAGCAAGAAGACTCCATCCAATTGCTAGTGTGATTAATACGGGAAAAAGAGCCAAGAGACTAGTGATACCCATTCTAGCTATATTATTTTCGGGAGGAAGGGATAGTACGGGTTCTTTGCTTTATGCCATGATTGCTTCAACGGTTATTGTCATCTTTACTTTTATATCAGGGTTATTATCGTGGTATCGATATACATATAAAATGGAAGCGGATGAACTTCGAATTGAATATGGAATCTTTGTGAGAAAGAAAAGGTTTATACCGTATGAACGAATTCAGAGTATGGATGTAACAGAAGGGATTTTACAGCGGTTATTTGGACTCGTCAAAGTGCAAATTGAAACAGCTGGCGGCCAACAGGACGAGAGTGCCGATGCCGTATTATCAGCAATCACGAAAGAAGAGGCGCGAATCATACAGGAATTTGTAGCGACGGCAAAAGGAAAGCGTCGAGTTGAAGGGAAAGAAGAACAAGGGCATCCAAGTGTATATCACATCTCCCGGCAGCAATTGATCATGCTATCCTTAACATCCGGCGGGGTGGGGGTTGTCATCTCAGCAGTTTTTGCCGTATTGAGTCAATTAGATGATTTCATTCCTTTTAAAAAATTGTTTGGCGGCTTCGAAACATGGGCGGAACGAAACCTTATTATTATAGCTATAATCGTTTTTTTGGTTTTTTTGATTTCCTGGTTGATCGCTCTTGTTGGAACGTTATTAAAATACGCTAATTTTACGGTGATAAAAGCAGAAAAGGATCTCATTATTTCACAGGGTCTTTTAGAGCGTCGTCAGATCACCATTCCTATCAAACGGATTCAAGCGGTAAAAATCCGTGAAAATATCATTCGGCAGATTTTTGGCTATGCAACAGTCCATGTGGAAAGTGCAGGAGGATCCGTTGAAAATCTAGAAGGAGCAAACGTGACGATTTTACCTATGATTAAACGGAATCAAATAGCTTCCGTTCTCAACACGCTTTTGCCGGAATATTGTATGACCACTTCCTTTACACCCGTACCGAAGCGGGCGCTAAGACGGTATATTTTTCGCAGCTGGTCTTGGGTAATGCCAATCGCCGCTCTAGCTATTATTTTTCTGAAGCTTTGGGGATTGCTTTCTCTACTTCTTTTATTCATTGTTACCGTCAGAGCCATTCTAAAATATCGAGCAGCTGGCTGGAAGCTTGATGGACAACAGTTAAGCTTGAGGTATCGTACTACACAGCGAATAACGGTTTTAGTAAAGAAAAATAAACTTCAAAGCCTTGAGCTTAGGGAAAGTCCATTTCAGCGTAAAGTGCAGCTTGGTACAATAGAAGCATTTGTTGAATCGGGTGCAGGGAATGCGGGAGGAACGGTTGTTGATATGGAGAAGAGTGATAGTCTAAAGGTTTATAAGTGGTTTACAAGAGAACAGAAAAACAGGGACAGCTCCGAAGAATAGTTTCGAGAGCGTCCCTGTTATTTTTGACTCCAAAATCCGAGAATGGCAACAATAAGAACGAAAGCCCAAATCAGAACTTTGGCTGGAGATTGAGTAGATAAGTTTTTCTTTCTGCTAGTTGCCCAGTTGGCTGTCCCTCTAATAGAATCAGAAAGATCCTTTTTATTATAATAAGGAATGGCCCCCAATAAAAAGCCGCCTAGTAAACCGAAAAGATGAGCGGTAATATTAATATTGGGCTGCAAAAAGGTCATAATTAAACTAACTATGCTTAGGGTGATAATAATTTGCGAGTTTTGTTTTGTTAGCATTTGTTTACGGAAGATGATGATGGCAATATAATAGCCAAATATTCCAAAGATGGCACCACTTGAACCAACATGTGTATACGTTAAAGGCTCCAGCAGAAGTGTGGCCACATTGGCTATGATTCCCGAGAGAAGATAAACGAATAGAAATCTCCCTCCACCAATCATACGCTCTAGGGCTGGCCCAAAAAGGACAAGTGAGAAACTATTAAATAGCATATGGGAGAAACCGCTGTGCATAAAAGTGGGTGTAATCAGTCTCCAATAGTCCCCTTCCATAATATAAAGATTGACTCCTGAAAAATTTTCGAAGAACCAATAGTTTGGAAATATGGGCAAGATGGTTAAAAGATATAATGCTAAGTGAATACAGACAATAATAGAAACAACGGGATAGAAACGTAAAAATTCACGTAAGTTTTCAGTCCTCGTAAACATGAATACCCTCCTCTCACTATCATGATAACCTTAATATCGGTCTTGTACACTAATATGCCGTTGATAATATAAATAGAAGGATGGTTGAACGATGATTAAAGGAATTGGGATTGATATTATAGAACTTTCCAGGATCCAGGATATATTGAATCGACAATTGAAGTTGATTGACCGAATTTTAACTGCCAGGGAAAGAGATACATTCGAGACTCTTTCAGATAGAAGAAAAGTGGAGTTTCTAGCAGGTAGATTTGCTGCAAAGGAGGCTTTTTCAAAAGCGGCAGGAACAGGAATTGGGAAAGAACTATCCTTTTTAGATATTGAAATAATCACTGACCAACTCGGCAAACCTCATATAGTAAAACCAAACGTCAAGTCGCACCTATCCATCTCACACAGCAGAGACTACGCAGTGGCGCAAGTGGTGATTGAAGAAATGTAGTGATGCTAGTCTGTTGATTTCCGCTCCAGGCACGAGCGGTTCGTGGGTGTTTCGGCGAGCCTCCTCGGAGAAACGCGCCTGTGGGGTCTCTCCTGAACCATACTCCCACAGGAGTCTTCGTGCCTTCCCTTCAATCAACAGGATGCCAAAGTAACAAAAAGGTTTCACAATTCCTCTACTCGAAAAAATAAATAGCTTGGCAACTTCTTTATCATAATCCCTAAGGTTGTCTCATATATTCATAGGGAACTAGGAGAGACAAGGTCAGCTATGGTCATTTGCCTGATCCCTGCCTTTCTCTTCTCTATAATCATATGAAATGAGACAAGAAGGGGTTGAAGGAATGAAGAAAAAGTTAGTGCTGCTCATGACAGGACTGATGGTCATCTTTTTACTAGCTGCCTGTGGCTCTAAATCACAAGATGACGTGGTGAAAGAGTTAAATGGTAAATTAGGAGATTTATCGAGCTACAAAGTCAATGCAAAAATGACCTTGAAAATGGGTTCAGATTCACAAGTATACAACGTAGAAATTTGGCATAAGGATCCTACTTTCTATCGCGTCAATTTAAAGAATGCCGAAAAAGATCAAAGCCAAATGATTTTACGAAATAATGAAGGAGTATTTGTCCTTACTCCAGCGCTAAATAAAAGCTTCCGTTTCCAAAGTGATTGGCCGCAAAACAGCAGCCAGGCGTACCTTTATGAATCGCTTATTAAGGATATTGTTTCGGACAAGGAGGCCAAATTCACTTCGACGAAAGACTTTTATGTATTCGAGACAAAAACACGTTATCAAAATAATAGTATGCTTCCAACTCAAGAAATTAAACTAAATAAGAGCGATCTATCACCTGCCGTTGTCAAGGTCATGGATCCAGATCGAAACGCTCTTGTGACTGTCGAGTTTTCAAAGGTTAAATTCAATGCTAGCTTTGATAAAGATGATTTCGATATGAAGAAAAATATGACTCGTGCCCAGCTTGGATTACCTGCTATGGCAGAAGCTGGCGACAAATCCTTTAGCGTGAAGTACCCTACCTTGGAGTTAAAAGGTACGAAGCTTATTGGTGAGAAAGAAGTAGCCATTGAGGATGGAAAACGAGTGGTCCTTACTTATGACGGTAAGAAGTCGTACACACTTGTACAAGAAAAAGTTACGGCGAAGGTAGCGTCAACTACACCAACCTATGTTGAAGGGGATATCGTCGACTTAGGCCTAACGATTGGAGCGGTGACTGACCATTCTATTTCTTGGTCACACGGTGGCGTCGATTATATGATTGCATCGAAAAACCTAACGAAGGATGAAATGATCGAGGTGGCAAAATCCGTTCAAGGTGATGCGGTAAAATAAGTAAGGCAAGAAAACAGGCTCATTTTTGGGTCTGTTTTTCTTTTTGTACTAGTTGTTATATTGCATCGTTAAAAAGTAGTATGATATGTTTTGTGATAAAATAATGGAATATGTGAATTTCAAATAGGAAGTGGAAGTATGGAAGAGCAAGGATATTTCTATCGAGATACATGGGCTGAAGTGGACTTGGATTACATCGCAGAAAATGTTAAATCTGTTAGAAGTCATTTGCCACAAGATGTGACGATCATCGCGGTGGTTAAAGCGAATGCCTATGGTCATGGTGATGTACAGGTAGCACAAACTGCGCTAGAGGCTGGTGCGTCCTATTTAGCTGTAGCCTTTATGGATGAAGCTATTGCCTTAAGGAATAAAGGGATCAAGGCTCCTATTCTTGTTTTAGGAGCATCACGGCCAGAAGATGTAGAAGTAGCAGCAAAATTTGCGATTACCCTAACTGTCTTTCAAAAAGAATGGGTACAAGAAGCACGGAAACATCTGGAAGGCAATCAATCCATTTCGGTCCATATTAAATTGGATACAGGAATGGGGAGAATTGGTATCCGAAATGCAGAGGAACTGATTTCCATTCATCAACTGATTGCAGAGGACGAACGCTTCCAGTTCGAAGGCGTGTACACTCATTTTGCGACGGCAGATGAACTGGACCAAACCTATTTTCAACAGCAGCTGGAGATATTTGAAAAAATGATCGCGGCATTGCCAAATCGCCCAAAATACATCCACTCAAGTAACAGTGCTGCAGCTTTGCGTTTTCCGAAAGCATACTTTAATGCCGTTCGAATTGGAATTGCCATGTATGGCCTGACCCCATCACTCGAAATGGAACAGGAAATTCCTTTTACATTAAAAGAAGCCTTTTCTCTAAATTCAAGGCTTGTACATGTGAAGAAGCTCGAGAAAGGTGACAAAGTGAGTTACGGAGCCACCTACGAAAGCGAAGAGGAAGAGTGGATTGGTACGATTCCTATTGGTTACGCGGATGGGTGGATTCGTAGGCTTCAAGGGCAGGAAGTGCTGGTAGCTGGAGAACGTTCGCCAATTGTCGGCAGAATTTGTATGGATCAATGCATGATCCGCCTCCCGCGGTATCTACCGATTGGAACAACGGTTACTCTAATTGGGACACAGGAAAATCAATTCATTTCAGTGAATGAGGTCGCTAAAAAACTAGAGACCATCAATTATGAGGTGCCGTGTATCATCGCCAATCGTGTTCCTCGTCTATATAAAAAGAACGGCAAAGTTGTCGATTTAAAAAACGATTTGTTGAACAATTATCAGGCCTAAATAAAGAAATTCAAACATATTTATGTTATTGCGGTAATTTGTGCATAAAAGCATCTTTTATTGGCTTATAATACAGTAGAATTATATTTAGTCTATGAATAAAGCTTGATTAGTGTTATTATTAAATATGGTACAGATAAATTATATTGGTGTGTAGTGATGGTGGAGGTGTATGTTTGTGTCTGAATCCGGCGCAACTACGGAAATCTTGGTGAAATTACCGCAACATCTTTTAACGGAATTAGATGGTTTCGTTAAGCAAGAAAATGTGAACCGAAGCGAGTTTATCTACCAGGCAACAAAAATGTATCTACGCGAACGTAAAAAGAGACAAATTCGCGAGTCAATGAGACGTGGATACATGGAAATGGCTAAAATTAATCTAAGAATTGCATCAGAAGCATTTCAAGCAGAATATGAGGCAGAACACACAGTTGAACGTCTTGTAAGCGGAGGATAATCCTTTGATTGTCAAGCGTGGTGACGTTTATTTCGCGGACCTATCCCCAGTTGTTGGTTCTGAACAAGGCGGCGTCCGACCAGTACTTGTCATCCAAAACGACATCGGGAATCGGTTTAGTCCCACAGTGATTGTTGCAGCGATTACAGCTCAAATTCAAAAAGCTAAGCTTCCTACTCATGTAGAAATTGATGCGAAGCGCTACGGATTTGAACGAGATTCGGTCATTCTGTTAGAGCAGATTCGTACAATTGATAAGCAGCGGTTAACCGATAAAATTACCCATCTCGATGACGAAATGATGGAGAAAGTGGATGAAGCCTTGCAGGTAAGCTTAGGTCTCATCGAATTTTAGTTCTACAGCACGCTCTTTACTAAAAGAGCGTTTTTTCATACATATCCTGACCTCAAACTATAATTCTGCCTAAAGCAAGCGCTGCCAGCTTGCTTTTCTTTTTATGTACCAACCATAATTTGGTACAATATGTAAGGGAGTAAAGGTACATATACTAGATCAATACAAAATTGGAGGATTGTTTTGTGAATGATACGGTTGTAAAAGAGGATCAGTTACTAGCAAAAATCGCTTATGAACAAGCGGTTTCTTATAAACAAGTAAAGAGTGTCATTTCATTACTAGAGGAAGGAAACACAGTTCCTTTTATTGCACGTTACCGTAAGGAAATGACAGGAGCGCTTGATGAGGTTCAAATCCGTGACATTTTAGAAAGATGGCAATACATACAGAATCTTGAACAAAGAAAAGAAGAAGTTCTCCGGATTATCGAGGAGCAAGGCAAGCTAACAGATGAGCTAAGTAAAGCTGTTACGAAAGCGGAAAAGCTCCAAGAAGTAGAGGATTTATACCGCCCATTTAAACAAAAGAGACGAACAAAGGCAACTGTTGCAAAAGAGAAGGGATTAGAACCACTTGCTGAATGGTTAATGACATTCCCGAAGGGCAGCATCGAGGAAAAAGCCAAGGAATTTGTATCAGAAGAGAAACAAGTTCTTACTATTGAAGATGCGATTGCTGGTGCGAAGGACATTATTGCTGAAACGGTCTCAGATGATGCGGAAAGCCGCAAATGGATTCGTAAAGAAACGTTTAAGTCAGGTACCGTAACATCTGCAGTAAAAGACGCGGAAAAAGATGAGAAAAATGTGTACGAAATGTACTATGAATACGAGGAACCGGTTAATAAGATCGTTCCCCACCGCACTCTTGCTTTAAATCGCGGCGAAAAGGAAGACATCTTGAAGGTATCTATTAAAATGAATGTAGATTTAATTATGTCTTACCTTTCAAGAAAGTGGATTCGGAATCAACATTCACCTGCGGCTTCTATTGTTCTAGAAGCTATGGAGGATAGCTATAAGCGATTAATTCAGCCTTCAATCGAACGAGAAATTCGTAGTGAATTAACGGAAAAAGGAGAAGAACAAGCCATTCACATCTTCTCTGAAAACTTGAGGAATTTATTATTGCAGCCACCGCTTAAAGGTAAAGTGGTGATCGGCGTCGACCCTGCTTATCGGACAGGCTGTAAGCTGGCAGTCGTGGATGATACGGGAAAAGTACTAAAGATTGATGTGATTTACCCGCATCCGCCTGTTTCGAAAACAAAAGAGGCGCGTGAAAAGTTTATTTCAATCCTGCGTGAGTACAAGGTAGAAATGGCTGCCATCGGTAACGGGACGGCTTCAAGGGAAACAGAGCAGTTCGTTGCTGATATTTTAAAAGAATTGAATGAAGAGATTTTCTATTTAATCGTTAACGAAGCGGGGGCTAGTGTATATTCTGCCTCCGATATAGCGAGAGAAGAGTTTCCTAATTTCCAGGTGGAAGAAAGAAGTGCTGTTTCCATTGCAAGACGTCTGCAAGATCCACTTGCTGAGTTGGTAAAAATCGATCCGAAATCAGTAGGTGTAGGTCAGTACCAGCATGACGTGTCACAAAAACGTTTATCAGAATCCTTGCATTTTGTCGTTGAGACAGCAGTTAACCGAGTAGGAGTAAATGTTAATACGGCTTCTTCTTCATTATTGCAATACGTGGCGGGGCTAAATAAGACAGCAGCCAACAATATTGTGAAAAAGCGTGAAGAAGAAGGAAAATTCACCAGCAGGGTTCAATTAAAGAAAGTTCCTCGCTTAGGTGCAAAAACGTATGAACAAGCGATTGGTTTCTTGCGTGTACTAGACGGAAAAGAGCCCCTGGACCGTACGGGGATTCATCCGGAAAACTATGGCGAAGTGAAGAAGCTATTAACGAAGCTTGGCTTTACGACGGATGATTTAGGAACGGAAGCGTTAATAACAGCGCTTAGTGGTCTGGATTTAAAGTCTCTTTCTGAAGAACTTTGTATTGGAGAGTTAACCTTAAAAGATATTATTGATGCGTTGGTTAGACCTGAACGTGACCCGCGTGATGATTTACCAAGACCATTGTTGAAAAAGGACGTATTAAAGCTCGAGGACTTAAAGGCTGGCATGGAGCTTCAGGGGACAGTCCGAAACGTCGTAGACTTTGGTGCGTTTGTAGATATCGGTGTGAAACAAGATGGTTTGGTGCATATTTCTAAACTGAGTAACCGATTTGTTAAGCATCCGCTAGACATTGTCTCTGTGGGTGATGTAGTAACGGTATGGGTGGATTCAGTTGATATGAAAAAAGGCCGAGTGGCGTTAACAATGCTTCCGCCGTCAAATCAATAATGAAAAAAAGGAAACACTGCTTTTTTAATTTTATTAGAAAGCATTAGACTTTGAGAATTGTCCAGCTCAAGCGCCTAGCCCTTCGGGTCAAATGTTCTTCTGTAATAAAAGTCAAAGAGCGACTTTTCTTGCAGAAGAACGTTTTGCCTGCCGGGGCTGACCAAGGCGCTTGAGCTTTTATTATGAGCAGTGTTTTTTTCTGTAAAAAAACCAGCACTGGTTTAAGAGTTTGATCTGGTAGCGGTCCTTCTCATAGAAAGCCCTTTTCATTTGGTTTTGCAACCAAGTTGGCATAATGAAAACCTCCCGAAAAGTTCGTCACCATTAATGGTATATACACTATATGCTATAATAGGTTGTCACGTTCGCGAAAAAAGGGGTGAAAGGTAAAATGACCGAGCAGGAATTGCAAATATTAGTCGAAAAGATATCAGATGAGTCATTTGGAAAACCTTTTTGTCACCAAGCGACCTTTAACCCGAGATTGCGATCAACAGGAGGAAGGTATCTACTTAGTACACATAATATAGAAATCAATAGAAAATACTTAGAACAGTTAGGGGAAAATGAGTTAATCGGCATCATTAAACACGAGCTATGTCATTATCATCTCCATCTTGAGAGGAAGGGCTATCAACATAAAGATGCAGACTTTAAAGCGCTCTTGAAAAAAGTAAATGCTCCTCGATTTTGCTCGCAACTTCCTAATAAACAAGTGAAACGTTCACCAAAAAAGCTTTTAATATATCAGTGCTCGAATTGTAAGCAGACTTATACAAGAAAGAGAAGTATTAATACCAGTAGATATGTATGTGGAAAGTGCCGTGGTAAGCTTGTAAAAGCAAGGGAAGTAACTTTAAATTAGAGAGAAGAATTTGGGATTAAAATTTCTTACAAAACTATGTTGACTTTCTGTTTAACGGTCATTATAATGTAAAGAGTCGACAGGGCAATAACCCATGTTGAGACGAAATAAGTATTATTCCGCAGTAGCTCAGTGGTAGAGCTATCGGCTGTTAACCGATCGGTCGTAGGTTCGAGTCCTACCTGCGGAGCCATTATGGGGAAGTACTCAAGAGGCTGAAGAGGCGCCCCTGCTAAGGGTGTAGGTCGGGTAACCGGCGCGAGGGTTCAAATCCCTCCTTCTCCGCCATAATATCTTTACGGCCCTTTGGTCAAGCGGTTAAGACACCGCCCTTTCACGGCGGTAACACGGGTTCGAATCCCGTAAGGGTCATCAGGGACGGGGAGTGACTTTAACTCATTTCCTGTTTCTTAATCTTTATAGTTTCTTATTTAATAAATATTGGGCTATAGCCAAGCGGTAAGGCATCGCACTTTGACTGCGACATGCGTTGGTTCAAATCCAGCTAGCCCAGCCATTTTTCTTTTATTGACCATCTGACTAACGGTATAAAAGATTAGTGAAACATCTTAGTATGAGCCATTAGCTCAGTTGGTAGAGCATCTGACTTTTAATCAGAGGGTCGAAGGTTCGAGTCCTTCATGGCTCACCATTTTAATTAATATGCGGGTGTGGCGGAATTGGCAGACGCACCAGACTTAGGATCTGGCGCCGCAAGGCGTGGGGGTTCGACTCCCTTCACCCGCACCAACCAAACATTTCCTCTTGTAATAAAGTGGTTATCGTGTTATGATAGTTTTTGTCGCTAATTATAACGCGGTCGTGGCGGAATGGCAGACGCGCTAGGTTGAGGGCCTAGTGGGGGCAACCCCGTGGAGGTTCAAGTCCTCTCGGCCGCACTAAAAACTTTATTGACAAACCAAACTGAGTATGATATACTTTAAAAGTTGATTTTAAAAGATGCGCCCGTAGCTCAATTGGATAGAGCGTCTGACTACGGATCAGAAGGTTATGGGTTCGACTCCTTTCGGGCGCGCCATTCTTATTACGGGAAGTAGCTCAGCTTGGTAGAGCACTTGGTTTGGGACCAAGGGGTCGCAGGTTCGAATCCTGTCTTCCCGACCATTTGAATTTTAATATGCGGGTGTAGTTTAATGGTAAAACCTCAGCCTTCCAAGCTGATGTCGTGGGTTCGATTCCCATCACCCGCTCCAATTTATACCTTTAAATTGTTCTTTGAAAACTAAACAAACAAAAACGTCAACAAACAATAATATTTAACTTCTTAATTGAAGTTAGCCAACGTAACAAAATGAGCTAATCAACTTTCTTGGAGAGTTTGATCCTGGCTCAGGACGAACGCTGGCGGCGTGCCTAATACATGCAAGTCGAGCGAACCACTTCGGTGGTTAGCGGCGGACGGGTGAGTAACACGTGGGCAACCTGCCTGTAAGACTGGGATAACACCGGGAAACCGGTGCTAATACCGGATAATCCTTTTCCTCACATGAGGAGAAGTTGAAAGTCGGTTTCGGCTGACACTTACAGATGGGCCCGCGGCGCATTAGCTAGTTGGTGAGGTAACGGCTCACCAAGGCGACGATGCGTAGCCGACCTGAGAGGGTGATCGGCCACACTGGGACTGAGACACGGCCCAGACTCCTACGGGAGGCAGCAGTAGGGAATCTTCCACAATGGACGAAAGTCTGATGGAGCAACGCCGCGTGAGCGATGAAGGCCTTCGGGTCGTAAAGCTCTGTTGTTAGGGAAGAACAAGTACCGGAGTAACTGCCGGTACCTTGACGGTACCTAACCAGAAAGCCACGGCTAACTACGTGCCAGCAGCCGCGGTAATACGTAGGTGGCAAGCGTTGTCCGGAATTATTGGGCGTAAAGCGCGCGCAGGCGGTCCTTTAAGTCTGATGTGAAAGCCCACGGCTCAACCGTGGAGGGTCATTGGAAACTGGGGGACTTGAGTGCAGAAGAGGAAAGCGGAATTCCACGTGTAGCGGTGAAATGCGTAGAGATGTGGAGGAACACCAGTGGCGAAGGCGGCTTTCTGGTCTGTAACTGACGCTGAGGCGCGAAAGCGTGGGGAGCAAACAGGATTAGATACCCTGGTAGTCCACGCCGTAAACGATGAGTGCTAAGTGTTAGGGGGTTTCCGCCCCTTAGTGCTGCAGCTAACGCATTAAGCACTCCGCCTGGGGAGTACGGCCGCAAGGCTGAAACTCAAAGGAATTGACGGGGGCCCGCACAAGCGGTGGAGCATGTGGTTTAATTCGAAGCAACGCGAAGAACCTTACCAGGTCTTGACATCCTCTGACACTCCTAGAGATAGGACTTTCCCCTTCGGGGGACAGAGTGACAGGTGGTGCATGGTTGTCGTCAGCTCGTGTCGTGAGATGTTGGGTTAAGTCCCGCAACGAGCGCAACCCTTGATCTTAGTTGCCAGCATTCAGTTGGGCACTCTAAGGTGACTGCCGGTGACAAACCGGAGGAAGGTGGGGATGACGTCAAATCATCATGCCCCTTATGACCTGGGCTACACACGTGCTACAATGGATGGTACAAAGGGCTGCAAGACCGCGAGGTTTAGCCAATCCCATAAAACCATTCTCAGTTCGGATTGTAGGCTGCAACTCGCCTACATGAAGCCGGAATCGCTAGTAATCGCGGATCAGCATGCCGCGGTGAATACGTTCCCGGGCCTTGTACACACCGCCCGTCACACCACGAGAGTTTGTAACACCCGAAGTCGGTGGGGTAACCGTAAGGAGCCAGCCGCCTAAGGTGGGACAGATGATTGGGGTGAAGTCGTAACAAGGTAGCCGTATCGGAAGGTGCGGCTGGATCACCTCCTTTCTAAGGATATAAGCTGGACCTATGAGCCAGACAAAACATGTTTGTTTGATTGTTTTCTGTTTGTTTAGTTTTGAGAGTGCAATTTCTCTCAGAACTTCGTTCTTTGAAAACTAGATAATCGTAAAGAAGAAAGTCAAGAAACATCGAGTAATCGCCATTTTAGTTTTCTCTCTATTATATATAGAGTAATAAACCTTTTAGGTTAAGTTAGAAAGGGCGCACGGTGAATGCCTTGGCACTAGGAGCCGATGAAGGACGGGACTAACACCGATATGCTTTGGGGAGCTGTAAGTAAGCTTTGATCCAGAGATTTCCGAATGGGGAAACCCACTGTTCGTAATGGAACAGTATCTTTACCTGAATACATAGGGTATTGAAGGCATACCCGGGGAACTGAAACATCTAAGTACCCGGAGGAAGAGAAAGCAAACGCGATTCCCTGAGTAGCGGCGAGCGAAACGGGACATAGCCCAAACCAAGAGGCTTGCCTCTTGGGGTTGTAGGACACTCTACATGGAGTTACAAAGGAACGGGGTAGATGAAGCGGCCTGGAAAGGCCCGTCAGAGAAGGTAAAAACCCTGTAGTCGAAACTTCGTTCCCTCCTGAGTGGATCCTGAGTACGGCCGGACACGTGAAATCCGGTCGGAAGCAGGGAGGACCATCTCCCAAGGCTAAATACTCCCTAGTGACCGATAGTGAACCAGTACCGTGAGGGAAAGGTGAAAAGCACCCCGGAAGGGGAGTGAAATAGTTCCTGAAACCGTGTGCCTACAAGTAGTTAGAGCCCGTTAATGGGTGATAGCGTGCCTTTTGTAGAATGAACCGGCGAGTTACGATCCCATGCAAGGTTAAGTTGAAGAGACGGAGCCGCAGCGAAAGCGAGTCTGAATAGGGCGAATGAGTATGTGGTCGTAGACCCGAAACCAGGTGATCTACCCATGTCCAGGGTGAAGTCCAGGTAACACTGGATGGAGGCCCGAACCCACGCACGTTGAAAAGTGCGGGGATGAGGTGTGGGTAGCGGAGAAATTCCAATCGAACTTGGAGATAGCTGGTTCTCTCCGAAATAGCTTTAGGGCTAGCCTCACGTTGTTAGAGTCTTGGAGGTAGAGCACTGTTTGGACTAGGGGCCCTCATCGGGTTACCGAATTCAGACAAACTCCGAATGCCAAAGACTTATCCGTGGGAGTCAGACTGCGAGTGATAAGATCCGTAGTCAAAAGGGAAACAGCCCAGACCACCAGCTAAGGTCCCAAAGTTTACGTTAAGTGGAAAAGGATGTGGAGTTGCTTAGACAACCAGGATGTTGGCTTAGAAGCAGCCACCATTTAAAGAGTGCGTAATAGCTCACTGGTCGAGTGACTCTGCGCCGAAAATGTACCGGGGCTAAACGTAACACCGAAGCTGTGGATTGACATCTTAGATGTCAGTGGTAGGAGAGCGTTCTAAGGGCGTTGAAGCTAGACCGTAAGGACTGGTGGAGCGCTTAGAAGTGAGAATGCCGGTATGAGTAGCGAAAGATGAGTGAGAATCTCATCCACCGTATGCCTAAGGTTTCCTGAGGAAGGCTCGTCCGCTCAGGGTTAGTCGGGACCTAAGCCGAGGCCGAAAGGCGTAGGCGATGGACAACAGGTTGATATTCCTGTACCACCTCTTTATCGTTTGAGTGATGGGGGGACGCAGGAGGATAGGGTAAGCGCGCTGTTGGATATGCGCGTCTAAGCAGTTAGGCTGGAAAGTAGGAAAATCCGCTTTCCGTAAAGGCTGAGCTGTGATAGCGAGGGAAATTTAGTACCGAAGTTCCTGATTCCACACTGCCAAGAAAAGCCTCTAGCGAGATAAAAGGTGCCCGTACCGCAAACCGACACAGGTAGGCGAGGAGAGAATCCTAAGGTGAGCGAGAGAACTCTCGTTAAGGAACTCGGCAAAATGACCCCGTAACTTCGGGAGAAGGGGTGCTTTTTGAGGTGAATAGCCTCGAAGAGCCGCAGTGAATAGGCCCAGGCGACTGTTTAGCAAAAACACAGGTCTCTGCGAAGCCGCAAGGCGAAGTATAGGGGCTGACGCCTGCCCGGTGCTGGAAGGTTAAGAGGAGGGGTTAGCGCAAGCGAAGCTCTGAATCGAAGCCCCAGTAAACGGCGGCCGTAACTATAACGGTCCTAAGGTAGCGAAATTCCTTGTCGGGTAAGTTCCGACCCGCACGAAAGGCGTAACGATCTGGGCACTGTCTCAACGAGAGACTCGGTGAAATTATAGTACCTGTGAAGATGCAGGTTACCCGCGACAGGACGGAAAGACCCCGTGGAGCTTTACTGTAGCCTGATATTGAATTTTGGTACAGCTTGTACAGGATAGGTAGGAGCCGTAGAAGCCGGAGCGCTAGCTTCGGTGGAGGCGTCGGTGGGATACTACCCTGGCTGTATTGAAATTCTAACCCGCACCCCTTATCGGGGTGGGAGACAGTGTCAGGTGGGCAGTTTGACTGGGGCGGTCGCCTCCTAAAGAGTAACGGAGGCGCCCAAAGGTTCCCTCAGAATGGTTGGAAATCATTCGTAGAGTGTAAAGGCACAAGGGAGCTTGACTGCGAGACCTACAAGTCGAGCAGGGACGAAAGTCGGGCTTAGTGATCCGGTGGTTCCGCATGGAAGGGCCATCGCTCAACGGATAAAAGCTACCCCGGGGATAACAGGCTTATCTCCCCCAAGAGTCCACATCGACGGGGAGGTTTGGCACCTCGATGTCGGCTCATCGCATCCTGGGGCTGTAGTCGGTCCCAAGGGTTGGGCTGTTCGCCCATTAAAGCGGTACGCGAGCTGGGTTCAGAACGTCGTGAGACAGTTCGGTCCCTATCCGTCGTGGGCGCAGGAAATTTGAGAGGAGCTGTCCTTAGTACGAGAGGACCGGGATGGACGCACCGCTGGTGTACCAGTTGTCTTGCCAAAGGCATCGCTGGGTAGCTATGTGCGGACGGGATAAGTGCTGAAAGCATCTAAGCATGAAGCCCCCCTCAAGATGAGATTTCCCATAGCT